>JANOXL010000072.1:0-11347 GCA_031418395.1 Rhodoferax sp. | reverse complement strand
GGGGGATGGCGGAAATCACAAGACTCATGCAAAACTCCTCATGGCAATCTCTCTTCTCTGTGTAAACCCAGCGCCTGATGCACCGGGCGGTCTGAAAAACTGAACAACACACAACCCGGCTCGGAAGCGAGGCGCAGGGTGTGCCAGGACGGCACGACAAAATGGTCGCGTGGGCCAAAGTCCAATCGTACCGAACCGTGGTGCGAATCAATGTACGCAGTACCCGCACCCTCGACCACGCTGAAGATCGCGCCGTCGGTCTGCCGATAGCCCTTGCCATCAAACCCGGCAGGCAAGCGCTGCATGAAGGTGCCCATCGTCGGCATCACCGAGCCGCCCGTCAGCGGGTTGATGTAGCGCAGCTTGACGCCGTCCCAGGCGTCCACGGGCGCGTCGCGCTCCAGCTGGTGCAGCGCCTCACGCGAACGCTCGTAAGGGTAATTGAAGATCGGCGAGGTTTGGCCCATGGCGTTGGTGTCGCGCACGGGCGCCATGTTGTAGCCGTAACGCGCGTAACTGCTGCCTTCGGCTTTGCTGACAAACTGCGTTTTCGTCGTGGCGTTTTCGGCAAAACCGGCGTCCAGATGCGCCACCAAAGGCACGTCCAGGCCATCGAGCCAGATCACCGGCGCGCTGGCGTCGTTACCGTGGTCGTGGAAAGTCCAGCTCGGCGTGGTGATGAAGTCACCGGGGCGCATGGTGGTGCGTTCGCCGTCAACTGCCGTGTAAGCGCCGCTGCCTTCCACAATGAAACGCAGCGCACTTTGGCTGTGCCGGTGTGCAGGGGCCACCTCACCGGGTTGGATCAACTGCAATCCCGCGTAGAGCGACTGCGTGATGCGCGACATGCCGCGCAAAGCCGGGTTCTCCAGCACCAGCACGCGGCGCACTGCCTCTTCTGCTGTGATGGCTGTGCCCGCACGCATCAGAAATGGCCGCACTTGCTCGTACCTCCATAACCAGGCCACGCAGGGCGTGATCGGTTGCAGCGGCACCAACCCGTGCAATACCTCCCACAGGGGCGTGAGGTTCAAGGGCGACATCTCGTCATACAGTGCCTGGCGCACTTGCTGGCGCACTTGCTGGCGCACGGCTTGGGCTTCTGTGACTTCAGGGGGAAGAGGAGCGTTCACAAGCAAATCCTTTCGCCAGAAAAATTCGATACCCAGGGATTAGAACAAATTGCCAATGGGTTCTTTTGGCGAACCCGGTGGGGCACATCGACGACACACGGGCTGGCGGTTTAAGCGAAGGTCGCGATTCAATCATTAAAATGTATTTTCAAAATATCCATACAAACAATAGTCAAGCTTAGGCCTCGTAAAATAACAAGAATATGCTATTATATTGTTAGGCAAAAATGATCAATAAATATACATTATACTTTTAAAAATACCGCATAAACAGTGAAATTTTCCGAATCGACGCGATGCACGGATCACCGAAGACGGTTTTAGTCCGATTTGGCGACCAGTTCAAAGTGCTCCACCGTCGGTGGCCCATTAAAAAACGGCCCCACAATGGCGCGCCATTGCGCAAACAACGGACCTTGGCGGAAATCTACCGTGTGGTTTTCCAGCGTATTCCAAAAAATCTGCAAGAGGTAGCGGTCTTTGCTCTCAATACCCCGGTTCACTTTGAAGCCTTGAAACCCTTTGGCTTTGGAGGCGACCTCGCGCACACCGCGTTGGATGGCCTCTTCAAAAGCGGCGTTTTGGCCAGGGTGGATTTTGATGTCGGCGAGTTCGAGAATCATGGTGGGTGGCCTATCGAGTTGGTTGGAATAGCGTGTTGTGGAGCATAGTTTATCGGGAGCGGAAGTTCGGCGAATGCTGTGGACTTGCCGCTGAATTGCCCTGGAATTTTCAAGAATGCCGGCGCGCCGCGATCTGAATCGATCTGGCGCCAATCCGCCATTCGCTGAAACACCCAGCCAAAGAAAAAGGGGCTACGCTTGTGGCGTAACCCCTTGACTTTGTTTAGCTCTTTTATTTGGCTCCTCGACCTGGGCTCGAACCAGGGACCTACGGATTAACAGTCCGGCGCTCTACCGACTGAGCTATCGAGGAATAAGCCCTCCATTATAGCGTGAAAAAAAGGGCGATTTGCCAATGAGGGGCAGGATAGCGGACGTGGAGAGCTTCAGCGGAAATTGATCTTTTCCATCCACTCGCTCGCCACCTGCTCGGGCTTGTCCGATGCCGTAATGGCCCGCACCACTGCGACAGAGCCGACACCCGTCGCCAGAACCGCATCAAGGCTGGCGGCATCGATACCGCCGATGGCGACTTGTGGGATGTGGCGCATCAGCCGCGCATAGTGATGGAGGCGACCCACGCCCTGTGGCGCGGTGGCCATACGTTTGAGCGTCGTCGGAAACACCGCCCCCATCGCGATGTAGCTGGGGCTGACGCGGTCTGCTTTCACCATTTCAGCGTAGCCGTGGCTGCTCAGGCCCAGGCGCAGACCCGCCCGGTGGATGGCTTTCAGGTCGGCGCTGTCCAGGTCTTCCTGTCCTAGATGCACACCGTAAGCTCTGGCTTCAATGGCGGCTTGCCAGTGGTCGTTGATGAAGAGCAGACTGGATGTGCCCTTAACGGCAGCGACTGACGCCTGCACCTGGGCGGCCACAGCCTGTGTGTCGTCTGATTTGAAGCGCAATTGCAAGGTGGGCACACCGGCTTGGGACATGCGGGCGACCCAGGCGGCATCTGGCAATACAGCGTAAAGGCCAAGACGCTGGGGGCAGGGCGCAAAGGCTTGGCCTCTGGGCCATGTGGGAAGACCAAAGTCTTCGGGTTCACTAGGCCACTGGGTGGCGTCGAAAGCGCCGATGCGCAGCACTTGTTTGTACCAGGCTTGGGCTACACATTCGGCATCTATGGCGATGAACCCGAGGGCCACGGCGGCCGTTTTGGCGGCGCGGTAAACCGGCTCGTCACGGGTGAACTCGGGTTCTGCTGGCGAAGTGACCTGCAGCGCCATGGCTAACAGGTGGGTTTGCCGAATCGCATCGGCCATGGCGGTTATAGATAGAAGTTGCATGCGCAAGGCTCAGGTGTGGTGCCAAAACGGCGTGCCCAGCACCGGCGTGCTGGCCTGGGCGGAAGCTTGCTCGACCATCGCGCCGGCCAAAAAAGCGCGGCGACCTGCACCCACGGCATCGGCGAAAGCACCAGCCATGGCCACCGGGTCTTGCGCCAAAGCCACAGCGGTATTGAGAAGCACAGCGTCATAACCCCACTCCATGACCTGGCAGGCGTGTGAGGGCAGGCCCAAGCCGGCGTCCACGATCATTGGCACAGAGAGACGCTCGCGCAGGACACGCATGGCGTAGGGGTTGATCGGCCCTTTACCGGTGCCGATAGGCGCGGCCCACGGCATCACGGCTTTGCAACCCACATCCACCAGGCGTTGGCACAACACCAGATCTTCGGTGCAATACGGCAGCACTTTGAAGCCGTCTTTGATCAACCGGCTGGCGACATCGACCAGGTTCAGGGTGTCGGGCTGTAGGGTGTAATCGTCACCAATCAGCTCCAGCTTGATCCAGGGCGTGGCAAATACTTCGCGCGCCATCTGTGCCGTGGTGATGGCTTCTTGCGCGCTATGGCAACCGGCGGTATTGGGCAACACCGGTACTTGCAGCTTTTGCAATTGCGCCCAAAATTGGTTGGCGTTGGCCGGTTCAGCGGTTACTTGTGCGCCCAAATTCTGCCGCCGCAACGACGCCGTCAACATCGCGGGCTGAGCCAAGCGCACCGCTGCCTCCAGAATGGCAGGTGACGGGTAACGTGAGGTGCCCAGCAGCAGACGGCTGTCAAAGGTCTGGCCGTACAGGATCAGCGGGTCGGACGTAATGGGTTGTGGCATGGGCGGGTAATGTGGTGGGTCCTTTGGCGGGTCTTTTAGCGGGTCAGCCGCCGGTGACGGGCCGGATGATGTCGATTTTGTCGCCATCCTGCAAGGAGGTTTGCGCATAGTGGCTGTTGGGCACAAACTGCAGGTTGATGGCGACGGCAAAGGGCGGCACCGCCTGGATCAGCGCAATCGCGTCAAGCAACTTCGCCTGCGCTGGCAAGGCGTAATTTTTGGCGTTGATGGAGACTTTCATGGTTTCAGCGACCCTTGGTTAGGGTCAGATTCAATGGTCAACCCCAATTCATCTGCAAGTGGCGAAGGCGCACCCTCTGTGAGCTGCATCACGATGTCCAGTAAGGCTGGTGCGATCAAAAAACCATGGCGATACAGGCCGTTGATTTGTATTGTCCTGGCGCCGATTTTCTGAACAGCGGGTAGATTGTCCGGCAATGCCGGGCGGCACTGTGTAGCGATTTCAAGAATGCGGGCTTCCGCAAATCCTGGGTGTACCGAATAGGCCGCGCTGAGCAATTCCAGGGTTGATCGTACGCTAGCGGGCGACATGTCGTCGGATTCAATCTCGGTGGCGCCAATTACAAACACATGACCCGGTTTGGGTGCGATATACAGCGGATAACGTGGATGCACCAGGCGAATGGGTCGTGCCAGTTCAACGTCTGGCGCGTGGACACGAATCACCTCGCCGCGCACCCCACGCAGTGTGGGCCACTCAGGGCGCGCGCCCAGGCCACGGCAATCGAATACCCAGCCAGACGGCGTGAGGTTACCTTGCAAAAAATCAGCAGGGGAACGCGGGGCATGCCAGTTCAAATCGACTTTCAGATGCACTAGCGCGTCCAGCAGCGCGTCGAGCAAGGCGCGGTTATCGAGTTGACCCTCCCCTGGCAAAAGCAAGCCCTGTGCGAATCGACGCCCCAGAGCGGGTTCCAGGGCGGTAATGGCCGACGCGTCGAGTGCTTGCGGCGCAGGCAGCGCCGGAAGTCTTTTCTGGTTGACGTCAAGCTGATGGCGCAGTCGTGCCGCTTCCGCCGCATCTTGCCGATGCCACAGAAGTAAGGTGCCCTGGCGGTCAAAAAATACGGGCTGGCTCAGGTTTGCAATGATCTCGGGCCAGCGCGTCAATCCATGCAGGCCCATTCGCACCACCATCGCTTCAGTCACCGCAGACTCAGCCAAGGGGGCCAACATGGCAGCGGCTACCCGCGCGGCTGAGCCTTCAGCCCCTGGCCCGCCCGCATCAAATACGCGCACAGCGTGGCCAAGGCGAGCCAACTCAAACGCGAGCAAACGCCCCATCAACCCGGCACCCAGCACGATGTGTTGGCTAAGCGGGGACATGGCGAGTATGAATTGCGCCGATAATTTTCAGCATGGCAAATACATCAAACTCTGCATCGACAAAAACATCACTTTCTGGTGCGCACACGGGCGCAATGTCAGGCATACATTACCCGCGCATTTTGACCATTGCCGGCTCGGACAGCGGCGGCGGCGCGGGCATTCAGGCCGATCTCAAAACCTTCAGCGCGCTGGGTTGTTACGGGATGACAGCGATCACCGCGATCACGGCGCAAAACACGATGGGCGTGCGGGCAATCCATGGCATTCCTGCGGACATTTTGAAAGCGCAAATCCAGGCGGTGCTGGATGACATCGGCGCGGATGCCGTCAAGATTGGCATGTTGCACTCGCCCGAGATTGTCGACGTGGTGGCGTGGGCCATTGACCACTACAAACTGACACGTGTCGTGTTGGACCCGGTCATGGTGGCCACCAGTGGCGACACCTTGGTGGGGCAAGACACCGTGAAAGTCTTGGTGCGCGAGTTGTTTCCCCGCGCCTTGGTGGTCACACCCAACCTGGACGAAGCCGCCTTGTTGCTCAAGCGGCCCTTGCGGCAAATCGCTGATCTCGACGTCGCGGCCAGTGACCTGCTGGCTTTGGGTGCCAACGCCGCATTGCTTAAAGGCGGGCACCTGGCCGGAGACTTGGTGGTCGATGTGCTGGCACAGCGCGGTTTGGCGCACATCACCCTGCAATCGACACGAATCGCCAGCCACAACGTGCACGGCACGGGTTGTACCTTGTCGTCCGCCATCGCGACCTACCTGGCGCTGGGGCAGCCGCTTGACGCAGCCGTCCAACAGGCGCGCGCCTTCATTCTCGAAGCGATTCGATCGGGTGCCGACGTGCACACCGGGCAGGGCCACGGACCGCTGAATCATGGCCATGCGCCCGTGCCGATGAAGTTGCTGCGACATTCGTTTCCTGGTTGAAGTCTTAGTTGGCTTTGGGCCGCGTCAACCAAGCCAGCACCAAGGTGAACGCCAGTGTGGGCAAAGCGGAACCCAAATAGGGTGCGAATTTGCCAAGCGCGTGGTACAACACAATCCCCGCGATCCAGATTGCAGCGGCGGTCCAATTCACAGGTGTGGCTGCCGCACTTGCTGTGCTCGGGCTGGCGAAGCTGAGCCCCGCCATCCGTCCCAAAATCACGCCGTAAAGCGGCACGAACACTGAGCTGAGCATGAGCAAAAAGGGCTCAATACTGTGCATCGGCAAAAACAGCGCCAACACACTGCACATCACGGCAATCGCCAAACCCCACTGGCGAATACTCCAGGCGGCAAACAGGCTGTGGCTGTTCACTGCACCCGAATAGACATCGCCATAAGCGTTGTCGACCTCGTCAAACAGGATGAAACCCAGCGCAATCAAACCGCCTTGAGCCAGCAGCAAGGCCGTGACCAAGTCAGTGCCCGGCGTGGCCACAGTGATGATCATCACACCCAGCGCGTAACACCAAATGTTGGCGATAGCGTACCCCAGCCAGGTACCTTTGAAGGCTGACTTGCCATCTTTGCCGTGGCGCGCGTAGTCGGCAATCAAAGGCAGCCATGAGACGGGCATGGCGATGACCAAATCCATCGCCGACAACAAACCCATGCCACCTTTGCCGGGGTTGTTCCAGAACGCATCAAATCCTTTGGCCGCAATTTGCCCACCAAATTGCACGGTGAGCCACACCAGGGAGATGATCACCAAGGGCAGGGCAAATCGGCTGATGAAGCGCCGCACGGTGGTCAGCATGGAGGCAGAAATCAGTGCGCACAACACAGCACCCCAGACTGCCGTCGTGGCGATGATGCCGCCAAATCCGCTCAAATCCAAACCGAGTGACTGTTTGGCAACGGCCGCTGTGCCGTCGCGCATCACGACGAGTTCAAATGTTGTCCAGCCAACCAGTTGCACAATATTCAGGATGATCGGCAATTTGGCAAACAGGCTGCCGTAGGTATGGTGCATCAAACCGGCGCTGGTCAGGCCGGAATCAGCCCCCAGCTTGGCCGTCCAGGCCAGCAAACCTGCGCCGATGACCGACCCCAACACGATGGCGATCATCGCGTCGCGCGGGCCCACGGCCGGCACCAGGTAAGCCCCCACCTGCATGACCAAAAGGCCCACGCCCAGGCTGAACCAGAGCGACATGTGTTGTTGAAACCCGAAAACCCGCTCGTTCGACGCCACAGGCGCCAGCGCCTGGTTGCCTGAACCGGTTTGGGATAGTGTTGAATTTGCCATCAATGCTCCATGCAATAAGTGGCAGGTCGGCTTTGTCTGGGGTGTTGGCCGGTGGCTGTGATGCACACCATCACCGGCAACTTCCACGGTTGACGTTGCTTCCCTGCGCGAGGATTACCTCAATCAGGTTCAAAGGGACTTTCTCAGTCACCGCGAAGTTTGCGGCAACACCCCTAGCGAATGCGTTTTTTCAAACGCAACTGGATTTTACTCAGGTATTGAACACCGGTGTCTCCACCCCCAGTACTTTATGCAGTTTGGGTGACGTGGTGGTGTATTGCAGCATCACCTTCTTGTCCGGGAAGACGATGGCCGACGCGCCAAAAGCGGCGAGGGCACATTCGTGGAAGCCGCTCAAGATCAGCTTCTTTTTGCCTGGGTAGGTGTTGATGTCACCCACCGCAAAGATGCCGGGGATGCTGGTCTGGAATTTTTCGGTATCGACTTTAAGCTGTTTTCGTTCGATGTCGATGCCCCATTCGGCTACCGGGCCGAGCTTGGGTGACAGGCCAAAAAACACCAACAGTTGACTCAATGGCAATTCGGTAGTTTCGTTGTCGGCCCCGGTGATAGTGACCGAGGCCAGGCGGCCTGCGTTTTCAGAGGTACCTTCAGTCAGCGCGGTGATCTGGCCAATCATGAATTTCATCTTGCCCTCGGCCACCAAGGCGCGCATTTTGGCGACACTCGCGGGCGCTGCCGCGAAGCCGTCGCGGCGGTGCAGCAGGGTGACAGACCTGGCCTTCTGCGGGCCTTCGGTCATGAAGTCGAGCGTCCAGTCCAACGCGGAATCACCGCCACCCAAAATCACCACATCCTGTCCCGCAAAGGCGGCGCGATTTTTGACTTTGTAGTGCAGTTGGGCCAATTTTCCATCGGCTTGGTCTTCGGCGAACTTCGCCGCACCTTCCACGTTGAGCAAACGCGGCTGAAAAGCGCCCATGCCGGCGGCGATGAAGATTGTCTTGGTTAAAAACCGTGTTCCTGCCGAGGTCTCGACCAAAAAGCGGCCGTCGTCCTGTTTGGCAAGGCTGCTGACCTCCTGGTTGTAATGAAAAGTCGCGCCAAACGGCTCGATCTGTTTCATCAGGTTGTCGGTCAGCTCTTTGCCGGTACACACCGGGATGGCCGGAATGTCGTAAATCGGTTTGTCGGGGTACAACTCAATGCACTGGCCGCCAGCGTAGGGCAGCAGGTCAATGACGTGCGCCTAGATTTCCAGCAGGCCCAGCTCAAACACCTGAAACAGGCCCACGGGCCCTGCGCCGACGATGACGGCGTCTGTCTCGATGATGTCGCTCATGTTCAGCGCACCAAAAACTGCAACTTGTCGGTGCGGTCTTTCCAGGCCTCGGCGTCGGCCGGGGCGGGCTTGCGTTTGGTGATGCTTTTCCAGCCTGTGAGCTTGGCCAACTCGGCGTTGAGTTTGGTCATGTGTTGCTGGTCGGCGGGCACATCTTCTTCGGCGTAGATGGCGTTGACCGGGCATTCGGGAATACACACGGCGCAGTCGATGCATTCGTCCGGGTCGATGGTCAGGAAATTGGGGCCTTCGCGAAAGCAGTCCACGGGACACACGTCTACGCAGTCGGTGTGTTTGCAATTGATGCAAGCTTCAGTAACAGTATGTGTCATTGGGCAATTCTATAAATCCAATATTAGGGCGCATTGCTGCGTTGCAAATCCTCGCAATACGGGTGTATTGCTCCGGCGAAACTTCACGCTCAGGCCTTGCACTGCATCCCTACTATTGAATTTCTAGAAATGCCCAAGCAGGGACGCGACGAAAGTAGTGATTTTATTGCACCAAAACGGCCCCAGACGTCTTGTGGGTTGATGTATCCACTAAAACCAGCGCGCCCAGGGTGCGGGAGACGGCATAAGGCAGCGCGGCGATGGGTTCTTGCAGGGCCAGTTCGACATGGCCAATGGCGTTGGGGTCGAGGTGGTCGGCGTCTTCTTTGGCCAGGGTTTCAATGTTGAGTTTGTGCACGACGCGTTTGATTTTGGCTTTGACCCAGCGATTGCCGTGCAAGGCCCAATAGACGCGACCAACTAGCAGTGGTTCGTCGTCCAGCCAGGCGACCGTGGTTTTGAGCTCGCGCGTGACGTTGAACCCCTCATCTTGCAGATTCAGAGCCGCCGACGCGCCGGGCCGCCCCAAGCTAGGCACGGCCCCCTCGGGGGGCAGCGAACCACACGCAGTGGGGAGCGTGGGGGCAAAAAGCAACCAGTCGCCACGCGACACATCAACTTCACGATCGAGCACGATGCCCGCGCTGTGCCCTGCCAAGACCGGGCCCTCCCGGCGCACGTGGTTCAAAACCTTGGCCACGGTGGCGGTCTGGCCGCTTGGCAAGACCGACACTTTTTGGCCGACCTGCACGCCGCCGGTGGCCACCTTGCCCCAGAACACTCGGCGTCCCTGGCTCGTGTCGTGGGATGCGGAAAATTTCTCCACCCACTGCACCGAGAAAGCAAACGCCAGGCTCGTTTCAGCCTGGGTGACTGGCAATTGCTCCAGCAGTTGCAACAGGCTGGGGCCCTGGTAGCCACACCAGCCGGGTGCCGCATCGACCACGTTGTGGCCCTTCAACGCCGAGATCGGCACGATCGCTGCTGCCTCAATGCCCGCCTCCTCGGTGAAACGCTGCAAGGCGGCCTGGATGTGGGTGAAACCCAAGGCCGGGTCGGCAATCGCGTCAAGTTTGTTGACGGCAAACACGATGCTGGTCACCCGCAGCAGATGAACCAGGAGCGCGTGGCGGCGGGTTTGCGACAAGAGCTGCAGCGCCGGATTTTGCCAATCGAGTTTGGTGGCGTCCACCAGCACCACGGCGGCGTCTGCGCTGCTGGCGGCCGTCACCATGTTGCGGGTGTACTGCACGTGGCCGGGTGCGTCGCCAATGATGAACTTGCGCGTCGACGTGTTGAAGTAACGGTAAGCCACGTCAATCGTGATGCCCTGTTCACGCTCGGCTGAGAGGCCATCGGTGAACTGCGCCAGATCAACTGCACCACTTTTGGAGACGTTCGCCAGCTGGTCCAGCATGACCGATCGGCTATCGACCAGCAGACGACCGATCAAGGTGCTTTTGCCGTCGTCCACACTGCCACAGGTAATAAATCTTAATGCAGAATTGGATACTATATTTCTAACGAATATTGGTCTCGTATTATTTGGAATTTTTGCTACAGTATTCATATTAAAAAAGCATAAAATATGACTAATAAATCATATTATATTAAAAATACCCATCTTTTTTTCGCTTTTCCATGGACGCTTCAGAAGTTTTGTCGTCCATGCGCGTCGCACCGCGCTCACTTACGTCAGCGGCCAGGGTTTCGATCACGATCTCGGCAGCGCTGGCCGCGAGGCTCTCCACCGGGCAGGTGCAGGTAATGTCGCCCACGGTGCGAAACCGAACGTCGCGTAATTCGGCCACTTCACCGGGCAGTAGCGGCGTGAGCGGCGTCACCGGAACCAGCAAACCCTTGCGCTCGACCACTTCGCGTGGGTGTGAGTAATAGAGCGATGGCAGGCCGATTTTTTCACGCTCGATGTATTGCCACACATCCAGCTCGGTCCAGTTCGAAATCGGGAACACGCGGAAGTGTTCGCCCGGGTGAAGGCGGGTGTTGAACAGGCTCCACAACTCGGGGCGCTGGGCCTTGGGTTGCCATTGACCAAAACTGTCGCGGTGGCTGAAGATGCGCTCCTTGGCGCGGGCCTTTTCTTCATCGCGCCGCGCGCCACCTATCAGCGCATCAAACTTGAACTCTTCAATCGCCTCCAGCAGCGTGACCGACTGGTGGACGTTGCGCGATTCACCCGGATAGGCCAGGCGCACGGTGCCGCGTTTCATCGAGTCTTCGACACTGC
>JANOXL010000071.1:0-13166 GCA_031418395.1 Rhodoferax sp. | reverse complement strand
GTCTGCCAGTGGTGGTGGTTGATTTCGGTGTCGATGTAGCCGGGACAGATGGCGTTGACATTAATCCCAAATTTGCCCCACTCCACCGCCATGGCCTTGGTCATCTGGATCACCGCCGACTTGCTCATGCAGTACACACCGATCTGCGGCAACACTTTCAAACCCGCCATCGACGCGATGTTGACAATGCGCCCGCCGGTATAACTGCCTGGCGCAGCGCCCTTGGCGCGGGCCAACATCCGTTTACCCACCTCTTGAGCGACGAAAAATGCGCCTTTGACATTGGTGTCGAAGACAAAATCGTAGTCTTCCGGCGCCACATCTTGCAGGCGTTGCGTGGTGCTCACGCCCGAGTTGTTGACGAGAATGTCGATCGACCCAACCTCCGTTTCGGCCCGCGCCACGGCGGCTTTGATGGAACCATGATCCGTCACGTCCAGCGCCACCACGTGGGCAGAGCCGCCCTGGCCTTCAATTTGCGCCCGCAGCTCCTTGAGTTTTTCCACCCGGCGGCTTGCCAGAACCACCGCCGCCCCCGCGCTCGCCAGTGTGCGGGCAAACTGCGCGCCCAGGCCGCCCGATGCGCCGGTGATGAAGGCCACGCGGCCTGAAAGATCGATGCTGTAAGTCATTGAGAAAACCCCTGAAAAAATGCCGCCACGCGCGCTGGATAGGCGTGAACTTCGCAGTTGCCATGGTAGTGGCAACAGGTGAAGGTATTGTTGCACCTTGCCAGAATCTTTAGGCGGAATCTGGGTGGCCTCTGGGCAAGATCCAGAAGGCGACCGGGTGGCGACAAGGCGGGGCCTATCAGCGAATAAAATCAGTGTCAGTCCGCCAAATCCACCCACTCCAAAGAAACCCATGACCCACGACGAGATACTGGCCCAGTACGGCCCGCGCGAAGCAATGGAATACGACGTCGTCGTCGTCGGTGGTGGCCCGGGCGGCCTGGCCACGGCCATCCGCCTGAAACAGCTCGCCACTGAATCCGGCAAAGAGGTCTCTGTTGTCGTGTTGGAGAAAGGCTCCGAGCCAGGTGCACACATCCTCTCAGGCGCCATCATGGACCCGATTGCGCTGACTGAACTCATCCCCAACTGGAAAGAACTTGGTGCGCCGCTGAATCAGCCCGTCACCGACGACGCCTACATTTTCCTGAGCGAGAAATCTGCCCTTCGCGTACCCAACCTGCTGCTGCCGCCCTTTGCGCACAACCACGGCAATTACATCGTCAGCCTGGGCGCGGTCACCAAATGGCTGGCCGAACAGGCCGAAGCCTTGGGCGTCGAGATATTCCCCGGTTTTGCCGCCGCCGAGGTGCTTTACACCGAAGACGGAAAAGTCAAAGGCGTTGCCACTGGCAATATGGGCGTCGGCAAAGACGGCGAGCCGACTGAAAACTTCCAGTTGGGCATGGAGATTTTGGGCAAATACACGGTGTTCGCCGAAGGCGCGCGCGGGCATCTGGGTCGGCAACTCATTGCCAAATTCAATCTGGCCGAGGGCCGGGATCCGCAAAGTTTTGGCATTGGCATCAAGGAACTGTGGGAAATTGACCCCAAACGCCACCAGCCCGGTTTTGTGATGCACACCGCGGGTTGGCCGATGGAGAACGACACCTACGGCGGCGCGTTTCTGTACCACCTGGAAGGCAACAAAGACGCCATGGGTTTTGTCACCGGCTTGGGCTACACCAACCCGTACCTGAGCCCGTTTGAGGAATTCCAGCGCTGGAAGACACACCCCAACGTGCGTTATTACCTGGAGAACGCCAAAGGTGAGGTCACCGCCAAACGCCTCTCCTACGGCGCGCGCGCCATCAACGCCAGCGGCCTCAACGCTCTGCCCAAAACCGTGTTCCCCGGCGGCGCGCTCGTGGGCTGCAACGCCGGTTACCTCAACGTGGGCCGTATCAAAGGCAGCCACGCCGCCATCAAGACCGGCATGTTGGCCGCAGAGGCCGCGTTTGACGCCGTCACGGCGGGCCGCCAGCACGACGAATTGGCCGCCTACCCCGAGGCCTTTGCGCAAAGTTGGCTCCATAAAGAACTCAAAAAAGACCGCAACTTCAAAAACTGGTTCAGTTACGGCTTGTACACCGCCTCGGTGATGAACTTCTTCGAGCAATTTGTGTTGCGCGGTCATATGCCCTGGACGCTCAAACGTGACAAGGCCGACCACGAATACCTCAAACCCGCCGCCGAATGCCAGCCCATTGACTATCCCAAGCCCGATGGCAAGTTGACCTTTGACCGCTTGAGCAGCGTCTTCATCAGCAACACCAACCACGAAGAACAACAACCCGCGCACCTCACGCTCAAAGACAACATGGTGCCGGTGAGCATCAACTTCCTAAAATACGCGGGGCCCGAGGCGCGTTATTGCCCAGCGGGCGTGTATGAGTTTGTGAAAAACGACAGAAACGAAGACCGCCTGCAGATCAACGCGCAAAACTGCGTGCATTGCAAGACCTGTGATATCAAAGACCCGACGCAAAACATTGTCTGGGTGACGCCTGAGGGCGGCGGTGGACCGAATTACGCGGGGATGTGAGGCTTTGAATTTATTTTGTTAACATGGGTGTTAATTTTTAAGTCAAATTTCCCTTGGAATTAGAGATTTTCATAAATTTCTGTTTAAGGTCTCGTATTTATTGAACTTGTTGCTATACTATTTGTAGTAACTTGTCGTTATTCAACCTGAGGAAGTTTTCATGCAAGTTGTGATCACCGGCGGTGCCGGATTTCTGGGTGTGCGGCTGGCGCGCACACTGTTGGCCAAAGGTGAGCTGGCGCTGGCTGGCACGACGCCCGCCAGGATTTCCCGCATCACCTTGGTGGACCGTGCCGCGCCACCCGCCGACCTTCTGGCCGATGCGCGCGTTACGGCGCTGACAGGCGACTTGAACCAGCTGCTTGAGTCAAACCCGGCGACTGGTCATGTGGTCAATCCACATACCGCGATCATTTTTCACTTGGCAGCCGCAGTCAGCGGTGAATGCGAAGCCGACTTTGACCTGGGCATGCGCAGCAATTTCAAGGCCACCCTGGCGCTGCTGGAAAACTGCCGTGCGCTAGGTACCCAGCCGATGCTGGTGTTTGCAAGTTCACTGGCGGTGTTTGGCGACTCGCCAGAACTACCGTGCCCGCCGACGATTGAAGACACCACATTGCCCACGCCGCAAACCAGCTACGGCATCCAGAAGCTGATTGGCGAACAACTGGTGGCAGACTTCACCCGCAAGGGTTTCATACGCGGGCGCAACACGCGTTTGATGACCGTGAGTGTGCGCCCGGGCAAACCCAATGGCGCAGCGTCGAGCTTCTTCAGCGGCATGATCCGCGAGCCACTGGCGGGAGTCAAAGGCGCTTGCCCGGCGTCGCCCGAAACCGAGGTGGCGCTCTCCTCGCCCACGTTGACGATCAAAGGCATCATCCGCGCGGCGCAAGCCTCTGACAAGGAATGGGGCCCGCGCGTCGGCCTGAACCTGCCGGCGCTGACTTGCACCACAGGTGACATGGCCCGTGCACTTGAGCGCGTGGCGGGCAAAGCGGTGGCTGATTTGATCGACTGGACGCCCGACGCCAACATCCGCAAAATCGTCGCCACCTGGCCCGCGCGTATCAATGCGCAACGCGCCAAAGGCCTGGGACTCTTGCCAGAAACCAGTTTTGACGACATTGTGCGGGAATACATGCGCGAAAACCCCGATGCTGTGCGACTCGCCAGCCCCTGACAATGCTTGAATCGGCGTGTAGGTCACGCTCGAATTTTTGGAGATCGACGTGAAACTTTCAGCACTCAAACTTTTACCTTTGACCTTGGCGCTCGGCTTCGCCGCAGGTTTTACCGCAAACGCCCAAGCCCAGGTCAACATGCGCAGCAGCATCTCGATTGGGCAAAACTCCCACCAGGGTGTCGGTGTTGACGTGTTCGCGCGCGAAGTCGAGAAACGCACCAATGGCCGCTACAAGATTCAGAATTTTTTCTCAGGCTCGCTCGGTGGTGAGCGTGAATCCATCGAGGCCGTGCAGTTGGGCACGCAAGAGCTGACGCTCACCTCCACCGGCCCCATCCCCAACTTTGTGCCCGAGGCGAAGATTCTCGACATCCCCTTCCTGTTTCGCGACAAAGCCCATGCGCATGCGGTGCTGGATGGCCCGATTGGCGAAGAGATGCTCAAGCAGTTTGAGCCCAAAGGTTTCAAGGCGCTGGCCTGGGCCGAAAACGGCGTGCGCCACATGACGAACAACAAGCGTTCCGTCAACTCGCCTGACGACCTCAAAGGCCTGAAGATGCGCACCATGGAGAACCCGATCCACATTGCCGCCTACAAGGGTTTTGGCATTGTGCCCACACCCATGGCCTTCCCCGAAGTGTTCACCGCGTTGCAGCAGGGCACCGTCGATGGCCAGGAGAACCCGCTGTCGGTGATCATGGCGGCCAAGTTTGACCAGGTGCAAAAACACCTGAGCCTCACTGGCCATGTGTATTCGCCTGCGATTTTCCTGATGAACAAGGCGGCATTTGACAAACTCAGCGCGGCTGACAAACAGGCCTTCATCGACGCCGCCAAAGAAGGCACCAAAGCCAATCGCGCCCGCGTGGCCGAAGACGACGCCAAAGGCGTGGCCGAGCTTCGCAGCAAGGGCATGACCGTGATCGAAAACGTGGACAAAGCCAAGTTCGTGGCCGCGCTCACGCCGGTGAATGCGGATTTTGAGAAGCAGTTCACCAAAGCGGCCATTGACCGCATTCGTAACGTCAAATAAGCAATTTCCCTGCACGGCGCGGTGGGTGCTGCTGGCATCCATCGCGTTTTGTTTTGTGCCGCCGCGTCACCCGGAGCCTCGATTGAAAGACACCGTCCTCAAGATAGACCGATTCACCACCGGTTTGGCTATGGCGCTCGCCTGCGCCATGCTGGCTATTGCCGCCTGCCTGGGCCTGTTCCAGATCATCACCCGATTCATCCTGGAGCAACCCGCCGAGTGGAGCGAGGTGAGCATCCGTTTCAGCCTGATCTGGATGGTGTTTTTGGGCATCCCGATGGCGTTTCGCCAAGGGGCGATGGTCAGTGTGGACGCGGTCTACCGCTGGAGCCCACCCAAAATCAGGCGGCTCCTGGACTGGGTGGTGTTTTTGGGCGCGTTGACGCTGGTACTGGTGATCATCTGGTGGGGTTGGGACTATGCCAACCGGGGCAAAGTGCAAACCGTCATCGGTATGGAAGGTGTCTCTATGTTTTGGGCTTACCTGGCGATGCCAGTCGGTGGGTTGTTCAGCATCATTGGCTTGGTTGCCAATCTACTCGACCCGCAGCGGCTTGAGCTGGAGACCGCCACATGAGCACTGTCATGATTGTGACGATGGCGTTGTGTTTTACGCTGTCATTATCTGTAGCGGTGTCCATTGGCCTGGCTGCAGTGGTGGGCATTCAAGTCAACAACGCCAACATGTTGATCTCCGTCAAGGAGATGTTCAACGCCATCAACAAGTTCCCGCTGGCGGCCATTCCATTTTTCATTCTGGCGGGCAACCTGATGGAAACCGGTGGCATCTCACGGCGGCTGGTCGAATTTGCCAAAAGCATCGTGGGCGGAGTGCAAGGCGGCCTGCCGATGACGTGTGTGTTGACCTGCATGATTTTTGCAGCTGTGTCGGGCTCGTCGGTAGCCACCACCTTCGCCATCGGCGCCATTCTGATTCCTGCGCTCATCAAACACGGCTACCCCACGGCCTGGGCGGCGGCGTTGCAGGCCAGCAGCGCAGAGCTGGGCGTGATCATCCCGCCCTCGATTCCGATGATTCTTTACGCCGTGAGTGCCGAGGTGTCGGTAGGTGAAATGTTCATCGCCGGTTTTGGCCCTGGCATTTTCATCGGCCTGTCACTCATGCTGTTTTGTTACTGCTACTGCAAATACAAAGGCTGGGGCAAAACCGATGGTGAAGGTCGGCTTGGGTTTGGTCGGGCCACCTTGCAGGCCGGCTGGGCGCTCTTGATGCCGGTGATCATTCTGGGCGGTATTTATGGTGGCATCTTCACGCCAACCGAAGCCTCGGCTGTGGCGGTGTTTTATGCGCTGGTGGTCGGCATGGTGATTCACCGTGAGATCAAGTTGTCGGACATGTACAAGATCCTGCAAAAGTCGGTGATCTCCAGCGCCGTCATCATGTTCGTGATCGCCAATGCGGGGCTCTTCGCCTTTTTGATTACCCGGGCGGGCGTACCCGAGGCCGTGGGACTTTGGTTGCAAGAAGTGCTCAAGACGCCGTTTATGTTCTTGTTGGGCATTAATGCTGCACTGTTTGTGATCGGCATGTTCATTGAAACCAGTGCCGCCATCATCGTGCTGGCGCCGATTCTTGCGCCGGTGGCCATGAAGTTTGGCATCGACCCGATCCACTTCGGTCTGGTGATGGTGGTCAACCTGGCGCTGGGCATGATCACGCCACCCTTTGGCGTCAACCTGTTTGCCGCCTGCACCGTGGCGCGGATTTCGCTGGACCGCATCATCCCCCACCTTTTGCCGTTCGTACTGGTCGTGCTGGGCTGCCTCATGGTGATAACTTACTTTCCAGCTCTGTCATTGACGTTGAGAGATTTGGTTTACGCAAAATAAGTAGAATCAAGCCTGTCAGGAGAGCGCGTTCGTACGAGAACGCCGCCGAAGGCGCAAGACGAGCTGATCGCAGCGGTCTGAACGCTCAGGCAAAAAGGACTGACACACGAGGTGGCACTGCCCAGCGCCACCCCGTTTCCCCACTGGAGAGAGGCCAGCCCGTCTGGCCCACCGAAGGAGCAAACCCAGCATCCGAGCCGCCAACAGGTCGGCCAGGTGGGCGAATCTCTCAGGTAAAGCGGACAGCGGGGGCAGCTTGGGAAGGCATCCCTTTGGATCGTCCCAATTCTTTGCTTGCCCTGGAGTTATACATGTCCCTTTCTGAATCGCTTTTGAAAACCCCGCTGCACGAATTGCACCTGTCGCTGGGAGCGCGCATGGTGCCGTTTGCAGGTTATTCGATGCCCGTGCAATACCCGTCCGGTTTGATGGCGGAACATCTGCACACACGCGCTTCGGCGGGCCTGTTTGATGTCTCGCACATGGGCCAATTACGCCTGGTCGGGCCCGACGCCGGTGCCGCGTTTGAGACTTTGATGCCGGTGGATGTGATCGACCTGTCTGTCGGCAAACAGCGTTACGGCCTGCTGCTCAACGATGACGGCGGCATCATCGACGATTTGATGTTCTTTAAGCGTGAGACGGACATCTTTGTCATCGTCAACGGTGCCTGCAAAGCCGGTGACATCGCCCACATTCAGTCGAAGATAGGCCACCGCTGCCAAGTCATTCCCATGCCACAAATGGCCTTGATGGCCTTGCAAGGTCCGAAAGCGGTGGACGCGCTGAAACGCCTGTGCCCCGGCATTGAAAAACTCGTCTTCATGACCGGGGGCACCTTCAACATCGCCTCCGATAGCCACGGCCCGCACCAGACTATCGAGTGTTTTGTTACCCGCAGCGGTTACACCGGCGAAGACGGGTTCGAGATTTCGGTACACGAGATGAAAGCCGAGGCCTTGGCCCATGCGCTGTTGGCGCAGCCTGAGGTCAAACCCATGGGCCTGGGGGCGCGCAACTCCCTGCGCCTTGAAGCCGGCCTGTGCCTGTATGGGCAGGACATTGATGCCACCACCACGCCGGTGGAAGCCGGGCTCAATTGGGCGATACAAAAAGTGCGGCGCAGCGGTGGTGCACGCGCTGGCGGTTTTCCTGGCGCGGCGAAAGTGCTGGCGCAACTGGATGTCGTTGCAAACACCCCCCTTGCCAAAAAACGCGTGGGGCTCATCGCGCTGGAGCGTGTTCCGGTGCGCGAACACTGCACACTGCACAACAGCGAAGGCGTGGCGATAGGCCAGGTGACCAGCGGCCTGCTCGCCCCAAGCGTTGACCAACCGGTGGCGATGGGCTACGTCGCCACCGCTTATGCCGCAATTGGCACACGCGTCAACGCTATGGTGCGCGGCAAAGCCGTGCCAATGCAGGTGGCCGCCATGCCCTTTGTTGCAAATCGATATTTCCGGGGCTAAGCCTCAGTTTCTCAGGCTTTTTACTTTCACACTTTCATTTTCAACACATTACAAGGAAGAAATCATGCCCATCCAATACACAGAAGATCATGAATGGCTCAGCGTTACAGACGGTGTCGCCACTGTTGGCATTACCCAGCACGCGCAGGACGCTTTGGGTGACGTGGTGTTTGTCGATTTGCCTGAAGTGGGCAAGCTTTTTGCCGCCAAAGAAGTGGCCGGGGTGGTCGAGTCTGTCAAGGCAGCTGCGGATGTTTACATGCCGGTCACGGGCACCGTGGTGGAGGTGAACGAGGCCTTGCGCGCTGACCCGGCCCTGGCCAACTCAGACCCTCTGGGTGCAGGCTGGTTCTTCAAGGTCAAGCTGTCGCACCCCGGCGAGCTGGATGCCTTGATGGACGAAACCAGCTACACCCGATTTTCCGCCAACGCCTGAGAGACGCCGCCATGTTGATGCCTGTCAAAAAGACGCTGGCCGAACTTGAAAACAGCAGCGAATTCATCGCCCGCCATATCGGCATTGAGGAGGCTGACGAAGTCCTGATGTTGCAAGCCGTCGGTGCCGCCTCTCGCCGCGAGCTGATCGATGGCATCGTGCCGCGCTCCATCGCGCGCACCCGCCCCATGGACATTCCTGCTTCGATCTCGGAAGCCGCTGCGCTTGCCGAACTCAAGACCATGGCGGGCAAAAACAAACTGATGAAAAATTTCATCGGCCAAGGTTATTACGCCAATCACAGCCCCGGAGTCATCCTGCGCAACATCCTGGAGAACCCCGCCTGGTACACCGCCTACACACCCTACCAGGCGGAGATTTCGCAGGGACGCATGGAAGCGCTGGTCAACTTCCAGACCATGGTCTGTGACCTGACAGGCATGGCGATCGCCAACGCCTCGATGCTGGACGAAGCCACGGCAGCGGCTGAGGCGATGACGCTGGCCAAACGCAGCGTAAAGAGCAAGTCAAATGTTTTCGTCGTCGCCGGTGATTGCCACCCGCAGATCATCGAGGTCATCCAGACGCGTGCCGCGCCGCTGGGCATCGAGGTGGTGCTGGCCAACTCTGCCTCAGAATGGGACGCGATGCTGGCAGAAGACCACTTCGCCGTATTGGCGCCCTACCCGTCAACCTCCGGTCGCATCGACGACCTGCGCGCCGATGTCGGCAAGGTGCACGCCAAACAGTCGGCCTTCATCGTTGCCGCTGATCTGCTGGCGCTCACGCTGATAACGCCACCGGGCGAGTTCGATGCCGACATCGTGGTCGGCACGACCCAGCGTTTTGGCATGCCCTTGTGTAATGGCGGCCCGCACGCCGCGTTCCTGGCCTGCCGTGATGACTACAAACGTTCCATGCCCGGCCGCCTGGTGGGCGTGAGTGTGGACGTACACGGCAACCCCGCTTACCGGCTGGCTTTGCAGACGCGTGAGCAGCACATCCGCCGGGAGAAAGCAACCTCCAACATCTGTACCGCGCAGGTTTTACCCGCTGTGGTGGCGAGCATGTACGCCGTCTACCACGGCCCGCAAGGCCTCACGCGCATTGCCCAGCGCGTGGCGGCGTACACCGCCATCCTGGCGCTTGGCTTGACCGCGCTAGGTCACGCGCCGCGCGGCGACAGCGCTTTTGACACGCTCTCGATAAAAACCGACGATGCGACGCAATCAATAGCTGAAAAGGCACGTTCTTTGTCTGCCAATTTGCGGATTTACTTTGATGTTTTCATTTGCATCAGCCTGGACGAAACCACCACGCGCGACGACCTTGCGCTGATCTGGTCCATCTTCGCCAAGCCCGGCCAAACCTTGCCGAGGGTTGAAGAATTTGAGTCCGGCATTGAGCTGCTTATTCCCAAAGGCCTGCGGCGTGCGAGCCGTTTTCTCACCCACCCGGTTTTCAACACGCACCACTCCGAGACCAGCATGCTGCGTTACATCCGCAAACTGGCGGACAAAGATCTGGCGCTGGATCGCAGCATGATCCCGCTGGGCAGTTGCACCATGAAGCTCAACGCCACGAGCGAGATGATTCCGGTCACCTGGCCCGAGTTTGCCAACATCCACCCGTTCGCGCCGGCTGATCAGCGCCTGGGTTACGCCGAGCTGGACAAGCAACTGTGCGCCTGGCTCTGTGAAGCCACCGGTTACGCGGGCATCAGCCTGCAGCCCAACGCCGGCTCGCAAGGCGAATACGCAGGTCTTCTGGCGATTCGCGCGTTTCAAAAAGCGCAAGGCCAGGGCCATCGCAACATCTGCTTGATCCCCAGCAGCGCCCACGGCACCAACCCGGCCAGTGCGCAAATGGCCGGTCTCACCGTCGTGGTCACCGCCTGCGACGCCCAAGGCAATGTGGACATGGCCGATCTCCAAGCCAAGTGTGAACAACACAGCGCTGCCCTGAGTTGCATGATGATCACCTACCCCAGCACCCACGGCGTGTTTGAAACCCAGGTCAAGGAGCTTTGCGCACTCGTCCACAGCCACGGTGGGCGGGTCTATGTGGACGGTGCAAACATGAACGCGCTGGTGGGCGTGGCCGCACCAGGCGAGTTTGGGGGCGATGTGAGTCACCTGAACCTGCACAAGACCTTTTGTATTCCGCATGGTGGCGGTGGGCCGGGTGTCGGGCCGGTATGTGTAGTAGCAGACCTGGTGCCGTATTTGCCGGGGCACGCCACAGGCGGCCTTTATGGGAACGGCGTGGGTGCGCAATTTTCCGACGGGCCGCCCCTAGGAAAATTAGCCCCCTCGGGGGGCAGTGCAGCACACGAAGTGGCAAGCGTGGGGGCAATATCAGCGGCTCCTTTGGGCAACGCTGCAGTTCTGCCGATCAGCTGGATGTATTGCCGGATGATGGGGCCAGAAGGGCTGCAGCAGGCCACCGAAGTCGCCATCTTGAGTGCGAACTACATCAGCAGCCGTCTCGAAGCGCATTACCCTACGCTGTACGCCAGCCAAACCAAAGAGGGACGCGGCCACGTGGCGCACGAGTGCATTCTGGATCTGCGGCCACTCAAAGAGAGCAGCGGCATCACAGCTGAAGACGTGGCTAAACGACTCGCCGACTACGGTTTTCATGCGCCCACTTTGAGTTTCCCCGTGCCCGGCACCTTGATGGTGGAGCCGACTGAAAGTGAAACCCTGGACGAACTCGATCGTTTCATCCACGCCATGATCGCCATTCGTGGAGAAATCGCCAAAGTGGAGCGTGGTGAATGGCCGCGTGACAACAACCCACTGGTCCACGCGCCCCACACCGCCGCGAGTTTGATGGCGGCTGTGTGGGCGCGGCCCTATTCCCGTGAAACCGGCGCCTTCCCCCTGGCCAGCCTGAAACACGCCAAATACTGGCCGCCGATTGGGCGGGTGGACAACGTGTATGGCGACCGCAACCTGTTTTGCAGTTGCGTGCCCCTCAGCGACTACGAAAACGACACCGAAAGCGACACCAAAAACGAAGGCGTAAGCGAAGTCGCTTGACCCATTCCGTTGGACAATCTTCAAGATGAATCCAACCCCTGCTGGCCTGCCCACGCTGAACATTGACCCGTTCAGCACCACCTTTCTCAGCAACCCTTACGACGATCACGAGCGTCTGCGCGAGGCCGGTGCGGTCGTTTGGTTGCCGCAGTACGAGTTGTATGCCGCCGCCCGCCATAACCAGGTGCGCGCCGTGCTCAACGACCACACGACCTACATTTCGTCCGCCGGTGTGGGCTTGGCCAATTTCAACAAAGAGACGCCTTTTCGACCCAAAAGCCTGATCCTGGAGGCAGACCCGCCGCACCACACCAAGGCGCGCCTGGTGCTGGCGCGCATCCTCTCGCCCAAAGCCGTGGCCCAGATTCGTGCGGATTTTGCAAAAGCTGCCGACGATCTGCTGGATGAACTCCTGGCCCGTGCTGCGGCCGGCCACACCTTCGATGGCGTCAAAGAATTGGCCGAGCCCTACCCGCTCAAAGTATTCCCCGATGCCGTCGGCCTGGACGGGGTGGGCCGCGAAAATCTGCTGCTGTATGGCGACATGATCTTCAACGCTTTCGGCCCGCGTAATGAACTCTTCGTCAACGCGGCGGCGCGTGTGCAGCCTGTCACCACGTGGATCATGGCGCACTGCCAACGAGCCAGTCTGCGGCCCGGCGGTTTTGGCGACCAGATCTATCAGGCCGCCGACGCAGGTGACATCACACAAGAAGAAGCGCCGTTACTGGTGCGCTCCTTCTTGTCAGCAGGTGTGGACACCACGGTCAGTGGCCTGGGCAATGCCCTGCTGTGCCTGGCCCAGCACCCCGAAGAGTTTGCCAAGTTGCGCGCCAATCCAGCGCTGGCCCGGCCTGCGTTTGAAGAGACCCTGCGTTTTGAATCTGCTGTGCAGACCTTCTTTCGCACCACGTCCTGCGATACCGACCTGGCCGGCGTGAAGATTCCCGAAGGCAGCAAAGTACTGACATTTCTCGCTGCCGCCAACCGCGACCACCGCCAATGGGAATCGCCGCACCGCTTCAACGTGGAACGCAAGAACATTGGCCACATGGCTTTTGGCAGCGGCATCCACGGCTGCGTGGGGCAGGTGGTAGCGCGACTCGAAGGCGAACTGATTTTGGCGGGCTTGGCCAAACGCTTCCAGGCCATCACACTCGCGGGCGAGCCGGTACGCCGCTTGAACAACTCGCTTCGCGCGCTGGCGAGCCTGCCGCTGCAGCTCACGCCGGCCTGATGCCCTCCTGCCTGATGCCCTCTTGGTTCACGTTGGGTACACACTGGATGCCTTGACTGCAGCACTGGAACAAATTACCACCCATGTTAATTGCTCCTCTGAAAATGACAGATTTATACAGTTTTTTATCGAAATCGACCCTCAGGTCTTGTGAAATAGACATAACATGCTATTCAATTTATAGCGTTGTAAATCAGTAAGTTCTCCCGCTCAGGCAATCCACGCCTCGCTGCGTCGCCACAACTCAGCCGCCAGCGCCGCGTCTCGTGCCAAGGCACTGGGCGTTTTGACCTGGCACTTGTCGTAGTACAGGCCGGTTTGCGCGGCGGCCTCGGGCGACGTGGCGCAGTGCAG
>JANOXL010000070.1:0-8789 GCA_031418395.1 Rhodoferax sp. | reverse complement strand
AAAATAATCAATTAATTCGAGACCCAAGGGCTTTTTTTCTTCCAAATTTGCTGACTTATTGAAATTAATACCCAAATTGGGTACGGTTAGTTCGTTTTGATCGAAATCGCCATACAGCCTGGCCGCCCCCGCACCACCGGCCAGCAGGTCGTTGCCCATGCCGCCTTCGATGCTGTCTTGTCCGGCGCTGCCCGAGAGGGCGCCATTGCCCAGGCCGTCCAGGCCCCCTCCGTTCATCTCTACCGTAGGCAGGGTGTCGGCGTAGATAACGTCTTTATAGCCAGGTCGTGCGACAACGGAGTTTTGGAAAATCCAAGCCAATCCTGGATACACGGCAGGTCGCCTATTCACAATCGCGCGTTGGTGTTTCATATTCGTCTCATTCTTATGCATTTTTGATCTGGTGTGGAAGTACAGATGTACCTATTTGCTGAACTCTTTGCTCGCAAGCTGGTGCGAGGCCCGCGCTGCTTGACCCACAGCCTGCGCCCCAAACCATGAAACCGCTTGCACGCGATTCGCCACCTTGTTTTTTTGCATAGGCGGCAGAGCTGGTTGTGCACGGTGAATTCGCTTTTGCAGAGCGCTTCGGCGATTTCGCGGTTGCCGGCGCCACCGCTCTGGAGGCGCAAGAGTTCAAAGTCTGACTCGCCCAGATGGTTTGGTTTTTCTGTTTGGATAGGGTGCTTTTTCATCTTTCCCTCAAACTCTCGCTGCCCGCCCGCTGCACCGGGCTAAGCAAATACTCAATCACCCTTCTCTGCCCAGTCTTGATCTCGGCGGTGATGTTCATCCCTGGCGAGAGGTTGACGCGTTTGCCATCAATCAACATGTCTTTCTGGCTCAGCGTCAAAGTGGCCGGGTAGTAGGAACCTCTCTTTTCATCGGTGACAGCGTCAGCGGAGACGAGTTTGACTTGGGCTTTGACGGTCCCGTATTTGGTGTAAGGAAAGGTCTCAAGCTTCACCTCGGCTATTTGCCCGGCATTCACGAAGCCGATGTCTTGATTGCTGACCGTCACTTCGGCAGTCACCGTGGCGGAGTCGGGCACCACGATCATCAGCGGCTGGGCACTGGTGACGACGCCGCCCACGCTGTGGATGGCGAGCTGTTGGATCACCCCGGCCACCGGCGCGGTGAGCTGGGTTTGGCGCTCGCGCTGGCTGGCTTTGTTGTGCTCGGCGCTGAGTTGCTCCAGTTTGCTGCTGGCCAGGGCGTGGCGGTCATTCAACTGGCGCTGGGTCTCAGCGCGGTAGGCGGCTTTGGACTGTTCTGTCTCGGCGAGAGCTGATTGCGCCTCTTGCAGGCGGGCGCGTTGGGTGCTGAGATCTCGCTCAAGCTCTACCCGTTCCCTCGTTTTGTCTTGTGTGGCGTGGCTGGAGATGAAACCTTCACCCACGAGGTTTTTGTAGTCGGTCTCGCGCGTTTGCGCCATGGGGATGGTGCTTTGCAGTTTGCTGATGGCCGCTTGCACCGTGGCGACTTCCGCCAGGCGGCGGGCGGCTTCGGCATCGAGCTTGGCGAGTTTGGCGCGGATGTCTTGCCACTCGGAGTTGAGCTGGGCTTGCAGTTGTGCCGTTGGTTGTGCGGTTGGCGCTTGTTGTTGAATCATACCTATATTGGGTATGATTGAATCGTTTTTACTGTTTTCCACGAAGTTTTTAGCTAAATCTGGCCTTGGGTCTCGTGAAATGGCGTTAGTTTGCTCTTTATTTTGTAGTAATGGTTGGGGGGTTTTAGGGAAGGTCTTTTGCAACATGTGCTGGAGCGCTTGCGTTCTGAAGACTTCAGATGTGGCGGCTTTGATCTGCTCTTGTACGCTGCTTTTGTCGGCGCTGGCGATGGTGGGGTCTAGCTCCACCAGCACTTGCCCGGCCTGTACCCTGTCGCCATCTTTTACCAACACTTTGCGCACAATGCTGGCCTCTAGGGGCTGGATGACTTTGGTGCGGTCGCCCACGATGATGCGGCCCGGGGCCACGGCAACAATATCGACTTGGCCGAAGCAAGCCCACGCGATGGCGATGAGAAAGAGCGCGATGATGGCATAAGCGAAGCGCCTGGGCGCGGGGTGCACCGGCGTGTCTTGCAGGCTCAACGCAGCAGGCAAAAAGGCAGCTTCGTCGGCCAGGCGTTTGGGGCCAGCGAGCTCGGCGCGGTGGGCCCAGGCGGCTGAGAAGATGGCTTTGTAGCGGGCCAGGAGGGCGGTGGCTGGGTGGCTCTGTTGGACGGATTCGGTCATGCGCTGGCCTCGGCTTCGGTTTGGCTGCCATCCTGCATGCGCCACAAATGCGCATACAAGCCCTGCGGATTACCCAGCAGCGCCTCATGCGCGCCTGCTTCCACAATGCGGCCCTTGTCCATCACGATGATGCGGTGGGCGTGACGCACGGCGGAGAGGCGGTGGGCGATGATGAGCACAGTGCGCCCTTGGGCGATGAACTGCATGTTCTTCTGGATGATGGCTTCACTTTCATAATCCAGCGCGCTGGTGGCTTCGTCAAAAATCAAGATGCGCGGCTGCGTGAAGAGGGCGCGGGCAATGGCGATACGCTGGCGCTGGCCGCCGCTCAAGGTGCTGCCTTGCTCGCCCACCACGGTGTCGTAGGCTTCAGGCAGTTCGCTGATGAACTCGTGGGCCCCGGCCAATTGGGCGACACGCATCACAGCTTCCAGGGGGGCAGCCGGGTCGGTGATGGCAATGTTTTCGCGCACACTGCGGTTGAAGAGCAGGTTCTCTTGCAGCACCACACCGACTTGTCGGCGCAATTGCGCGGCATCAATCAGACTGATGTCCATCCCGTCTACTAAGATTCTCCCGGCTTCTGGGCTGTAAAGGCGCTGCACAAGTTTGGTCAAGGTGCTTTTGCCGGAACCGGAGCGACCGACGATGCCAATCACCTCGCCGGGTTTCACGTCCAGGCTAATGCCGTGCAACACGGGTGGCGCTTCAGGGCGATAACGAAACGTGACTTGGTCCAGCGTGATGCGGCCTTTAACGGGCGGCAACTGGGCTGCACTGGTGGGGGCGACTTCGGTTCTTGTGTTCAAAATATCGCCCAGCCGCGCCACCGAAATGCCGGTTTGCTGAAAGTCGGTCCACAGTTGCGCCATACGCATGATGGGTTGTGCCACGCGCTGGGCGAACATGTTGAAGGCGACGAACTGGCCCACCGTCAACTCGTTGCTCATCACCAAATGCGCGCCGTACCACAGGGTGGCGGCATTGACCAACTTCCCGATCAGGTTGATGCCTTCATGCGCCATCGTCGCCAGGTTTTGCGTTTTGAAACTGGCGGAGACGTAGGCGGCGAGCTGTTTGTCCCAGCGATTGCCGAAGGCGGGCTCCAGCGCGGTGGCTTTGACCGTCTGGATGCCCGTCACCGTCTCGACCAGCATGGCTTGGTTCTCGGCGCCTCGGGCGAACTTCTCGTCCAAACGGCGGCGCAAAATCGGCACTACGGCCAGACTCAGGCCGAAATACAACGGCAGGCTGACCAGCACGATCAGCGTCAAGGGTACGCTGTAAAACAGCATCACGGCGATGAAGACGACACTGAAGAACACATCGAGCACCACGGTGAGTGCGTTGCCGGTCAAAAAGCTGCGGATGTTCTCCAGCTCACGCACACGGGCCACCGAGTCGCCCACGCGTCGGGCCTGGAAGTAGGCGAGCGGCAATTGCACCAGGTGACGAAACAGGCGCGCGCCCAGTTCCACGTCAATGCGGCTGGTGGTGTGGCTGAAGATATAGGCTCGCAAGGCGGTCAAAACGCTTTCGAAAATCACCACCACCACCAGGCCGATGACCAGCACGTCCAGCGTGGTCATGCCTTTGTGCACCAGGACTTTGTCCATCACCACCTGGAAGAAGAGTGGGCTGACCAGACCGAAGAGTTGCAGCATGAAGCTGATGAGCAGCACCTCGCCCAACAGTTTGCGGTATTTGACGAGGGCGGGGATGAACCAGGAGAAGTCGAACTTGGCGAGTTCGCCGCCCAAGCTGGCGCGGCTGCTGATGAGGATGAGTTGGCCGGTCCATTGCGCGGCAAAGACGTCAATGGGTTCGATGGTGGGGCGGCCACCACTTCCCTCTGCACCTTGGATCAAGACTCGGCTGGCGTCACATTGGGCCAGGATGACGGTTTGGGTGGTGCTGTCGGCTGACCGCATCAATACCAAGGCGGGCAGCGGGGTTAAGGCGAGTCGATCTACTGTGGTGGTGGTCAGCTTGGCTTTGAGGCCCAGGTGTTGGGCGGCACGCAACAGGTCGTCGGTCGAGACCGGGTCGCTGGAAGACAAGCCCAATTGGTGGGCCAGGGTGGCCGGGTCGGCGGCGACCTGGTGGAAACGGGCGATGGCGCACAGTGCGACTAACTTGGCGTCAAGTTGGGCAGCAGGTAGGGCTGGGCGCTTATCAATTGGTCGAGAATCATTAGGGTTTACCGCCACACTACTCTGTGGAGGAAGGATCGATGCCATCGTTTTGCGCTTTGAGGATGTGTTTTGACATACCAATGCATCGTACAACGCCAAAGCGAACATCTGCTTACATCAGTTGGCGCCGTACCTCAAATAGATGAATGGTTTACCCCTAGAAACCGACGCCCTACACCACCAGCGGTTCCTCGCCCATCGCCTCCATCTGCTCTTCCAGCATTTGCACCTGCCCCTGCCAGTAGTCGCTGGAGCCGAACCAGGGGAAGTTGATGGGAAAGGTCGGGTCGGCCCAGCGGCGGGCGAGCCAGGCGCTGTAGTGGATGAGGCGCAGGGTGCGCAGGGCTTCGATCAGGGCCAGCTCGCGCCGGTCGAATTCGCGGAACTGCTCGTAGCCGTCGACCAATGCGCCCAGTTGGCGCGCGCGCTGCTGGCGGTCGCCGCTCAAGAGCATCCACAGGTCTTGCACGGCGGGGCCGCTGCGGGCGTCGTCCAGGTCAACAAAATGCGGGCCAGGGCCAGCAGCGGCGGGGGCGTCTACAGGTGTCCACAAGATGTTGCCGGGGTGACAGTCGCCGTGTAAGCGGATTGAATGAATACCACCAGGCCCGCTGTGGCTGGAAAAATAAGGCAAAGCCGCTATCAAATCAAGCGCTTCTTGTGATCGTTTGGCCCAGGCGGATTGCACATCCAGCGGCACACAGTCATGCGCCAGCAACCAGTCGCGCGAGTCTTTGCCGAAACTTTGCAGGTCAAGCGCCGGGCGATGTTCAAACGCCTTCGCCGCGCCCACGCTGTGGATACGCGCCAGGAAACGGCCAATCCATTCGAGCACCTCGGGGTTGTCCAGCTCGGGCGCGCGCCCGCCATGGCGCGGGCTCACACTGAAGGCAAAACCGTTGAAATGGTGCAGCGTGGCACCCCCAATTTGCAAGGGGCCGATCACCGGGATTTCTGCCCCCATCAGCTCGGCACTAAAGCGGTGTTCTTCGAGGATTTGCGCATTGCTCCAGCGCTGTGGGCGGTAGAACTTGGCCACAACGACTGCGGGCGGGTCGCTCGAAGGCACCGTTGCCGTGGCGAGGGATGATTCCAGGTGAATCTGGTAGACACGGTTTTCGTAGGAACTTAAGGCCATCAGGCGACCGTCGCCATACAGGCCGATGCTGGCCAGCGCGTCCATCACCACGTCGGGGGTTAAGGCGTCAAAGGGGTGGCGCGCGGCGTCTTCGGCCGTCTGAGGCGGCAGGTCACGGTCCAGTGGCGCGCTCAACGGCCAACTTCCAGGCGCAGTGCCAGCCAGGGCGGCAAACCAGCGTGGCGAATGGCATTGGCGGCTTGGCTATGGTCGTAAGCGACGCGCTGAAAATCCAGCACATTCGATTCGGTGTCGTACAGCGCATACATGGCCTGCGGATTGCCGTCTCGCGGCTGCCCGGCAGACCCAATAGTGGCGAGCCAATGCCGCGCTGGATCCAGCAGGAAATGCTCGCCCGCGGTCACCTTGTGTTTTTGCAAGGCCTCGCGGTGCACTTTGGAATAAAGCGTCTGGTGGTGGACGTGGCCCACGAACACCTGGCGCACACTGGCCATTTCGGAGGCGGCGGCGAAGCAGTCCAGCGCCGCGTCATCATCGTAAATATAGGGCCAGCTGGCGGGCTCGTCAGCACTGGCGTGAACCAGCAGCAGGCTGCCGTGTTGCAGGGACATCGGCAAGGCGTCCAGAAACCCCCGGTGGTCAGCGGACAACTGCGCGTGGGTCCAGCCCGCGGTGCTATCGCCCAGGGTGCGCGGCACCTCGGGCGGGTTGACGGCCATGTCGTCATGGTTGCCCTTGATCATCAAGGCGCCGTGACTGGCCAGATCCTGCGCGCGCTGCACCACCGCGACGGGGTCAGCACCATAACCCACCAGGTCGCCCAAAATCGCAAACTGGCGTGCGCCCCGCTCACGCGCATGGCGCAAGCAGGCATCCATGCCCTGAATGTTGGCGTGGATGTCAGAGAGTACCGCCAGCTTCATCGCATCGGGCCTTCATGCAGCGACAACATGTGGCCCACTCGCGGGTCGCCCTTGCCTGCCAGGACTTGCGCATAGGCTGCCTTCACTTCCTCAGGGCCCGCATGACGGGCCACGGTGATCCAGGGCCGGGCTGGGTCACACGCCTCCTTAGTAAAAGCGAACCAGGCGGCGACCATCCGCTTGCCAAATTCAGCGGCGCCCCATTCAGCGGCGCGTTTTTTGATTTGGGACGGCGCAAAAAACAAGGTGGCGCGCGGCCCCGGCAGGCCCTTGGCACCACCCAGGTTTTCGACATGGGTGCCGCCGATGGAGCAGCTGTATTTGAGGTTCGAAAAGCGTGTGTGGATGGCCGCACGCAGTGTGCCGTTGCCGGCAAAGTCAACGTACACACAGGCGCGGTCCGCGGCCAATGTATCAAGCTGCTCGTAGGTCAACACGCGGTGGTAGCAACCCAGGCTTTCACAAAACGCCACATTGGCAGCTGAGGTCAACCCGATCACTTCGACGCCCGCACGTTTCTTGAGACCATAGGCCGTGCCGTAGGCGGTTTTACTCGAAGCGCTGGAGAGTAAGGCCATGCCGGGCTCCCCTGCTCCAGCTTGCAGCGCACCAAAAAACTGGTTGTCGGCAAAAAAGTCGTCAATCAGCCAGGAGGTGATGAACAGCGGGCGCAGCAAAGCCTGCACGTTTTCGCTGGCCTCGGTGTAAAACGGGTCGGCCTTGCACCACATGTATTGGTTGTAAACCGATGGCAGTTCGGCCCGGTGAGGCGCGCCGTCATAAAAACTGCTGGCATTCACTCGGGTCGGGTACAGCACGGCGCTGGTGGCCATGGGGAAATAACCGTAAATGCGTTCGCCCACGGCCACGCCAGGGGCATTACTGTCTGAAATGGTCCCAAAACCCCAGACCGGGATGGCGCCGAGCGCGGCTTCAGCTTGCACGGGGTAAAAGCTCCAATAACTCATGGCATCACCAAAGGCCGCGTAGGTGATGTTGTTGGAGGTCAGTGCGAATTTGTCCACGCGTACCCGCACGGCACCCGCGGGCAACGGCTCATCTGTCGTTTGACGCAGCTGTGTGGTGGGCAGGTCTTGTTTGTGGACCAGAAAATTCAAGGTGCTCATGGTGTTCTACACAATTAGTGTGGCGCTCAATGACAGGTGGATTAATTGCGGGTGAGTTTCCAACGGGAGGATTTCAACCGATCAGCGTAAATTCACTTCAACGCCCGGTAAACCGCGCTGCACGCCGCTCGACGAAGGAATCGACGCCTTCCTTGGCGTCTTCGGTGTTGGCCAGGCGGCGCTGGACTTCGATGAAATCATGCATCGCCACGACCGGACCGTGCTCTACCGCCTTCAGCACGTTTTGCCGTGTGGCCACCACCGCCTGCGGGGCCTGCGCCGCAATGCTTTGGGCAATGTGAATCGCCTCGGGCAGGGCCTGCCCGGCGGGCACGACGCGTTGCACAAAGTTCAGGCGCAGGGCTTCTGCACTGCCAAACTCGTCACCCGTGAGCAAATGCAGCATCGCGTTGCCCAGACCCGCGCGCTCGGCCATACGCAAGGTGGCGCCGCCTGTGGCCATGATGCCGCGTTTGACTTCAAGTTGCGAGAAGCGGCAGTTGTCCGCCGCCACCACGATGTCAGCGGCGAGCATCAGCTCGATGCCCAGCGTGTAGGTGATGCCCTGCACTGCCACCACCATCGGCTTGATGCGCCGGCGATAACCGGCCATGCCCAAATCGAGCGGGTCTACCAAGCCCAAAGGCACCGCTTTTTCGCCGCGGCGCATCAGGGGTGCAATGGACGGCAAATCCAGGCCGGCGGTGAAATGGGCACCGGCCGCATGCAGGACGCCCACGCGCAGCGCGGCATCGTCGTCCAAACGCGTATACGCTTCACCCAGTTCCTTGAACATTTTGGGTGTAAAACCATTGCGCTTGGCCGGGCGGTTGATGCAGATCAGCAAGAGCTCGCCCTGCACCGTGCAATCAACACTGCCTTGGCCGGTGTCTTGGCTGCTGTCTAGGCTACGGTCTTGTGACGAAGAATCAGGGTTTACGAGCGCATTCATTAAAGCTGGCTCCTTAGAGGTTTTTGACATTTGTCGACTATCTTTGCAGGTTATAAAAATTATCGCTGGAAACCATTGGAACATGCCTGACTACATCATCATCGGTGGCGGCTCGGCCGGCTGCGTTTTGGCCGCGCGGCTCACTGAAGACCCAGCGGTCACCGTGACTTTGCTCGAAGCTGGCGGTGTGGACAAAAGTGTCCTGATCCATTGCCCCGCGGGCCTGGCCCTTTTGGCCAAGGGCAGCGACG
>JANOXL010000069.1:0-2533 GCA_031418395.1 Rhodoferax sp. | reverse complement strand
GCAAGTTTGCATTGGCCGCAAGTAGGTGCGCTGGCCAGTTGATCGGGCGCTACACGGTTCGTTGTGTGGCAATGTGGGCAGACGAGGTGTAGTGGTGGGTTCATTGGCAGAGTCCGTAGTGAGCGCATCCGGTTCGGGCGTAGTTTTGCAAGTATCTCCTGTCATGGCTGCCCGCCATTGATCTTGCCAAGGCAACTTCTTGTAGATTGATCTAGATCATGCGGCGTGGCGCATTTACTGTGTCCAATGACGCTGTCGGCAAGCCCATTTTGGCGATTGCATGGGCGGTCATGCCGCTTCAAAAATATGGAGATCTGAAAATGACCAAAACCCCACTCAACTCGCCCACAGCACGCGCCGCCAGTTCCTGCCTTGGGATTGCGGCACTGCTTTTGCTGACGCTGCTCCAGCCTGCACATGCGCAGGTACCAGAGGTCAAGCCGCGGTCGACTGAAACAGCGCGCGAAAGCAGCACCTCGTCGACAGGCCGAAACGTCTACCGCGCAGGTGGCGATGTACGTTTGGCAGCCCCCGTCAGGGGCGACTTCTATGCAGCCGGTGGCCGCGTCACCGTCGATCAGCCCGTCGCGGGCGGCGCAACTTTGGCCGCGGGCGCTGTCACCGTGCGCGCAGCCGTTGGCGAAGATTTAAGGGCGGCGGGAGGCGAAATCGTCATCGAAAGTACGGTGGGCGGGGCGCTTTACGCCTCGGGCGGCAGCATCAAGCTGAGCAACACCGCCGTGGTGAAACATGCTGCGACCCTGTATGCAGGCGAAGTCCGCATCGAGGGCAAGATCGATGGCTCCCTGACCGTTTCTGCTCAAAAAGTGGTGCTTGACGGCGAAGTTGCCGGCGATGCAGAAATCAACGCCGAAGAAATTGAACTTGGCCCGCAGGCCAAACTGGGCGCTGCACTGCGGTACCCGGCCAGCGCGAAATTCAAAACTGCCGAGGGCGTGGTCATTGGAGGAGCGGTCGCCCGTGGGGGCGCCATGAATGGTCGGCGCGACACCCACAACGACCGCGAATGGCATGGGCAAATGATGGGCAGTGGACCGAGTTGGGTTGGCATGGCCGCGAGCACTTTGGCCAGTTTTCTTGCGCTCATGGCAGTGTCGGCGTTCTTTTTGCTCCTGTTCGCTGGGTTCTCCCAGCGAGCTGCCTACGGCATAGGTGCAAGGCCGTGGCAAGCCCTTGCCGCTGGCGTCGCAGTTTTGCTGGGCACCCCGGTACTGGCGATGCTGTTGCTCATCACGCTCATTGGCATTCCGCTGGGCATTGCGTTGATGATGATGTTTCCGCTGATGCTGCTGATTGGATGTGTTGTCGGTGTTTTCAGCATTTCCCAGCGGGTTCAGCGCGCTACTCAAAAAGAGGTGCCCAGTGCGAGCAGCGCCGTCAGGATGGGTTTCTTTGCGTTGACTTTGCTGGTGGTTTTGCTACTGGGCAGCCTGCCAATAATTGGATTTTTGCTTCTTGCCGCCATCATGCTGCTGGGTACCGGTGCCAGCGCGCTTGAGCTGTACTACCAAGTTCGCCCTGCACGCAGGCCACCCGCCCCCGGTGCGTCCGGCTCGGGCGCTTCTTCCAGCGGCCGGGTGGTGGGCGCGTGATGGCCTGGTTAAAGTGGTCAGCCGTAGCACTCGTGATCTTGATGGTCGCCGCGCTTGGAGCGGTGGCCTATGGTTCGTGGCATTGGGAGAAAGGCACAAGGGCCATACTGGCGCGACTCGAAGCTGCCCGTGTCTTACCCTCATCGTCCGTCTTCCCAAGCCGCTACGACCTACGCGAACTGGAGGGCCTGCCTACACCTGTGCAGCGCTACTTTCGTGCCGCGCTGAAGGACGGCCAGCCCATGATTGCGGCGGTGTCGCTGGAACAGACAGGAACGTTCAACATGAGCGAGTCCGCCGAAGCTTGGAAGCCGTTCACCGCCAAGCAGCGGGTGATTACCCAACGTCCAGGTTTTGACTGGGATGCCCGCATTGGGATGTTTCCTTTCGTGGCCGCACATATTCACGATGCCTACATTGCAGGGCATGGCGTGTTGCGCGGCGCAATAGGGGGCTTGATACCGCTGGTCAATATGCCAGACAACGCAGAGTTGCAACAAGGTGAGTTCATGCGCTACTTTATGGAGGCCTTGTGGTACCCAACGGCACTTTTGCCCAGCCAGGGCGTGCGATGGCAAGCTGTGGATGACCAATCGGCCCGCGCCACTCTCAAAGATGGTGCGCTTTCGTTGACCTTGACTTTCCGGTTTCAGGAAGACGGGCTGATCGGATCGGCACGGGCTGAGTCGCGAGGCCGCCTAGTCAACGGTGTTCCCGGTGGCCAGCCGTGGCAAGGCCGGTTCTGGAACTATGCGAGCCGTGGCGGCATGCAGGTGCCGCTGGAGGGTGAGGTCGCGTGGGTGACGCCTGAGGGCATCAAACCCTATTACCGCGGCAGATTGACATCGCTCACATTTGAATTTTCGAAATGACCGCGACACTGCCTGAAGTTGGAGATGCTGACGCCGCTGGCAAAACAC
>JANOXL010000068.1:0-2825 GCA_031418395.1 Rhodoferax sp. | reverse complement strand
ACACCTTTGGCATCAACATGGTGGCGCTGATCAATGGCCAGCCGAAGTTGTGCAATTTGAAGGACTTGATTGAAGTCTTCCTGGAGCACCGCCGCGAGGTGGTCACCCGCCGCACCATCTTCACCTTGCGCAAGGCGCGTGAACGCGGCCATGTGCTCGAAGGCCTGGCAGTGGCGCTGGCGAATATTGACGAGTTCATCCGCATCATCCGCGAATCGCCCACGCCGCCCGTCGCCAAGGCTGAGTTGATGACCCGCGCCTGGGACAGCGCCCTGGTGCGCGAGATGTTGACCCGCACCCGTGCCGACGGCGGCGCGGTGAACGCCGACGACTACCGCCCCGACGGGCTGGAGAAGCAATTCGGCATGGGCAGCGATGGCCTCTATCGCCTCTCCGACACCCAGGCGCATGAGATTTTGCAGATGCGTCTGCAGCGCCTCACCGGGCTAGAGCAAGACAAGATCGTTGCCGAATACAAAGAGGTGATGAGCGAGATTGAAGACTTGCTGGACATCCTGGCAAAGCCAGAACGTGTCTCGGTCATCATTGGCGACGAACTCACCGCCGTCAAGACAGAATTCGGCCAGACCAAACTCGGCGCGCGCAGAAGCCTGGTCGAACACAGCTCGTTTGATCTCTCGACCGAAGACCTGATCACGCCGACCGATATGGTCGTCACCTTGAGTCATAGCGGCTACATCAAGAGCCAACCGCTGGGCGAATACCGTGCGCAAAAACGCGGCGGGCGCGGCAAACAGGCCACGGCCACCAAAGAAGACGATTGGGTGGACCAGCTCTTCATCGCCAACACGCACGACTACATTTTGTGTTTTTCGAACCGTGGCCGACTCTATTGGCTCAAGGTGTGGGAAGTGCCGCAGGGTTCACGCGGTTCGCGCGGGCGGCCCATCGTCAATATGTTTCCGTTGCAAGAAGGCGAAAAGATCACCGTGGTGCTGCCGCTCACGGGTGAAAAGCGCAGCTTCCCGGCATCAGCTTACGTCTTCATGGGCACGAGTATGGGCACGGTCAAAAAGACCTCGCTCGATGAGTTCTCCAACCCGCGCAAAGCCGGCATCATCGCAGTAGACCTCGATCCGGGCGACTTCTTGATCGGCGCCTCACTCACCGACGGCGCACACGATGTGATGTTGTTCAGCGACGGCGGCAAGGCCGTGCGTTTTGACGAAAACGACGTTCGCCCCATGGGCCGCAACGCGCGCGGCGTGCGCGGCATGATGCTGGACGACGGCCAGACCGTCATTGCCATGCTGGTCGCCGAAGATGAACAACAGTCTGTGCTGACCGCTACCGAAAACGGCTACGGCAAACGCACCTCGATTACCGAATACACGCGCCATGGCCGCGGCACCAAAGGCATGATCGCCATCCAGCAGTCCGAGCGCAACGGCAAAGTCGTCGCCGCCACGCTCGTGCATGCCGACGACGAGATCATGCTGATCACCGACAAAGGTGTACTGGTACGTACCCGCGTGAGCGAAATCCGCGAAATGGGCCGCGCCACACAAGGTGTGACCCTGATTGGCCTGGACGACGGCTCCCAATTGAGTGGCCTACAGCGGATTGTGGAAAATGACGCCAATTCAGGTGAGCCGGGTGAGCCCAGCGAGCCGATTGAACCAGATGGCAGCGGTGGTGATGCAACAGAAGGCAAATAATTCAGATTTTAGTTAATTTTTTGATGATATTTATATCATACAATTAAATAATTTGATAGCAACAAATTCACATATTACGTGACCTAAGTATCGAATTAAATAAGCAAGTATTTTTAGAATAATAAATATTGGAAACCTCGCAGTGAGCGCACTTGGCAAACCTGTAGCCCCCACCCCAGACGCATCGGCTGACACACTCAGCCTGAACGCGTTGCGTGGCCAGATCGATGGCCTCGATGCGCAACTGATCGCGCTCTTGAACCAGCGTGCTCACGTGGCCGAACAGGTCGGCGTCATCAAGAAGCGTGAAGGCACGCCCTTCTTCCGACCCGACCGCGTGGCCCAGGTCATCCAGAAAATGCAGGCCGCCAATCCAGGGCCACTCAAAGGCCAGCACATTGAGGCGATTTGGCGCGAAATCATGTCGGCCTGCCTGGCGCTTGAATCACCCCAGCGCGTGGCGGTGTTGGGCCCGGCGGGCACCTTTTGCGAACAGGCGGCGCAGCAGTATTTCGGCACCGCCGCCGAGTTGATTTATTGCGCCAATTTTGACGAGGTTTTCCACGCCACCGAGGCTGGGCGCGCGCATTACGGCGTGGTCGGCGTTGAAAGCTCGGCTGAAGGTGTGGTGACGCGTTCATTGGACCTGTTTTTGCGCACGCCCACCCAAATGGTCGGCGAAGTCAGCCTGATGGTGCGGCACAACTTGCTTCGCCTGACCAATTCGCTCGAAGGTATTGAAGTGGTGATGGCCCATCCGCAGGCGCTGGCCCAATGCCAAGCTTGGCTGACACGGCATCTGCCAGGAGCCGAACGCCGGGCCGTCTCCAGCAATGCCGAAGGTGCGCGCTTGGCCGCCGACAGCCCGGGCCTGGCTGCCCTAGCCAGCGAGCGCGCCGCCAGCCAGTTTGGTCTGCACATTGCTGCGCCTGCCGTACAGGATGATGCGCACAACCGCACGCGTTTTGCCGTTATCTGCCTGCCCAGCACCCTGCCAGCGGCGCCGCCCTCGGGCAGAGACTGCACCAGCCTCGTGGTGTCCGTGCCCAACAAACCGGGTGCGTTGCACGATTTGCTGATCCCGCTCAAACAACACGGCGTCTCCATGACCCGATTTGAGTCGCGTCCCGCCCGCACCGGCCAGTG
>JANOXL010000067.1:0-14768 GCA_031418395.1 Rhodoferax sp. | reverse complement strand
GTGACCTCCGTCGAGCGCGTGGTGCGCATCCGTACGGGCGAGCAGGATGAGGCGGCGGTTTGAACGCTATACTAAATATAGCAACATATTCAATTAATTCGAGACCTGTAGGGCGATATTTCTATTAATCGACTGTCCAAGTTGATTTTTATCTAAATCATACCCAAAATGGGTTTGATAGGGCGCTTTACCGCGATGCCACCTTGACGCTCGCCATTGCAGCGCTGGCCTCTAAAAACCCCAGAAAATTGGCCATGACGCCAAATATTGTTCCGCTTCAAGAATCCCATTTCGTGGGCCTGCACCGCGTGTTGGATGTCGTGGCGCGGGAGAAGCGCTACTTCACTTTGCTCCAAGCACCGCTGCTGGAAGAGTGTTGCGAGCGTTATCGGTCGATTTTGACAAACGACCAATGCCTTTTTGTCGCCGAGCTTGACGGCGAGGTGGTGGGTTGGTGCGACATCCTGCCGGTGCGTGGGGACACGCGCACCCACGTCGGTTTGCTGGGCATGGGCATGCTTGCGTCGGCCAGGCATCGTGGCATTGGCCGGCAACTGATGCAGGCGGCTATCGGCAAAGCCTGGCTAAAGGGGCTTAGCCGAATCGAATTGACGGTGCGAGTTGACAACTCGAATGCCAAAGCCCTTTACGAAAGCATGGGGTTTCAAACTGAAGGTTTTCATCGCAGGGCCAATCAGGTCGATGGCGACTACTTTGACACGGTGTCCATGGCTTTGCTGCGGTGAAACTTTTTGGTTCGGCCTACTGAAGTTTTAAGCGCCGTTCAGGTTGAGCCTTTCGACAAGCTGAGGCAGAGCGGTTCGTATTTCATCGGGCAGCATCCAAAAGCCCAATGCCGGCAGAATAGAACTGAAACGCCCAATTTACGCCGTCAGGAAAGTGCCGCGCCGTCCCGACGATTTGTGCGCAGTGCCGCGAAGCGGCGCGTCAGCGAACCATGAGGAGCGGCGGCGTGGCGCTTGCCTGGCGGCTGGCGGCGCGAGAATCCGTGCGACGCCAACTTGTCAGCGAATTCTGTTCCAGGGCTGGCGATTAGACACGGCGGCCTGTAATTTCGAAAGTCGGCCGAACCGCTAAACCCCATCCAACCGGGCCTGCGGTGAAAACCCCGCCGATTCGACCAGTTTTTTCAACAGCGGCACTGGCTTTGCGCCCACACGGATCAAGTCCATCTGCACCGTGCCCATGAACTGGCTGTCCACACTGTGCTGTAAAAAATGCAACAGCGCGTCGTAATAACCCGTCACGTTCAGCAAACCCACCGGTTTGTCATGAAACCCGAGCTGTCGCCATGTCCAGGCCTCAAAGAACTCCTCAAACGTGCCAATGCCGCCGGGCAGTGCGAGAAAAGCGTCTGCGCGCTCGGCCATGATGCGTTTGCGTTCGTGCATGGTGTCGATGACGATGAGTTCGTGGCAGCCAGCGTGCGCCCACTCGCGCTCGACCATGCTTTTGGGGATCACGCCGACCACTTGACCACCGGCGGCCAGGCAAGCGTCTGCCACCAGGCCCATTAGCCCGTTGCGACCGCCGCCATAGACCAGTTGACCACCGTGTTGGCCAATCCAGCGGCCAACTTCTTTCGCCGAGTCGGCAAACTCGGGCTGGCTACCTTCGCGTGAGCCGCAATACACGGCGATGGAAAATGCGGGAGCCTTCATGATTTGAGACCCGACACAGTGACTAGCCGCGTGCCGGCCAAGGCATCATGCCAAAACTGCCGCTGCGGATGGAAACGGCTCAAAATTGCCCAGATGGCGACCCAGCCCAGCGTGATCACGCCAGCTTCACCGCCCGGCAATTTGAAAATGGCCGCCAACGCCAGCGGCGGCAAAAACCACAGCCAGCTCAGAAAGTAACGTGCCACGGCGCGTCGTTGCGTGAGAGCATGGCCTTGGACGTCAACCACGCGGATGTTCCAGGTTTTCATGGCCAAGGTCTGGCCTTTGGACCAGAACCAAACGAAATAAATGCCGAACACCACAAAAACGAAAGCCTGCAAGGCGTGGCGGTTGTCCATCGCGTGGCGTGTTTGGCTCAAGGAAGAAAACAAATAACCAGCCAAAAAAACAACGCCAAACATGAGCAGGCCTTCATACAACCAACAGGCCATGCGCCGCCACAAACCCGGGGTGAGCATTGCAGCAGGCGCCGCATCGCTTGACGCGAGTGCCGGCCGCGCAGTCAGACGCACAGCCGGGCCACCGGCGGCACCCTGATGGGGCGGCAACGGTGGCACGACCGGGCTCAAGGTTTTTGGGGGGCCGAACCGGCTGGCGAATTGCCGGGCGAACGCGCGGGCGAAGAGGGCGTCAATGGCGACGCGAGCGGTGAAAGCGGCGCAATGGGCAACAGTGTTCGGTTGTCGATTTTGGCGCCATTCGTGCCATTGGCGTTAGGGGTGTTATCGGCGACCACTTTGGAGGCGTTGGGCTCCTTGCGCGTGGATGGCACGTTGGCCATTTTTTGCGCAGGCACGGGTTTGACCGCTGCCGCCGCACCTGCCGGTGTGGCGGGTGCCTTGGCGGCGAATTTTTGCTTTTCTTCCGGGCTCAAGGCTTGGTAAGCCTTCCAGTTGGCGGCTTTTTCATCGGGCGTCAGGGCTTTGCTTTCCGCGAAGTTGAGACGCGCCTGGTTGCGTTGCTGTTGGCTCATCGAGGCCCAATCTGACATTCGGCTGTGCAGCTTGCTTTGCTCGCCAGGCGACATCGTTGGGTAATTTTTCGACACTTCCAGCCACTTGCGTTTTTGCCCGACGCCGATGGTGGACCAGTTGGCGGCCAGGGGTTTGAGCGATTGTTGTTGCGCAGGCGTCAACTCCTGCCACAAGGGCTTGGTCTGCGATGCCATGGTGTCTAACGCAGGGGGCGCGGCTTTATTCGCAGCGTCTGGCCCGGCCGTTTTGAACTGCACCGCAGTCTGAGGAGAGGTTGGCGCAGCTTTAACCGAGGGCGCCACCGGCGTCGGCTTCAATGCGTTTGAATTGGAAGGGGCCAAATTGGCCTGCGCCAAAAGAAACGGGGAGACAGGAGAAGCGGCCGACGGCTGAGCCAACGCAAATGTGTTAGCTGATGTAACGGCTACAAGCCAGAGTCCAACCAAGGCTTGGCTGATGCATCGGATGGCTTGCATAGGTCGTATCAGACGGTGAATTGGGTAGTGAGCCTGGCTGCAAATCTGGGTGTCAAACTGGGTGCGAATCCAAGTACGAATCAGGGCGGATGAAGATGGAGAGGCAATTTATTGCCCCATTTCGCGGCGCGCCTTGAGAAATTGGGCAAACCCAGGATCGGTATAAGCAACGGGTGGCAGGTCGTCCGTGAGCAAGGCGGCATCGACTTCAGCGACTTCACGGGCGCGGTAGTCATTTTGTAGACCGCTGATGACAAACAGGCCCACCGCCAGTGCGATCAAAGGGAAAGCCGAGGCGATGGTGTTCCACCATCCGAATTCTTCACCGCCACGCCCGAGCACCGCCGCGCCGCCGGAGGGGCTGACATTGGAGGCGGTGACGAACGCTGGCTTGTGTTTTGCGACCGCTTGCTGGCGTGCCACACGCAGGCGCTCGGCCAGGTCATGTGGCAGGGCGTCAGCCGCGTCTGACAGGCGCGAGGTGAGCTTGAGTGCAAAACGCTCTTGCCCCAGCTCAGCCTGGGTCAGCCTGAACTGCGCGGGCTGCAGATTGGGTTGACGGCGAGGCTGGCGGCGATTGAAATTGTTGTCGGTCAAATCGGTCATAGTTGAATTCCCTTTGCTCTCAAGGCTTTACTGAGAGCCAGAACGGCCCGGGAACAGTGCGTTTTGACACTTCCTTCCGAGCAGCCCATGGCCGCTGCCGTTTCGGCGACGTCCATCTCCTCCCAGTAACGCATGAGGAAGGCTTCCCGTTGACGTCCGGGAAGCTCCTGTATTTCAATTTCTATTTCTTTGAGGATTTGACCGCGTTCGACAGTGGTTTGGGCGCTCTCGTTACGTTCTGAGCCTTCGACGACCGATAAAGTTTCCAAAACGTCAAATTCGCCGTCCTCCCCCGCCGATTCGAAGTCGCTCAGGTTCGAAAACAGGGCGCGGCGGGTTTTATTGCGGCGAAACCAGTCCAGCGTGCAATTGGAGAGGATGCGCTGGAACAACATCGGCAGCTCAGCCGGCGGTTTGTCGGCGTAATGCTCAGCCAGCTTCATCATGCTGTCTTGCACGATGTCCAGCGCAGCTTCTTCGTCGCGCACATGGTAGACCGAACGTTTGAAGGCGCGCCGCTCGACGCTCTTCAAAAATTCGGAGAGTTCCTGTTCAGTTGCCAAGTGCGGGTACGGAAAAAGTTTCCGCGTGTCTCTTTTATTGCCGGTCCCACTGGGGTGGGCCGTGCTAGTTTATGGATCGGATTTATCGATGATAGGCGGCCAAATTATGGCATTGGCTGAGGCTGCGCTGCTTTGATTTTTGCTGCTATGCACCAAAAAGTAAGCAATGAGTGACATAATGCGCGTTGCAATTCAAACGGCAAACGGGTTCTGGCTCGGCGCGCATCCTGGTGCGCTTATGGCCTTAGCCCAAAGTTTCGACACGGCCCCAAAAGGGTTCGGGAAGAAGCACCCAAGGTATTTCGTTAGAGAAATTCACAAAGGTTCATCATGGAAATCAACAAAGCTGAAATCAATTCTGCTGCGCTTGCGCCTCTGCAATCCGCTGCCAATCACGCCCAAGCTGCTGCTTTGGCCAAAAACCCCACCACACCGCAGGACCTGCGCGGCGGCGAGATTCTCGTCAAAGCCCTGCAAGCCGAGGGCGTCAAATACGTCTGGGGTTACCCCGGCGGCGCGGTTTTGCACATTTACGACGCTTTTTACAAGCAAGACACCATTCAGCACGTGCTGGTGCGCCACGAGCAAGCGGCCGTGCACGCGGCCGACGGCTACGCTCGCGCCACGGGTGACGTGGGTGTGGCCCTGGTCACCTCCGGCCCCGGTGTGACCAACGCCGTCACCGGCATTGCCACGGCGTACATGGACAGCATTCCGATGGTGATCATCACCGGCCAGGTGCCCACTGCGGCGATTGGCCTGGATGCGTTCCAGGAATGCGACACGGTGGGCATCACCCGCCCCATCGTGAAACACAACGTCCTCGTCAAAGACGTGAAAGACATGGCTTTGACCATGAAAAAGGCCTTCCATATTGCACGCAGCGGTCGCCCTGGCCCGGTGGTGGTGGATATCCCGAAAGATGTCTCGTTCAACAAGGCGATCTACACCGGTTACCCCGAAACGGTGGAAATGCGCTCTTACAACCCGGTGAAAAAGGGCCACGGTGGGCAAATCCGCAAGGCGCTGCAACTGCTGTTGACGGCCAAGCGCCCGTATATCTACACCGGCGGCGGCGTCCTTTTGTCGAACGCGTCGAACGAACTGCGAACGCTGGTCGATTTGCTCGGCTACCCGGTGACCAACACCCTGATGGGCCTGGGCGCTTATCCTTCTACCGGGCAGAAGTTTCTGGGCATGTTGGGTATGCACGGCACGCTCGAAGCCAACAACACCATGCAGAATTGCGACGTGCTCTTGGCCGTGGGCGCCAGGTTCGACGACCGCGTGATCGGCAACCCGAAGCACTTCGCGCAAAACGAGCGCAAGATCATCCACATCGACATTGATCCGTCGAGCATCTCCAAGCGCGTCAAGGTCGATATCCCGATCGTCGGCGATGTGAAAGATGTGCTTCTGGAGATGATCGCCATGGTCAGGGAAAGCGCGATCAAGCCTGATGCCAAAGCCCTGGCCGAATGGTGGGTGACGATTGAAGGCTGGCGCAAGCGTGATTGCCTCAAATACAGCATGGGCAAGGGTGACACGATCAAACCACAGCACGTGGTTGAAACCCTGTGGAACATGACCAAGGGCACTGACACCTACATCACCTCTGACGTCGGCCAGCACCAGATGTGGGCCGCGCAGTATTACCGCTTTGATGAGCCGCGCCGCTGGATCAACTCAGGTGGCCTGGGTACGATGGGCGTGGGCATTCCCTACGCCATGGGCATCAAACTCGCCAAGCCCGAGGCCGAGGTGTTTTGCATCACTGGCGAAGGCTCGGTGCAGATGTGTATCCAGGAGCTCTCCACCTGCCTGCAATACAACACGCCGATCAAAATCGTCTCGCTGAACAACCGGTATTTGGGCATGGTGCGTCAGTGGCAGGAGATTGACTACGAAGGCCGCTACAGCCACAGCTACATGGACGCGCTGCCCAACTTCGTGAAACTCGCCGAGGCGTATGGCCACGTGGGGATGTTGATCGAAAAACCGGGCGACGTCGAAGGTGCGTTGCGCGAGGCGCGCAAGCTCAAAGATCGCACTGTGTTCATGGATTTCCGCACTGACCCGACGGAGAACGTCTTCCCGATGGTCAAAGCGGGCCAAGGCATTACAGAAATGTTATTGGGAAGTGAAGATCTATAAAATTTGGCTGTCCAGGTCTCGGATAATAAGCGTAAGACGCTATCAAATTTAATATTAAATACAGCTATTATTGCTCGTATTTTTTGTTAAAATCTTTAATTAACGTTAATTTTTGACGAATCTATTGCCCGCCGAGTCTGGCACTTACCGGTGTCAGAGGAGGGCGGCGAAAAGAGGAATCGACTCACATGAAACACATCATTGCAGTTTTAGTGGAAAACGAGCCCGGTGCTCTTTCCCGCGTGGTTGGGCTGTTTTCAGCCCGTGGTTACAACATCGAATCGCTCACCGTGGCGCCTACCGAGGATCCCACGCTCTCGCGCATGACGATTCAAACGTCGGGCTCCGATGACGTGATTGAGCAGATCACCAAACACTTGAACCGGCTGATCGAAGTCGTCAAAGTGGTCGATCTGACCGAAGGCGCCTACATCGAACGTGAGTTGATGATGGTCAAAGTGCGCGCCGTCGGCAAAGAGCGCGAAGAAATGAAACGCATGGCCGATATCTTTCGCGGCCGCATCATCGACGTGACCGAGAAGAGTTACACCATCGAGCTAACCGGCGACCAGTCGAAGAACGACGCGTTTTTGACGGCCATCGAGCGCGGTGCGATTCTGGAGACGGTGCGTACCGGCTCGTCTGGCATTGGCCGGGGTGAGAGAATTCTGCGGGTTTAAAAAGCAAACTGTTCGACGTGATCCGCATAGGCGTTTTGAAACGCGCGATGCGAACGGATTGAGTGAGTTGGAAATTACCAGGTTCAGCCTTTTCCCGTTCAGGCTGAGCCAGTCGAAGCCCTTCGACAAGCTCAGGGCGAACGGATTTATTCATTGACAACAGGAGAAGAAATTGAAAGTTTTTTACGACAAAGATTGTGATCTGAGCGTCATTAAAGGCAAAACCGTCGCCATCATCGGCTACGGTAGCCAGGGCCACGCCCATGCGCAAAACCTGAACGACAGCGGCGTCAAAGTCGTCGTGGGCCTGCGTAAAGGCGGTGCTTCGTGGGACAAAGTCGGCAAGGCTGGCCTCAAGGTCGCTGAAGTCGCAGACGCGGTCAAACAAGCCGACATTGTCATGATTTTGTTGCCAGATGAGCAAATCGGGACGGTTTACACCAACGACGTGGCCCCCAACATCAAACAGGGCGCGTCCCTGGTGTTCGCCCACGGCTTCAATGTGCATTACGGCCTGGTGTCGCCCCGCGCGGACCTGGACGTCTGGATGGTCGCCCCCAAGGCGCCCGGCCACACAGTGCGCGGCACCTACGTGCAGGGCGGCGGCGTGCCCCATTTGATCGCTATCCACCAGGACAACTCGGGCCGCGCACGCGACCTGGCTCTGTCGTATTCGATGGCCAATGGCGGCGGCAAAGCCGGCATTATTGAAACCAATTTCCGTGAAGAGACCGAGACCGATCTGTTTGGTGAACAAGCCGTGCTGTGCGGCGGTACCGTCGAACTCATCAAGGCTGGTTTTGAGACTTTGGTTGAAGCTGGCTACGCGCCTGAAATGGCGTATTTCGAGTGCCTGCACGAGCTGAAGCTGATCGTCGACATGATTTATGAAGGCGGCATCGCCAATATGAATTATTCGATCTCCAACAACGCCGAATACGGTGAATACGTCTCCGGCCCGCGCGTCGTGACGAGCGAAACCAAAAAGGTCATGAAACAGATCTTGACGGACATCCAGACCGGCGAATACGCCAAGAGTTTCATTCTGGAGAACAAAGCCGGCGCGCCCACGCTCCTCTCCAAGCGCCGCCTGATGGCCGAGCATCAAATCGAAACCGTAGGCGAAACCCTGCGCGCCATGATGCCCTGGATCAAGAAAAACAAGCTGGTCGATCAGACCCGCAATTGATCTTCGTCAGTTTGCGACTTGTCAAAAGGCCACCTCGGTGGCCTTTTGTTTTTTGCAGGCGTGGGGGTATATTCAAGGCATGACACCAGACATAGAACGAGACAGGACATTCGACTTGAAATACGCCATGAAATTCGACTTGAAACAGGGGCAGACCTATGCATGACGGCACCTCACCCGACTCTCAGCTTGGCCCAGACGTAGGCGAGGGCGAGGTACTCGTGCGCAAGCGGCGCAAAGGCATCTACATCCTGCCCAACCTGTTCACCCTGGCCGCGTTGTTTGGCGGTTTTTATGCCATCGTGATGGCGGTGAACGGCGAGTTCGACAAAGCAGCCATCGGCATCTTTTGCGCCCTGGTACTTGACAGCCTGGATGGCCGCGTCGCCCGCATGACCAACACGCAAAGCGCCTTTGGCGAGCAGATGGATTCGCTCTCCGACATGGTTTCGTTTGGCGCCGCACCGGCGCTTATTACCTATATCTGGGCACTGCAAGGCCTGGGGCGCTGGGGCTGGCTGGCAGCTTTTGTTTATGTGTCCTGTGCGGCACTCAGGCTCGCGCGATTCAACGTCAATACTGGCGTGGTCGACAAACGTTACTTCCAGGGCCTGCCCAGTCCAGCGGCCGCCGCTTTGGTGGGTGGTTTTTTGTGGGTCATGACCGACCTGGGTTTTGAAGGCACCGAGCGCCTTTGGGGCATGCCCATCCCCTGGATCACTTTCGCATTGGCCCTTTATGCAGGCCTCACGATGGTGACCAATGTACCTTTTTACAGCTTTAAAGACTTGAGCATGAAGAAGAGTGTGCCTTTCGCCGTACTGGTGCTCATCGCCTTGGGCATCGCGGTTGTCAACATCGACCCACCCATCGTGCTCTTCGGCGTCTTCGTCGCCTACGGCGTGAGCGGCTACGTCATCTACGTCTGGCGCAAAACAAAAGGCCAACATACCAGCGTGATCGCCACCTCGACGGATGAACCGGACGAGCGGGGCCTGCATTGAGCGCTTGCCCCGACGATAATTTCCATGCTATATTCGCACTCATGAACCGAATTCTGCTGGCCCTACTGCTATCTCCCAACGGGCGGAGACGGTAGCGCACGCGCAAAACCTCTCAAACGGCCCGTTTGCACCTGCAACGGGCCGTTTTTCTTTGTCCCTTCGTTTTTTGTCTTTTTTGTTTTTTTTGTTTTCAAGTTTGATTTTTTCAGGAGCGCACCATGACCGACAAACTCATCATTTTTGACACCACCTTGCGTGACGGCGAGCAATCGCCTGGCGCTTCGATGACGCGCGACGAGAAGCTGCGTATTGCGCGCCAGCTGGAACGCCTGAAGGTTGACGTGATCGAGGCCGGGTTTGCCGCCAGTTCGAATGGCGACTTTGAGTGCGTGAAGGCGATTGCCGAGGCGATCAAGGACTCGACGATTTGTTCGCTCGCCCGCGCCAATGACCGCGACGTGTCACGCGCCGCAGAAGCTTTGAAACCTGCCAAAAACGGTCGGTTGCACCTGTTTTTGGCGACCAGCGCGCTGCACATGGAAAAAAAGCTGCGCATGACGCCCGACCAGGTGTTTGAGCAATGCAAACTCTCTACCCGTTATGCCCGCAATTTGATGGCGGATATCGAGTTCAGTCCTGAAGACGGCTACCGCTCAGACCCGGATTTTTTGTGCCGCGTTTTAGAGGCTGTGATCAACGAGGGTGCGACCACCATCAATGTACCGGACACCGTGGGTTACGCCGTGCCCGAGTTGTACGGCCAATTCATCAAAAACCTGCGCGAACGTATTCCCAACTCCGACAAAGCTGTCTGGAGCGTGCATTGCCACAACGACTTGGGCATGGCCGTGGCCAATTCCCTTGCAGGCGTGATGATTGGCGGCGCGCGCCAGGTGGAATGCACGATCAACGGCCTGGGCGAGCGGGCGGGCAATTGTTCGCTCGAAGAGGTGGTGATGGCGGTCAAGACGCGGCGCGATTATTTCGGTCTGGATATCAATATCGACACCAAACATATCCTGGCTGCCAGCCGGATGGTCAGCCAGACCACCGGCTTTGTGGTTCAGCCTAACAAGGCCGTTGTCGGCGCGAATGCCTTCGCGCACGCATCAGGCATCCACCAGGACGGCGTTTTGAAAGCGCGCGACACCTACGAGATCATGCGCGCCGAAGACGTGGGCTGGACGGCCAACAAGATCGTGCTGGGCAAACTCAGTGGCCGCAACGCGTTCAAACAGCGTTTGCTCGACTTGGGCGTGCAAATGGAGGCTGAAGCCGACGTGAATACCGCGTTTGCCCGCTTTAAAGAGCTGGCGGACCGCAAGAGCGATATTTTTGACGAAGACATACTGGCTTTGGTCAGCGACGAAAGCGTCACCCATGAGAACGAGGAATATGGATTTGTGTCCTTGTCGCAACACAGTGAAACTGGCGAGCGGCCTCAAGCCAGTGTCGTGTTCACCGTGGGCGGCAAGGAGTTCAAGGGCAGTTCGGACGGCAACGGCCCGGTCGACGCATCCCTGAAGGCTATCGAAACGCACGTCAAAAGCGGCGCAGAGATGGTGCTCTATTCTGTGAACGCCATAAGCGGGTCAACAGAGAGCCAAGGGGAAGTGACGGTACGTTTGCAAAACAGTGGTCGGGTTGTCAATGGTGTGGGCTCAGACCCCGACATCGTGGTGGCCTCGGCCAAGGCATACCTGAGTGCCCTCAACAAGTTACACAGCAAAGCTGATCGTGTTGCTGCGCAAGGCTAGTGTTTACCCTTGGTTCTCGTGTTTAGGTTGAGATAAATCGTTCAAGTGCTTGATTCAATGTAACTTTATTGGATAAACTGTCATACCGCTGTAAAAACAGCGGGTGACGGTTTGTTCAATTGTCAGATTGTTGCGTTGGGAAACACCTTGAATCGACTTCAAACTGCCTTTGCTTTTGTTTTAGTAGCGGCCTCGCTTGTGTTCTCAAGCGCTGGCGCTGCGAATGCGGCCCAATCAAAACGGCTGGCAGCCAAATCGGCTTCCGCCACCAAAGCGCAGAAGCAAAAAGTTGCCAAATCGGTCACCAGGTCGGCTGGAAAATCGGTCGTCAAATCGCAACGCCGTGGCCAATCCCGCGTGGTGGCCGCGCCTCCTCGGCCCTCGTTTGGACAACTGGCCGGTTTACACGCAGATCACGACACACTGGATTTGAAATCAAGCGTGGCTTTTGTCGTCGATCAAGACACGCGCGAGGTGTTGTTCAGCAAAAACGAACAGGCCGTTTTGCCCATCGCGTCGTTAACCAAACTCATGACCGGTCTGGTCGTCACAGAAGCCAAACTCCCGGCAGACGAAATCATCACCATCTCGCAAGAAGATGTCGATACCGAAAAAGGCAGCCGCTCGCGCCTCAAAGTAGGCACTGAGTTAAGCCGTGGTGAGTTGCTGCACCTGGCATTGATGTCCAGCGAAAACCGGGCGGCGCATGCTTTGGGCCGCAGCTATCCCGGCGGCATGCAGGTGTTTGTGGCGCAGATGAACGCCAAGGCCCGTCTGTTGGGCATGACCGATACCAAATACGTCGAGCCCACAGGTTTGTCGAGCAAAAACCAATCCAGCGCGCGCGATTTGGCCAACCTCGTCAACGTCGCCCATGGTGACCAGCTTTTGCGTGAATACTCCACTTCGCCTGGTTATCAGGTGGCCGTAGGCAACCGCACCTTGCAGTTCAACAACACCAACCGGCTAGTACACAACCCCAGTTGGGAGATTGGCCTGCAAAAAACCGGCTATATCTCTGAAGCCGGGCGATGCCTGGTGATGCAGACCAAGGTAGCTGGCCGCAAGTTGATCATGGTGTTTTTGGACTCCGCTGGCAAACTAAGCCGCTTGGGTGATGCCGAGCGTGTACGCAAGTGGGTCGAGTCAGCAGCACTGGCGGCCCCGCTGCAATTGCCGGTATCAGCGGTTCTGGTTGCCCCGAAAACCTAAAGAAGCAGATATCTCGTCCACCGTGGCCTGCAACTTTGGCAGCCAAGCGTCTTCCAGTCGGCTGGCGGGCGCTGAAATCGACAAACCAGCCACCAGCTTGGCCTGGTCATCATAAATACCGGCGGCCATGCAGCGTACGCCGAGTTCCAGTTCTTCGTTGTCCTGAGCGCTGCCACTTTGGCGCACGCGGGCTAGTTCCCGCTCTAGGTTGGGCAACTGGGTAATGCTGTTTTTGGTGTGACCCGTCAGCCCCGTCCGTGCGGCATAGGCACGGATGCGTGGCGTGTCATCGGCAGCAAGGAAGAGTTTGCCGACTGAAGTCAAATGCAGTGGCCCGCGAGCGCCAATGGCCCGCACCACCTGCATGCCTGAACGCTCGCTGAAGGCGCGTTCGATGTACACAATCTCGTCGCCCTGGCGCATGCTCAGGTTCACAGGCTGCTGAATCAGCCGATGCAACTCTCGCATGGGCGTCAAAGCAGCATCTCGCACACTCAAGCGCCCCTTGACGAGATTGCCCAGCTCGAGGAGTCGCATACCCAAACGGTAAGTGCCCGATTGCGGACGGTCTACGAACCGGCCAATCGCGAGATCATTCAAAATGCGGTGCGTGGTAGAGGGGTGAAGCCCGGTTTTCTCACTAATCTCTTTCAGGCTGATCGCCTCTTCGCGCGAAGCCAATACGTCGATGAGTGCAAACATTCGCTCGATCACTTGTACCGTAGGCACGGCAGGGATGGAGTCGTCTTTTTTCTTCATGGCGATTTCCCGTTATAGGTAGACGCCATTTTACCATGTGAAATATTATTCTGGGCGTGTTCGGTGTTCTGACTGGCGTATCCAGCCACTGGCATCGAGCACTTCATTTGGCTCAAAACGGGCCTTGTAGTTCATTTTGGGACTTTGCCCAATCCAGTAACCCAGATAGATATACGACAAATTCAAACTGCGCGCTTGTTCGATTTGCCACAAGACGCAGTATGTGCCGTAACTCGCGCCCGCGTCCGGCTCGTAGAAGGTGTAGACAGCAGACAGGCCATCTTCAAGCACATCCAGAATGGCGACCATTTTGAGCGCGCCGGTCGAGCCTTCGGGTGCGGCCTCCCGGAACTCGACCAGTCGCGAGTTGACGCGGCTTTGCAATAAAAATTGGGCGTATTGATCGACGCTGTCTTCGTCCATGCCGCCGCCTGAATGTCGCCCACATTGATAACGCAGGTAAAGCTGGTAATGTTCATCGACGAAGCCCAACTTGAGTACTCTGGCGACCAGCCGGTGGTGCTGTTTTGCCGCTCGGCGCTGGCTTCTGTCGGGCCGGAATTCGTTGACCAAAACCCGCAACGGCGTGCAGGCCGTGCAGCCGTCGCAAAAGGGCCGATAGGTGAACATGCCGCTACGCCTGAACCCCTGGCGCACCAGGTCGGAATAGGCGGCGTTATTGATCAAATGGCTGGGGCTTGCCACCTGTGACCGCGCTTGCCGATTGGGAAGGTAGCTGCACGGGTAGGGCGCCGTCGCGTAAAACTGCAAGGTCTGTAGGGGCAGGTCTTTGAGGTGCGTCACAGCTTCAGTGCGTTACTCAGTGCAATACGGTTCAAAAAAACGGTCAATTCCGAGGTTTATCCAAAGGGAGTGACAACAGTTCCTGCCAGTATAAATTGTCAAAATGCCAGGCGGGTGCCGGGCGTTGTGAGGCGGCTTGAACCCACTTTAGGAAAGCGTTGCGCGGCATTTCGCGAGCGCCCAAAAATGCCAGGTGCGGGGTGTTTTGCTGGCAGTCGATGCGCTCGATGCCATGCGCCCGGCAAAAACACACCAAAGCGGCCAAAGCAATTTTGGAGGCATCGGCTTGCCTGGAAAACATGGACTCACCAAATACCGCCCGTCCGATGGCCGTGCAATACAAACCGCCCACCAATTTGCCATCCACCCAGGTTTCGACACTGTGCGCAAGGCCCGCGCGGTGCAGGGCGCTGTAGGCTTCCACCATGCTGGGCAGGATCCAGGTACCGCCTGCGCCTGCGGCTCGTCCTTCACGTGGACTCTGCGCGCAGGCCTCTATTATTGTGGTGAAGCTGCTATCAAATATGATTTTGCAGGCAGGGCGTCCCATAAAACTTTTGATCACCCGTTTGAGCGACTTGTGCAAGCGGAAGTCGTTAACGTCCAGCGCCATACGCGGATCCGGGCTCCACCACAAAATCGGTTGCCCTTCGCTGTACCAGGGAAAAATAGCCTGTTGGTAGGCCGCTATCAGGGTGCTTAGGTCAAGTGCACCACCCGCCGCGAGCAGGCCGTTGGCGGGCGACTCGGGCCCCCAAGCTGACGTTACAGGCGGAAACGCGTCACCTGCAGCCAAGGTGGGAAGGGCAAAACGGTTTTGACGCATGGGAGGAATATAACTTTCTGGTGCTACCCTGCCATTGACGTGCACGGTTTCCGCGCCGGCT
>JANOXL010000066.1:0-5779 GCA_031418395.1 Rhodoferax sp. | reverse complement strand
ACTGAATCCAAGCGACCGGCGCTCATTGGGCCTGCATTTTGTGCCTGAAGAGCGCCTGGGGCGCGGCGCCGTACCCACCTAGAGCCTGGCGCATAACCTGCTATTGACGCGCACCGAGGCCATCACCAGCTCGGGCCTGACCAGCGGCTGGATCAAGGTGCGCGCCTTGCAGGCGCAGGCCGCCGATGTGATCCGCCAGTTCAACGTGAAGGCGGGTGGGCCGCAGTCGGCGGCGCGTTCGCTCTCGGGCGGAAATTTGCAAAAATTTATTGTCGGGCGCGAGATTGACGCCAAACCCAAATTGCTGATCGTCTCGCAACCCACCTGGGGGGTGGACGTAGGTGCCTCAGCGCAGATTCGTGGGGCGATTTTGGCGCTGCGGGACGCCGGTTGCGCGGTCTTGGTGGTTAGCGAAGAGCTGGATGAACTGTTTGAAGTAAGTGACCGCCTGCATGTAATCGCCCGCGGGCGGCTGAGTCCGTCGGTCGCTGTGGCCGACGCAACGGTCGAAAAAATTGGCGAATGGATGAGCGGTTTGTGGGAAGGGGAGGCCGTCCATGGCTAAATTCCGTATCAAACTCGAAGCCCGGCCCGAACCCTCCAGCTTCTGGAGTTACGGCTCGCCCTTGTTGGCGCTGGTGGTCACGGTGATCATTGGCGTGTTGTTGTTTCTGGCCTTGGGCAAAGACCCGATCAAAGGCCTGGAGATGTTTTTCTGGCTGCCGATCAAGAGTGGTTATGCAATAGGCGAGCTGCTCGTTAAAGCCACGCCGCTCTTGCTGATTGCCTTGGGGCTGGCGGTGTGTTTCCGCTCGAATGTGTGGAATATTGGCGCAGAGGGCCAATACGTCATTGGAGCGATTTTTGCCGGTGGCGTGGCGCTTTTGGCCGAGAAAACCACCGGCGGCTGGATCGTGCTGCCGATCATCCTGGCAGGTGTAGCGGGAGGCATGTTGTGGGCGGGGGTCACCGCTTTTTTGCGCGACAAATTCAATGCCAACGAGATTTTGGTCAGCCTGATGCTGGTCTACGTGGCGGTGCAGTTGCTGAGTTACCTGGTGGGCGGGCCTTGGAAAGACCCGCAGGGTTTCAATTTCCCGCAAACGCAGACGTTTGAAGCCGCCACGCGAATCCCGCGCTTGTTTACGGGTTCGCGCGTGAGCATCGGGGCGCTGATGGCAGTGGTGGGTGTGGTGATCGTCTGGATCTTTTTGTTCCGCACCCGCGCCGGGTTTGCGCAGCAGGTGGGCGGTCTGGCGCCAGCCGCAGCGCGATACGCCGGGTTCTCCTCGCGCAAAGCCTTGTGGACAGCGCTATTGGTCTCGGGCGGCACAGCAGGTTTGGCGGGCGCGTTGGAGGTCGCGGGGCCGATCGGTCAACTCACGCCTTACGTGCCGGCAGGTTACGGCTTTGCCGCCATCATCGTCGCTTTTGTTGGGCGACTGCACCCGGTGGGCATGGTGTTTTCAGCCTTGTTGATGAGTATGTTTTACATCGGCGGTGAGATGGCGCAATCGCGTCTGGGGCTGACCAAATCACTTACCGGCGTGTTCCAGGGCCTGCTGCTTTTTAGTTTGCTGGCCTGCGACACACTCATCAACTACAAGATCAAGATCACAGTGACTTCAACAAAGGCCGCCTGATGGAATCCTACGCACTGCTCATCGCTGCAACGCTCAATGCGGGCACGGTCTTGGCCATTGCCTCGCTGGGGCTCCTGATCAACGAAAAAGTCGGCATCGTCAACCTCGGGGCCGAGGGCATCATGCTGTGCGCTGCGATTGCCGGTTTTGCCGCCGTGGTTCACACCGGCAATGACTGGCTGGGTTTCGCTGCGGGCATTGGCGCGGGGGCTGGGCTGGCGCTGATTTTTGGGCTCTTGGTGATCTGGCTGAACACCAACCAATACGCCACGGGCCTGGCGCTCACGCTGTTTGGGACTGGTTTTTCGGCCTTTGTCGGCACTGCCTACGTGCAAGCCAAGATGCCCGAGCGCGCCAGTTACGCGCTGCCGTGGTTGGGCGACATCCCCTTGCTTGGCCCGTCGCTGTTTCGGCATCACCCGCTCGTCTACGCCACAGTGGCGCTGGCGCTGGGTTTAATCTGGTTTTTGTACCGCACCCGAAGCGGCCTGGTCTTGCGAAGTGTGGGCGAAAGCCCTGAATCGGCCCACGCGCTGGGTTACCCAGTGCGGCGCATTCGGTTGTTGGCGGTGGTGGTGGGCGGTGCTTTGTGCGGTTTGGCGGGGGCTTACCTCTCGGTGATTTACACGCCCTTGTGGGTTGAAGGCATGGTGGCCGGTAAGGGCTGGATCGCGCTGGCGCTCACCACCTTTGCCACTTGGCGCCCGGCACGGGTTTTGCTCGGGGCTTATCTATTTGGCGGTGTGACCATGCTGCAATTCCATTTGCAGGGCATTGGTGTGGAGGTCGCCAGCCAGTTTTTGACCATGTTGCCCTATATCGCCACCATTTTGGTGCTTGCCCTGATCTCCCGCAACCCACAATGGATTCGTATCAATATGCCGGCCAGTATTGGAAAACCCTTCTATCCGGGCTCCTGAACTCAAGGTAATAATTGACGGTTTCCAAACTTTCACGTTCCCTTTTCTCCTTTTTCACTCAACCTTCTCAGGAAAAGACATGACCGACCTGCATAAACGCTCACTTTTGCGCATCGCCGCTCTCACTGCCGTCGCCGGCGCCGTATTGGTGGGGTGTGGTAAAAAAGAAGAAGCCAAACCAGCTGCTGTAGCGCCAGCGCCTGCTGCGTCTGCTGCCGCCGCACCACCGCCACCACCGAAGCCTGAACCCCTGAAAATCGCCTTCGCCTATGTCGGCCCGGTGGGCGACGGTGGCTGGACCTTCGCGCACGACAACGCCCGCAAGGCGCTTGAGAAAGAATTCGGCGACAAGATCAAAACATCTTTTGTCGAAAACGTGCCCGAGTCGGCGGACGCCGAGCGCGTTATCCGCGACATGGCTACCCAAGGCAACAAGCTGATTTTTGGCACCACCTTTGGCTACATGGAGCCGATGCTTAAAGTCGCGCCCGATTTCAAAGACGTGAAGTTTGAACATGCCACCGGCTACAAACAAGCCGACAACATGCGCACCTATGACAGCCGCACCTACGAAGGCGCGTACATGGCCGGCATCATCGCGGGCAAGATGACCAAGACCAACACCTTGGGCATCGTCGCGTCGATCCCAATTCCCGAGGTGATCCGCAACATCAACGCCTTCACGCTGGGCGCGCAGTCGACCAACCCGAAAATCAAGACCAAAGTGGTCTGGGTCAACGAGTGGTTCGCTCCCCCGAAAGAAACCGAAGCTGCCACGGCTTTGATCAACGGCGGTGCAGATGTGCTGTTCCAGAACACCGACTCCCCCGCCGTGCTTAAAACTGCGCAGGACAAAGGTAAACGTGCCTTCGGCTGGGATTCCGACATGACCGCCTACGGCCCCAAAGCCCACCTGGCATCCGCCATCATCAACTGGGGCCCGTATTACATCAAGGCCACCAAAGAAGCGCTGGACGGCTCCTGGAAGGGTGGCGGCGGCGTCTGGTACGGCGTGAAAGAGGGCGCGATTGACATCGTCTCCTTGGCAGAAGACATCCCGGCAGAGACCAAAGCCAAAGTCGAAGAAGTGAAAAAAGGCCTGGCTGACGGCAGCTACCAAATCTGGAAAGGCCCGATCATGGGGCAAGATGGCAAAGCCATGATCGCCAAAGACGCCGTGGGTGACGACAAGTGGCTCAGCGGCATGGGCGCTTATGTCAAGGGTGTCGAAGGCAAAGTGCCTGGCGGCAAGAAGTAACTCCATTTCTAAATCATCCGGGAACGTCGTTGCACCTCCTAGCCGTGCCAAAGCACTGTCTTCGTCGGTGCGCCTAGTTCGCGAATGATGTAGAAACGGCAAGAGGCCCTGCGGATTCTGAACCCTGCAAAAAGCTGCTTTCGGGCAGCTTTTTGTTTTGTAAAACTGTCCCGATGATCGAAGCAAGCCATTGGCATCCTGTCGCTTTGTCCTGCGACCTAGCGGCCGCGCCAGACGCCCCACCGATTGCGGCCATCTTGCTGGAGCAAGCGCTCGTCTTGTGGCGCGACGGGACAGGTCAAATTCACGCCTGGGCCGACCAGTGCCCGCACCGTGGCGCGAAGTTGTCACTGGGAAGAATCGTAGGTGGTCGGCTGGAATGCGGCTACCACGGCTGGCAGTTTGACGCGGCTGGCCAGTGCCTCCATGTGCCGGCTTTGCCCGCGTTCTCGCCACCCGCCAGCCACTGCGCGCGCGTGTACGAAGCGTGTGAAGCCTACGGGCTGGTGTGGGTGCGCCTCGCGACGGCTGTGGGCGCAGCACCAAGCCTGACGCCGCCTTCGACGTTGCCAGCCTTACCCGGGTTTGCCGCCGAGGCCGACGACGCCTTACGCAAACTTAACTGCGGCCCGTATGACGTGGCCACCAGCGCGCCACGGGTGATCGAGAATTTTCTGGACATGGCGCATTTCGCTTTTGTGCATGAAGGCTGGCTGGGCGCCAGTGGTTTTAGCGCGATTGACGATTACCAGGTGACGCCCACCGCCACGGGCCTCATCGCCACCGGCTGCAAAGCCTGGCAGCCCAAATCCAATGTGCATTCCACCGCCCCGGCGCAGGTCGAATACAACTACGAGGTCACTGCACCGTATGCGGCGGTGTTGACCAAGGTGCCCGAGGCCGCCAGCGTGACCGTGCCGGGTTACCGCGAGTCGATTGCACTTTTCATCTGCCCGGTGTCCCCAGAACACAGCCGGGTCTGGTTTCGGCTGGCGGTGGCCGATTTTGCGTCGCCAGATGACAAACTGCGCGCCTTCCAGCACACTATCTTCATGCAAGACCAGCCGGTGCTCGAATCTCAAACGCCCAAACGCCTGCCGCTGGAGGCGTCGGGCACAAAAGCCGAGCGGCATACGGCGGCAGACAAGGCGTCTGCGGCGTATCGGCGTCATTTAAAACAGTTGGGCCTTACGTTTGGAGTGTGTTGATGAGCGCATCGAAATTTCAAGTCAAAGAAGTCAGCGCAGAGCGCCTGCACGCGCTCTTGTGTGCCATGCCCAAAGCCGAGTTGCACATGCACATTGAAGGCTCTTTGGAGCCCGAGATGATCTTCGCGCTGGCCCGCAAAAACGGTGTGGCGCTGTCCTATCCCGACGTGGCCGCGCTTAAAAGCGCCTACCAATTCAACAACCTGCAAAGCTTTTTGGACATCTATCACACCGGTACCACGGTGCTGCGGACCGAGCAGGATTTCTACGACATGACGTTCGCGTATTTGAAACGTGCCGCGGCCGATAACGTGCTCCACACCGAGATTTTCTTCGACACGCAAACCCACACCGGTCACGGCCTCGCTGCCGAAGTGGTAATCAACGGCTTGCACCGCGCGTGCGTGGATGCGCAGGCGCAGTTGGGCATCAACGGGTCGCTGATTCTGTGTTTTCTGCGGCATTTGAGTGAGCAGGAAGCGTTTGAGTCCTTGGAGCAGGCGCTGCCCTTTCGCGACAAGATCGTCGGCATCGGTCTGGCTTCCAGCGAGCTGGGCCACCCGCCCGAAAAGTTTGCACGCGTCTTCGCGCGATGCCGTGAGCTGGGCTTCAGGCTCGTCGCGCATGCGGGCGAAGAAGGCCCGCCGGCTTACATCTGGAGCGCGCTGGATGTGCTTAAAGTCGAGCGTATCGACCACGGCGTGCAGGCCTTTCAAGATGCCTTGTTGATGCAGCGCCTGGCCCGAGACC
>JANOXL010000065.1:0-3370 GCA_031418395.1 Rhodoferax sp. | reverse complement strand
CCCGCGTCAAGACTTGTCCGATTGATCGCCCAATGATCGATGTTTTTCAAGACCCGCCCCCCACCACCACCGGCACCATCCGGTCCGGCTGCAACTTGCGCGCAAAGGCGGCTTTAATGTCGGTCAGCGTCACTTTTTCTACTGCCTGCGTCCAGGTGTCGAGGTAGTCCAGAGGCAATTGGTACCACCCTATGTTGGCGATGTTGTCCAGCAGTTTGGCGTTGGTGTCAATGCGCAGCGCAAAACCGCCGATAAGGTTGTCTTTGGCGGCTTGTAGTTCGGCCGCGGTGGGGCCTTCGGCGACGAATTTGGCCAGGACATCGCGTGAAACCTGCACGGCTTGGTTGGCCTGGTCGGGGCGGGTTTGCAGGCCAAGGGTGAACGCGCCAGCGTGCAGGGCGGGCGAGAAGTAGCTGTAGACGCTGTAACTCAAGCCACGTTTTTCGCGTACCTCGCCGTACAGGCGCGAGACAAATCCGCCGCCGCCCAGAATGTAATTGCCCACCGTGAGGGCGAAAAAGTCCGGGTCGTCGCGTTTGAAGCCCGGCTGCCCGATCAACACATGTGCCTGCGCTGAGTCAAAGGCAATTTTTTCGTCCACACTTTTTGCCAACGGCGCGATTTCAGGCACCGCGGCCCAAGCCGGGCAGGTGGCGCTCAAGCTGGTTTGGGCGGACATCGACGGCAGTGGCTTCACCTTGGCGAAGAGTTGATTCACCATCACATCAGCCTGCGCCCGGTTGACCGCGCCCACAATCGTCACCACGGCGCGACAGGGCGCGACCACGCTGGTGTGCAGGTTTTTCATATCATCCAGCGTGATGGCAGCAAGCGAAGCTTCCGTCACCTCGCGGCCATAGGGGTGGTTGCCGTAGACGGCTTTTGCGAACGCCCGCCCGGCCAGGGTGGAGGGGCGGGTATTCGCTTCTTTGATGTTGGCTGCGATTCGCTCGCGGTTGCGCTGCCAGATGTCTGACGGGAACGATGGCTCGCCAATCAAACGCGCCGCCAACGCCACGGCTTTGGGCAAAAGGTCTGGATAGGTCAATGAGCGCAGCGAGAAACCCATGCGATCGGTGCTGGCGCTTGCGCCAAAAGACGCACCCAAGTCAGCCCAGGCTTCGCCCAAGGCATTTTCGTCAAGCGAGGCGCTGAACCCACCGGTGCCAGGGACACCACTGGGCCGTGCGCCCTGGCTGAGCAAGCCTGCCGTTACGCTGGCCAGGCCCTCTTTGCCCAACGGATCACGACGCGAACCTGCGTCGAATTCGATACGCACGTCAACCATTGGAATCGCGGGGCTTTCGACCAGATAGATGCGGGTGCCTGAACTTTGCGTCCACTGCACCACGGGAATGCCTGCCACCGCAAAATTTGGAGCCAATAGCAATCCAAGCCACGAAAATAAAGCATAAGCAGCTACTTTTTTAATAGTGTTCATGGTTCAGTGCCTCGCGCCAGTGGCCGCTGCGCGCGGTCTGCGGGTTTTATCCAGAGGCTGTGGGCGCAGGGTGGCGACGGTCAATTGGTCATCCGAAAAATACTTTTGGGCAACCTGTTTGACTTGCTCTGCGGTCACACCGCGCAGCCTGGTGATGAGGCGCTCGCCCGCATCCAGCGGCAGGCCCTGAATCCAGTAGTTGCCCAAAGTGCGCGCCTGGTTGAATACGGAATCGAGTTTGTAGACCTCGCTGGCCACCCATTGGGTTTTCACGCGATTCAACTCGGCGTCGTTCACGCCGTCGCGCGCGACTTTGGCGACCTGGTCGACCAGCGCTTTTTCTACTTCGTCTGCGGTTTTTCCCTTGGCAGGCACGCCGTCCAGGTAGAAGACTTGCGGTCCCCGGCCCCACAGTCCGTTGTAGGCACCTGAGCTGTCGGCCACACGCTGGTCGCCCTGCCCCAGGGCGCGATCCAGGCGTGCACCGCTGTAGCCGTCCAGCACGGCAGCCAATACCGTGAGGGCCAGCGCGTCCTGGCCTGCCTCGGCGGGGTTGTCGACCGACGTGAGGCTGGGCACCTTAAACGCCAGCGCCACATAGGCTTGGTCGGCCGGCGCCTTGAAGTCAATGCGGCGCACACCGGTTTGCACCGGCTCCACTTGCGGCTTGCGGCTGGGCACATGCCGCGCCGGAATCACGCCATAGTACTTTTCAGCCAAACGCTTCGCATCCGCCACATCAACATCGCCCGCGATCACTACGGCGGCATTGGCAGGCACGTACCATTTTTTGAAAAACTCGCGGGCGTCGGTCGGTGTCATGGCGTCCAGGTCGTTCATCCAGCCGACAATGGGGCGCCGGTAAGGCGAGGCCACATAGATGGCGGCATTCATCGCTTCACCCATCAGCGCGCGAGGGTTGTCCTCGGTGCGCGAGCGGCGCTCTTCCTTGACCACCTCGATTTCCTTTTTGAATTCCTCGTCGCTCCACTGGTTGTTGGCGAAACGATCTGCCTCCAGCTTCATGACGTCTTCGAGGCGGTTGGATGGAATTTGCTGGTAATACCCGGTGTAGTCCCGCGCCGTAAAAGCGTTTTCACGGCCCCCCAAAGCCGCCACCTTGCGCGAAAACTCACCTGGCGCAAGCGTCGGTGTGCCTTTGAACATCAGGTGCTCCAGTACATGGGCCACGCCCGAGGTGCCATCGACCTCGTCCATCGCGCCCACGCGCACCCACAACATATGAACCGCCGTGGGGGCGCGGCGATCGGGCTTGACGATCACCGTCATGCCGTTGGGCAAAGTGAACTGCTCGACCTTGGGGCCACTCTGGGCCGCAGCCTGGCCCGCGAAAAGGGCCGCCATCGACAGGAGCCAAAGGGTGCTTGAAGTTTTGAAAGCGCGTTGCAAGATGTGTTTCATAGAATGGTGTGATTCTAAGAATTCCCAGATGTTCAGCTTTTTCAAGAAAAAACTTCCCCCTGCGCCCACGCCTGAAGCCATGCCATCGGTGGCAACGGTATCGGTGACTTCTGCTCCCGTCGCGGCCCCAGGCTCGCTGATCGGTAAAGCGCTGGTCGCACCCATTGCGATCCCGAGCCTACCCGTCGCCGCCCCTGGTGGAGTCCCAGAGCGCCAGAAATGGCTGGACAAACTCAAAGCAGGCCTGGGCAAAACAGCCAACAGCATCTCTGGCGTGTTTGGCGGCGCGCAGATCAACGAAGCGCTTTACGAAGACCTGGAAAGCGCTCTCTTGATGGCTGACACCGGTGTGGCCGCCACCGAGTTTTTGTTGGCTGACTTGCGCCGCAAGGTCAAAGACAGCGGCATCACCCACCCGGTGGCCCTTAAAAATGTGCTGATCGCCTCTCTGACCGAGATGCTCAAACCGCTGGAAAAGGCGCTGGTAATCGGTGAATTCAAACCCAC
>JANOXL010000064.1:0-10569 GCA_031418395.1 Rhodoferax sp. | reverse complement strand
CGCTACGCGAGACCCTCACCCAAAGCCTTTGCGTGCTTCGAGGCCGCGACACATGCGCCCTGGCGGCGTTGGGGTGGGGCAGGCTATAGTGGTTGGGGTCAAACTTCTTGAAATGCCAGTCACTAGACAACTGGACACCTTTTTGCAATGGGATTTCGCCGAATTCGCGTGGCGGTGCTATTTCCCAAAAGTTAATCCTGGAAAGAGGATGCTGTTGCCAATTATTCAATCAGTCATGCAGGGAACTTGAATTGTGAATCATACAAAGGTGACTCTATTTGTTAGCTCAACATGCTATGACTTGGCGCAGGTACGTGAGAACATTTCACTTTTTTGTGACACCGCTGGAATCAGTGCACTTGTATCGGAGCAAGGCAGCTTTCCTATCGATCCGTCAATCTCCGCCGTTGAAAATTGTTTAAAGGTTGTACGTGAGCGGGCCGACATTTTTCTTCTTGTCGTTGGCGGCCGGTATGGTTCTCTGAGCGAATCGGGAAAATCAATAACCAATCTCGAGTACCTGGAGGCGCAATCACTCGGAATCCCGAAATATGTATTTGTAAAAAAGGAAATACTTGGTCTCCTTCCCGTATGGAATTCCAATCCGGAAGCGGATTTCTCGTCGGTTGCAGACAGCTCAAAACTATTTGAATTCGTTTCAAATTTACGCAATTCGGGTGAGGTCTGGATTTTCCCTTTCGACACTGCGTTGGATTTGACAAATACATTGAGAACACAGCTTAGTTATCTCTTCCTGGATTCGTTAAAGTGGCGTAAAAAACTTCAATTGCTCGAGCCGATCAGCAGTAGGTTGGACGCAAGGTCACTGAGGCATTTCTCGGAGAAAACGCCGGGATGGGAGTACCTTTGCTTAGCAAGTCTTCTAAGGGATCGAATACGTGCCCTGCGAAGTAAAAAGCTCGACTTGGAGCTTGGAATATCGGTTGGCAACGCGATCAAGCTCACGAGTGACCTTGAGACGGTCAATTGGATTTCCCAGAAACTGAGCGGCGCAAGTTCGCTTACTGGCGTTATAACCCCTCTTTTTTCAAAAGGCGTTTTGGCTGCTGTTGGCGCGCCAGGCGCGCCGGGCGATATTGAACGGATTGAGCACTTTGCCACTCGGGTTTCTGAACTCCAGTCTTTATTGCTGGATTGGAGCCTTGAGTTCTTCCGCGTCGACGCTCCTGCGCATTTCAACCTTGCTCTTGAACTTGCTCGAAAAATGACAAGCGAAGCGATTGAGCAGATTGAGACTTACAGCCTAACAATGTATGACAGGATTGATTTTGCGTTGAAGAACCACAAACCTGGAGACGTTCTTGAAATTACTCTGACATTGACAGCACCAAGTGGCGAGCAACTAAAGATTGAGCTGGCCAAGATAGTTGAGAATGTCTAACAAACTATTAAACTTTGGTAGTTCTGTGCAGCTTGTATTTGCTGTCGAACTAAGCCTGCCCCACCCCAACGCTGCCAGGGCGCATGTGTCGCGGCCTCGAAGCACGCAAAGGCTTTGGGTGAGGGTCTCGCGTAGCGAGACGACTCAGTCGCGCTTGTCTGAGCCGCAGGCGAGTTGGAGCGACGGCCCAGAGGCTGCGTACTGCAGATGGTTGCCCGCAGGGCCCGCGACACCTAAGCCCTGGCGTCGTTGGGGCGGGGCAGGCGGCCCGGCAAACGTGAGGGTCAATCAGTCCACTACCGCACGAGGCAGTTGAACTTCCCCAAACGCAGGCTCCTCACGCGCAGGTGCAAGGCCTGATGCTGCCGCCTGAACCCTCGGCGCATTGGCTGCAAAGGGCGACAGGACAGCAGCCACAGGCGGGCAAATGCCGGTCGTGATGTAACTCAAAGCCGCCGCGGTTCGCAGCTCCGCCGGGTCGCCCAACTCGCGCGAGAGATCGTCGCTCATCGCGCAGGTGGGGGTGAAACCGTTGGAAAAACTGGCAAAACCCACCGCATTGGCAATTTCGATTGAAATGGGGCTGTAGGTGGTGCCGCAGGCTTCGCGAGGTTGGGAGCCGTAGGGTTTCCCAAAAGTCGTCGCGCCGATGGTGATGACGGGCATATAGGGCCGCAGCCCGTTGATCACCATTTCGCTGGCAGATGCGGTGCCGCCGGAGGTGATGACGAACAGCCGGGTCAAGCCATTCAGTGGTGCTGCGGGCAAGGCGCTTGCATTGGTTGCAAAGGCCTGCACGACGTTGTTGCCACTCAGTTTGGCGTTGAAGCGGTATTGCGCAAAGGTCTGCCCAGCCAGGCCGGTGCCACCCAACATGCTGGATAAATCACGTGCCTGGTTGGCCCGGCCGCCGCCGTTGTAACGCAAGTCCAAAATGACCTCGGTCACCCCGGCGGCTCTGAAACTGTTGATGGCCGCACCTAGCGGGGCGTTGCCGGTGGAGATGAATTCCTGGTACGCCAGATACCCTACTTTGGCGCCGTTGCCGGCCGTCAGCACCGTGGTGTGGCTCACCGGGGACAAGTCAAACTCCGCCGATACCACTGAAAAACTGCGTTGCACGTTGGCTGTGTCTGTGACGACTAAATTGCGCACAACGCCGGGTGTGGCTACCGCCGCATTGGCACCAGCCGCAATCTGAAGCGGTGAGAAGCCGTCGATGCTGACGATCGTCTCACCACGGCGCAAACCGGCCAAACCAACCGGGCTCAAGGCTTCAACCAAACGCACTTTCAGCACCGTTTGCGTCGCGTCGGCCCAGGCCAGTGAATAGCCATATCCGGTGCGCTTGCCTTCCTGGAAAAACTGCAGATGTTGCGCTGTACTCTGCGAAAAGCTGTAGCGGTCAAACCCTGGGTACAACAAACTGGTGAAATAGGCGCCCATTGACGAGGCCGCTTCATTGGGCGTGCCTTGGCGGTCAAACCAGAAATACTGATCCGTCAGGTAGTCACGCAACCAGGCACGCTGGGTTGACAGTTCGCAGCTTTTGGGGGCGCTAGGGTAACCGCTGGCCGTCTGGGCCACTCCGGCACCACCACCACCGCCGCCGCCACAGGACGACAAGACCACCGACACAAAAGCGGCGAAAACGGGTTTGCTGAAAATCATGCGAAGCGTGTTCTACGTTTTGAGAGATCTGGCGCTGACAGCAGCACTGGCCTTTAAGTCGCTGGCTGGACCGGGGAGTTTTGCCCGGCGCACACCAAACAAAATGCCGACGGTCACCAGGGCCAGCCCCACCCACAGGTTCCAGGTGAGGGGTTCACCCAGAAAATACACCGCGCCCAGAGCCGACGAGCCAGGCACCACCGCCGTAAACATGGTGGCGCGAACCGGGCCGAAGTATTGAACCATCTTGGTGAACGTGATGCCCGATATCACCACCGAAAGGCAACCCTGAAAGAACATCTGGAACACGATGTCGCCCCATGGCGCGGTGCTGAATTGGCTGGGCACAAGGTGGGCCGCAATCAAGGCGCCATACACCGGCACGTACACCACAAAGGCAAAGACGGTAATGGCGATCGTGGCGCGCACGGCATCGAGAGCGTATTTGCGTGCCAGCACCGAGTAGATGGACCATGCCAAAGCGCCCATCATGAAGAGCACATCGCCCTTCCAGACCACGCCACCGTCAAAGGCCAGGAGGAGACTCGCGCCGCCCACCAAAAGGTCACCACCGAGGATCAGAAACAGACTGACGCTGCGGTTGCGGGTGAGGTGATCGCGCAGCATCAGAATGGCCAACAACGAGGTCCACAAAGGCAAGCTGCCCGGCAACAACACCGAGGCATGGGCCGCTGGTGCAAATGCAAAGCCGCTGTAGGCCAGCATGCCATACAGCAAGCCACCAAACAGGCCGGTGGTCACTGTGATCTTCAGAGACAGCGGCGAGAGGCCTAACAGCGACGAGGCCTTGCCATTGCCAAGCTGCCTGTCGCGTCGCACCAGCCACCAGCCCCAGGGCAAGAGCACCAGAGCGGCGCCCAGAATGCGCGCCAGCACGATGTCCAGCGGCAGCAGGGTCGGCCCCCGCGCGGGATCGGTGGTGGCCCGCGCAATGATGATGAAAGACGTCCAGATAATGATCGTGATCACCGCCGCCGAAATACCGATGGCCCTGGGCGAGAGGGATTTGTAGAAACGCATGCGTCGATTATCAGCGCGCATCGCGCAGTTGCCCGTGAGGGTTGTAGACTCGAAAACATGCTAAATATGCTACTTCTACGGTTGCCAAAAAGGCCTTTCCTTGGTTTGTGCTTGGTCATTGCCGTTTGGAGCGCGAAGGCGCAGAGCTTGCCACCCGAAGTGGAGGCTGCCCTGCAACGTGCCAATATCGCGCGGGATTCTGTCGCCGTTCTGGTGACCGAGGTGCAAGGCCGGGCCAGCCCGCGCCTAAGCTTTCGCGCGGCGGTGCCGGTCAACCCGGCCTCGGTGATGAAGCTGGTGACGACGTATGCGGCGCTGGATCTGCTGGGCCCCACCTTTGCCTGGACTACGCCGGTTTATGTGGACGGCATGCTGCGCGATGGTGTATTGAGCGGCAATGTGTACATCAAGGGGCAAGGCGACCCCAAGTTGGTAGCGGAGCGCCTGTGGCTCTTGATGCGCCGCTTGCAGGGCTTAGGCATCAAGATCATCAATGGCGACATCGTGTTGGACCGCAGTGCATTTGAAACGCTTGAGGTTGACCCCGCCAGTTTCGACGGTGACCCTCTGCGCCCGTACAACGCGGCACCCGACGCGCTTTTAATCAACTTCAAGTCTTTGTTGCTGACGTTTGTGCCAGACCGCGCCAATAACGTGGCGAACCTACAGGTGGAGCCCCCTCTGGCCGGGGTACAAATTCCTGCCAACGTGCCCTTGAGCAATGCGCCGTGCAATGATTACCGCAGCGCCTTGAAAGCTGACTTTTCTGACCCAGCGCAGATTCGATTTCTTGGCGCTTACCCGACCAGTTGTGGCGAGCGGGTCTGGCCCTTCGCCTACGCCGATCCCAAGTCGTTTGCGGTTCGCGCTGTTGAAGGCATGTGGCGCGAAGTCGGCGGGAAGTTGACCGGCAGGGCGCGTGAGGGCACAGTGCCTGTGGCCAGTACGGGCATCACAGGCACATTGAAACCGGCGTATGAAGTGGCTTCGCCGATGTTGCCGGAAGTGATCCGCGACATCAACAAATACAGCAACAACGTGATGGCGCAGCAGCTCTTTCTCACTTTGAGTTTGCAAAACAAAACCGCCGGTGCCGGTACTTTGGTAGCTTCACGCGAGTTGGTGCAACGCTGGTGGCGCAGCAACATCAGCGAGAGTGATGTGCCGGTGATGGACAACGGCTCGGGCCTCTCACGCAACGAGCGCCTCACCGCGCAAGGCCTAGCAAAAATGCTGCAAGTGGCGTATGCCTCGCCTTTGATGCCGGAGCTGATGTCGTCCCTGCCCATCAGCGGCATGGATGGTACGCTGCGTTCAAGCCGCAGCAAGGCGCGTGGCAGTGCGCACTTGAAGACGGGCACCTTGCGTGACGTGGCCGCCATCGCCGGTTATGTGCTGGCCAACAGCGGCAAACGTTACGTGGTGGTGATGATCGTCAACCAAAGTGGCGCGGCAGCGGCGCGGCCTGCGATGGATGCCTTGCAGGACTGGGTGGCCAACGATCGCTGAAGAGCCACCGACAAACTGGCCATAGTCGGTGTATTCTGTGGTGGCTGGCTCACATTGAATTCCCGTGTGCCATCCGTCTTTCAACATTATTCAACTAGCGACAAGGCCCATCATGCGTGTTTCCTTCGACCGTCGAGTTTATTTGCGCCCACTACTGCCATGGGTGGCGCTGTTTATGTCGCTGTTGCTCGGGTTTTCGACTGGCGCACAGGCGCAAACCTGGCCGAGCAAACCGATCCGCCTGGTGCTGCAATTCCCGCCCGGCGGCTCTACGGATTCGGTCGCTCGGATTCTCGCGCAGGCCATGTCGACATCACTCGGGCAGCCGGTGCTGGTTGAGAACAAACCCGGGGCAGACGGCGCCATTGCAGGCGAGTTTGTGGCGCGCGCGGAAGCCGATGGCCACACCTTCTTTCTGGCCACCAACACGCCGATGATGCAGGTGCCCTTGCTCAAGAAGAACCCACCCTACGACCCGGTCAAGAGTTTCACACCGGTGTCGCTGGTAGGGCGTTACGTGTACGTGCTGGTCACCCACCCTGGTGTTCCCGCCAAAGACGCGCAGGAACTGCTCGCCTACGCACGCGCCAACCCTGACAAACTGGCCTATGGCAGCTACAGCGGCGTCACCAACCTGATGCACACGCAGCTTAAAGCCGTCAAGGCCGACATGAACTTGGTGCCCTACAAAGGTGAGGGTCCCACCGTGACAGACATTTTGGGCAACAACATTCAGCTGACGTTTGCCACACCTGCCAGCACGCTGCAACATGTGAAAGAAGGCAAACTGCGCGCGCTGGCCGTGTTGCTGCCCAACCGATCGTCGCAGTTTCCCACCGTACCCACCGGCGCCGAGGCCGGCCTGCCGCCGCTCAAGGCTGGCACCTGGGCCGCTCTTTTTGGGCCTGCGAAGCTGCCCGCCGACATTGCCCAGCGCGTGAACCGCGAGCTCAATGCGGCCATGCAAAAACCCGAAGTGCGTGAACGCATCGCGGCGCTGGGGTTTGACCTGGCGGGCTCCACGCCCGACGAAATGGCCGCCTACATGCAAGACCAGTTGCAAGCCTGGGCGCGCGCCTTTAGCGACGCCGGAATGAAGCCTGAATAAATCCGCGCGGCAGTTAGGTCGAGGGGGTGGCGATGGTGTTTGCCGCTCAACTCGCCGCAGCGCGTTGTAGCCGGTCCAGAACGCCTGCCCACTGCGGCAAATCAGGCGGTGTTTCCACCCAGATCAGTTTCACACCCTGGTCATCAAACTCGCGCAATACGGCAAACAACTGCTGCCCGGTCGTGCTCGCGTCATCCGGCATGCGGCGGCGCAGGATGTTGCTGGCGCGGCTCTTCAAAACGATGCGTGCCCAAGTGGCGATGATGGGTTTGCCAGCGTTTTTGCCGTCGATATCCGCCCCCAGCAGGTCAAGCGCGGTTTGCAGCGCCCGCGCGTCCATCAGCCGCACACGTGCGTGCGGCGCGTAATGCGCCTCCAGCGTACCCGACGCTTTGGGCGCTGCGGGCATGTCCGTGGGCAGCTCTTCTTTTAAAAACACGGTTTGCCCACAGGCTTGCTCCAAATCGGCCCGCAACAGGTTGCCGGGGCGCAGCAATACGGGCCGGGCGCGGGTGCAATCGATGATGGTGGACTCAATACCCACCGCGCAGGCACCACCATCCAGAATCAACAAGTCTTCGCCCAACTCACTTTGCACGTGGGCCGCCGTTGTCGGGCTGACGCGGCCAAATTGGTTGGCGCTGGGCGCGGCAATGCCAAAAATGGGCTGCGGGCCTTCGAGCAATTGGCGCAGAAGGGCCTGCGCCACGGGATGTGAAGGACAGCGCAGGCCAATGGAGTCTTGCCCGCCCGCCGCCGCCGCGCCTACGCCATCGCGGCGCGGCAGAATTAAAGTCACCGGCCCCGGCCAGAAGGCGTCGATCAAGTGCTGCGCAAACACGGGTACCTCTTGAGCGTAATGGGTCACCTGTGCGGCGCTCGCCAAGTGAACGATCAGCGGGTGATCGCTCGGGCGGCCTTTGGCGGCGAAGATTTGAGCGACGGCGGTGGCATTGTCCGCATCAGCGCCCAGGCCATACACGGTCTGGGTGGGCAAACCGATCAAGCCGCCCGCGCGCAGGCAGTCTGCCGCTGTGGCCACGGCCTCAGGTGTTTTACCGTCGATGATCACACTCAGCACCTTTCCAGTGCGTCAAGAACCACGCTTTGGCTGGCCCGGCCGCGCCGCCGCCCAATGCGCCAATGGCTTGAGGCCCAGCAGTTGGCAGGCCTTCAAGGCCGTGGCCTGCACATCCGCCACGGTTTTGCCGGTGATGTTCAAGTGGCCCATCTTGCGGCCCGCGCGTGCTTCGGTTTTGCCATACAAATGCAAATGCGTGCCGGGCAGCGTCACCACTTTGGCCCAAGGCGGCGAAGCACCCTCTTTTGGCCACAGGTCGCCCAACAGGTTCAGCATGATGGACGGGCTGTGCTGGCGCGGCTGAGTGAGTGGCAAACCGGCCAGTGTGCGCACCTGCAACTCAAACTGCGACACGTCGCAGGCATTCATGCTGTAGTGGCCGCTGTTATGCGGACGCGGCGCGATTTCGTTGACGATCAATTGCAATCGTCCATTTTTGTCGCCCACCACAAAGAACTCAACACACAACACACCTACGTAGTTCAACTCATTTGCTATTGATTTTGCAGCTGTTTGCGCTTTATTGGCCAGACCCACTGGTATGTTTGATTTGAACACCTCGGTCACCGCCAGAATGCCGTCGCGGTGGGTGTTGCGCTGCACCGGCAGGTGTACACACGTACCGTCGCGCCCACGTGCCACGATCACCGAACACTCATAGGCCAGGTCCAGACGTTTCTCCAGCACACAGGGCACTTGTTTCAAATCGCGCCAGCCCGCGATCAATTCGGCGCGATTTTTCACCCGCACCTGGCCTTTGCCGTCGTACCCCATACGCGCAGTTTTCAAGATGCCTGGCAGCAGGTTCGACTCGACTGCCGCGAGTTGTGCCGCCGTTTCAATCACCGCATACGGCGCGCAGGCGACTGCGCAACGCACAAAATGCGCTTTCTCGGCCGCGCGATCCTGCGCAATGCGGACTGCCGCCGCCGCCGGTGCGACGGGGCGCGTTTCGGCAAGTGCCAAAAGCGACGCCGCCGGCACGTTTTCAAACTCGGTGGTGATGGCGTGGCTACAAGCAGCCAGGGCCTGCAAACCGGCCGGGTAGAGGTAGCCTTTTTGGATATGGTGATGGCTCACGAGCCCGGCGGGGCTGGCCGCATCAGGGTCCAGCACGGCCGTCTCGAAGCCCAGCGCCTGCGCCGCGTGCACGAACATGCGGCCCAACTGGCCACCGCCCATCACGCCGAGTGTGGCAGGCTGGCCTTCGATCAAACTGCCTGGTTGCAAGGGCGTCAAGCGCACCGGCGTGGCCCGCTTGGCCCGCTTGACGGTACTTTTTACACGAAGTTTCACGGTCAGGCTCACAACACGGGCGGCAACGTCATGTCGCGTGCGTTTTGGGTTTGGGTCGCTCGGTAGGCGTCGAGCTCGGCGCGCAGCGCGGGGTTGTGGCTGGCCAACATGGCCACGACAAATAGTGCCGCGTTGGCAGCACCCGCGTCGCCAATGGCGAAAGTTGCCACCGGCACGCCTTTGGGCATTTGCACGATGCTGTGCAGCGAATCGACGCCGTTTAAGTGTTTAGTAGCTACCGGCACACCGAGGACCGGCACGCTGGTTTTGGCGGCCAACATACCCGGCAGATGCGCTGCGCCGCCGGCGCCGGCAATGATGGCCAGCAGGCCGCGTTTGGCCGCGCCTTCAGCATAGGCGAACATCTCATCTGGCATTCTGTGGGCGGATAGCACCTTGGCCTCGTGGGTGATGCCGAAGTGTTGGAGAATCTGCACTGCGTGCTGCATCGTGTCCCAGTCCGAACGCGAGCCCATCACCACACCGATTTGAATAGTCATCAGGCAATTTTACCGGCCACCGTCTTTTCACCCTCCTTTATTCAACTGTTCTCAAACCATGATCAATGCTACTGTCGAAAACTTCGACGCTGAAGTCGTCGAAGCCTCCATGCACACCCCTGTGTTGGTGGATTTTTGGGCGCCCTGGTGCGGCCCCTGCAAGGTGATCGGGCCGCTCCTTGAAAAGCTCGAGACCGACTACGCGGGGCGCTTCAAGCTGGTCAAAATTGACTCTGACAAAGAGCAGGAAATCAGCCAGGCCTTCGGCATCCGTTCGATCCCCACCTGCGTGATGATGAAAGACGGCAAACCCGTCGATGGCTTCATGGGCGCGGTGCCCGAGAGCCAGCTCAAGGCCTTTCTCGACAAACACGTGCCCGAGTTTGCACCGGGCAGCGACGTGCTGGAGGCTGAAGTCACCGGCAGCGCCATCTCTGACGCGCCCGCCGCGGATGACCCACAGGCCTTGCGCGAGGGTCTGCACCAGGCGATGCTGAAGAACCCGCAAGACGATGACGCGCGTTTCGCCTACATCAAGCTGCTGCTGGAGAACGATGAGGTCGACGAGGCCAAAGTCAACTTCGCACCGGTCATCGCCAAAACCGGCCTGGTGCGCAAGTTGGACGCCTTGCAACGCTGGCTGAACGCTGTCGATTTTCTGGTCGACCGCAGCGATTTGGCCGCTGAGAACACGACCCTGGACGCCAAAATCGCCGCCAACAAACGCGACTTTGACGCGCGCTTTGCCAAAGCACAAATCTTGATGGCCACGCAACACTGGACTGCTGCGATGGACGAACTGCTGGAGATTTTGATGCGCGACAAAACCTGGGGTGAAGATCTGGCGCGCAAAACCTACATCGCGATTTTGGAGATCATTGAGCCACCCAAAGTGAAGGTGGCCGATGGGCAGATTCCACCGGTGGACCCGACGGTGGCTACCTATCGACGGCGGCTTTCC
>JANOXL010000063.1:0-20609 GCA_031418395.1 Rhodoferax sp. | reverse complement strand
TCAGGCACGAATATGCCACTCCACTACAGTCGCCGGTGTGGCGAATACGTGGGGATACGGTGCGATGACCAACTCGTACAACGACATGCAGAACACGAAAGCTGCGATGTACATCGGCTCGAATGCAGCCGAAGCACATCCAGTGTCTGTGATGCACATGTTGCACGCGAAGGAAAAAGGCGCAAAGATGATCGTGGTGGACCCCCGGTTCACCCGGACGGCAGCCAAGGCGGACCAATACGTCCGCATTCGCTCCGGGTCTGACATTCCGTTCTTGTTTGGCGTGCTTTGGCATGTCTTCAAGAACGGTTGGGAAGACAAAAAGTACATCAATGACCGCGTCTGGGGCATGGAGAAGGTGCGCGATGACGTCTTGGCCAAGTGGACACCCGATAAGGTGTTGGAGGCCTCTGGCGTCGATGAAGCCACCTGTTTCAACGTGGCCAAGACGATGGCCGAAAACCGTCCCAGCACACTGGTGTGGTGCGTGGGCCATACCCAGCACACCATCGGTAACGCCATGGTACGTGCCTCGTGTTTGCTGCAACTGGCTTTGGGCAATATCGGCAAAAGCGGTGGTGGTGCCAATATTTTCCGCGGGCATGACAACGTGCAGGGCATCACCGACATCGGATGCAACCCTGATTCATTGCCTGGTTATTACGGCATCGCCGAAGGCGCTTTCCGCCATTACGCCAACAACTGGGGTGTTGACTTTGAGTGGATGAAAGGCCGTTATGCCCCTGGCATGATGACCAAGCCAGGCATGACAGTCTCACGCTGGGTGGACGGTGTGCTGGAGAAAAACGAGCTGATCGACCAGGAAAGCAACCTGCGCGGTTTGTTTTACTGGGGCCATGCGCCCAATTCGCAAACCCGCGGATTGGAGATGAAAACCGCCTTGGACAAGCTTGATCTGCTGGTGGTGGTAGATCCGTTCCCCAGTGCCACGGCTGCCATGGCGGCGATGCCTGGAAAAACCGCCGTCAATCCCAACCGCGCGGTGTATCTGTTGCCGGCGACAACGCAGTTTGAAACCAGCGGTTCTGTGACTGCGTCGAATCGCTCGCTCCAATGGCGTGAGAAGGTCATGGAGCCGCTGTTTGAGTCGCGCACCGACCACATGATCATGTACCAGTTGGCCGAAAAACTCGGTTTTGGTAAAGAATTGGTCAAAAACTACAAGATGCAGAAGGTCAAGGGCATGGACGAGCCCGTGCCTGATGACATCCTGCGCGAAATGAATCGCGCGGTGTGGACGATTGGCTACACCGGGCAAAGCCCTGAACGCCTGCAAGCACACATGCGCAACATGCATGTGTTCGATGTCAACACGCTTAAAGCCAAGGGTGGCGTGGACAAGGCAACCGGCTATTCGCTGGATGGTGACTATTTTGGCCTGCCATGGCCCTGTTATGGCACGCCAGCGCTCAAACATCCCGGTTCAGCCAATCTGTACGACACCTCCAAACACGTGATGGAAGGTGGTGGTAATTTCCGTGCCAATTTCGGTGTCGAGCGTGACGGAACAAGTTTGCTGGCTGAAGACGGCTCGCACTCCAAGGGCGCTGACATCACAACGGGTTACCCAGAACTTGATCACGTCTTGCTCAAGAAGCTGGGCTGGTGGGGTGAGTTGTCTGAGGCTGAGCAAAAGGCCGCCGAGGGGAAAAACTGGAAAACTGACCCCAGCGGCAGCATGATCCGTGTGTTCATGCAAAACCATGGCTGCCATCCGTTTGGCAATGCCAAGGCGCGTGCTGTTGTGTGGAACTTCCCCGATCCTATCCCGCAGCATCGCGAGCCGATCTACTCCACGCGGCCCCAACTGGTGGCCAAGTACCCAACGCACGACGACCGCAAAACCGCGTGGCGGCTACCGATACTGTTTAAGTCTCTGCAGGAGAAAAACAAGGACATCGGCAAGTTGTTTCCGATCATCCTCACCAGCGGACGACTGGTTGAGTACGAAGGCGGCGGCGACGAAACCCGCTCGAACCGTTTTCTTGCAGAGTTGCAGCAGGACATGTTCATCGAGATCAATCCGCTGGCTGCCAACGACCGCAACATCCGCAACGGCGACCAGGTGTGGGTTTCAAGCCCCACTGGCGCTCGCATCAAGGTCATGGCGTTGGTGACGGAACGGGTGGACAAAGAGACGGCCTTCATGCCGTATCACTTTGCCGGCCATTGGCAGGGCGCCGATTTGGGGGCTTATTACCCGGGAGGTGCAGCCCCTATCGTACGGGGCGAAGCCGCCAATACGGTCACCACGTATGGTTACGACATCGTGACAATGATGCAGGAAACTAAAACCACCGTTTGCCAAATCGAGCGGGCAGCCTAACGTGGACAACTAAAGGGAAACGATATGGCAAGAATGAAATTCATTTGTGACGCGGAGCGTTGCATCGAGTGCAATGGCTGCGTTACCGCTTGTAAAGCAGAGCACGATGTGCCGTGGGGTGTTAATCGGCGTCGCGTTGTCACCTTGAACGACGGCGTGCCAGGTGAACGCAGCATTTCAGTGGCTTGTATGCATTGTTCGGATGCGCCGTGTATGGCAGTGTGTCCGGTCAACTGTTTCTACAAGACAGACGAAGGCGTGGTGCTGCACGATAAAGACGTGTGCATCGGTTGCGGCTATTGCTCGTACGCCTGCCCGTTTGGCGCACCGCAGTTTCCGTCTGCTGGCACCTTCGGTGTGCGCGGCAAGATGGACAAATGCACATTCTGCGCGGGTGGTCCAGAAGCCAATGGCAGTGAGGCCGAATTCGAGAAATACGGACGCAATCGCCTTGCGGAGGGCAAATTGCCGATCTGTGCAGAGATGTGCTCGACCAAGGCACTGTTGGGCGGCGATGGCGATGTTGTGGCGGACATTTTCCGTAATCGCGTGCTGCAACGCGGCAAAGGCGCCGAAGTGTGGGGTTGGGGCACCGCTTATGGTTCGAAACAGGCTGGCCAGCCAGGAGCCAAGTCATGAGCCGTTCTGCCGTTGCGACCGGGTCTTTCAACTGGCTTGGCCTGTGCGCAGGTGTCGTCTTGATGGTTGGGCTGAGCGCGTGTGGTGAGCCACCGCAGACGCTTGGTGCGGCCAAAAAGGATGCAGCAGCTTTCACGGGGACGCCCGTAAGTGCCAATCACAGTGGCACCTGGAAGGCTGGCGATAAAACCGCTTGGGAACAACAAATCCGGGCACGCACCCAAAATGGCCAAAATGAATACACGCGTGCACCTTGAGTTAGGACTTTCCAGGCTGGGCCTGATAGCTGCGCTTTTGCTCGGGTCGCTGGGCATCCACGCGCAGCAAAACCAACTGAAGGTGGAACCTGTGCAGCCTGCTGCTGCCGTTCCCTTGACGCCAGTTGCGCCGGCTGCCGCACCCTCTTCGGGTGGAATTCAGGGTCAAAATATCTTTGAGGTCAAGCCTGATGCATCGGCTGACAAGGATTACGCCAAACAAAACAATGCGCAACGCTCGGTGGTGCAGCCCGGCAACAACGCTCCGATGTGGCGCGCGGTGGCCTCAGGCAAAGAAGGCTACAGCAGCCTGCCCAAGTCGCAAGCGCCTGAGGCGGGCGTGCTGGTACAGCCCGTGGTTCGATACCCCGGTGCAGCGGTCACGACAGCGGGTGAAGCCTGGCGGCAAGTCCGCAATCAGTGGATCATCCCCTACGGCGCGGCGGCTATTTTTATTTCAGTAGGTGCCTTGGCCATTTTTTACTGGCGGCGCGGCACGATTGAATTGCATGGCGCAGATACCGGGCGCAAGATTGAGCGGTTCACGCCATTTGAGCGTTCGGCGCACTGGAGCAATGCCATCGCCTTCAGCCTGTTGGCCATTTCTGGCCTGATCATGGCGTTTGGCAAGTACTTTTTGCTGCCCATCATCGGGTCGTCGCTTTTTGGCTGGCTCACCTTTGCGCTGAAAAATGTACATAACTTTGCCGGCCCGGTGTTTGCGGTCTCCTTGGTGGTGGTGATCCTTACTTTTGTCAAAGACAACTTCCCGCGTGCGGGTGATGTGGGCTGGCTGCTCAAAGGCGGGGGCATGCTGGGTGATGCCCACGTGCCATCACACCGATTTAATGCCGGTGAAAAGGTGCTGTTCTGGAGCGGTGTTTTCACCATGGGCCTGGTCGTGGTTGGTTCTGGCTTGGTGTTGGATAAATTGGTGCCCAGTCTCATTTATGAGCGCGGCACGATGCAGATCGCCCACATGATCCATGCGGCGGCGGCCATGCTGATGATGGCGCTGTTTGCAGGCCACATTTACATGGGCACCTTGGGTGTGCGCGGCGCCTATCAAGCCATGCGCACGGGGTATGTGGATGAAACCTGGGCCAAGGAGCACCACGAGTTTTGGGCCGACGATATTCGTGCGGGCAAAATTCCCGCGCATCGCAGCTCAAACCCGAGCTCGGGGCCAGCAGTGTCTGGTTCAGCGCAAGTGACATCTGTTTAATGAACGAGTTGGGGAAATACATGAAGGCCCGTTTGATTTTTAAGTTAACCTGTTTTGTGGCTGGGGCTGTCTTTGTGACGGGAACTGCCTTGGCCAAGTTGCCGGCGCCCGCGCCACTGGACGATGCTGGCAAGGCAAAAGCTGCCGAAGCGGCGGCCAAGACGGCTTGGGCCGGTAAAGTGGATTCGTTCCAACTTTGCCGCTCGATGGAAAAAGTGGCGCTGCACACACAGAAAAATGGTAAAACGAAAGATCCCACAGCGACGCCCGCCTGCGCAGACCCTGGCGCCTTTGTGTATCCGCCGGCAGCAGCAGCAGCCCCTGCGGTAGCCCCGGTAGCAGTTGCGGCGGCGGCAGCCCCCGGCAAGCCAGCCGCGGCCCCAGTTGCGACGACCGCAGCACCCGTCAAAAAGCCCTGAACTGCGCTTGCCGCCGGTTCCTCTGAAAATGTGCCCTTCGAGGCACATTTTTCTTGTTGCATGCATCCCACCCTTTCCCCTGACGTCCCGCGCCTTCCGAGCTTGACCGAGGCGCGAGCCTTGCTGACCCACGCCGTCACGGCGGTCAACGAATTTGGCGAATCCGTCAGCATTTCAGTTCCCGCCGAGCGGCCTTTGACGGTTTACGTTGACAAACGCGAACTCGTCACCTTAATGACGCTGGGGGCCAGCCCGGAATTGTTGGTATTGGGTTACCTGCGCAATCAACGCCTTGTGGCATCGGCCTCAGACGTCGAGTCGATCACCGTCGATTGGGATGTCGGTGCTGCGGCTGTCAAAACCCGCAACGGCATCGCCAATATCGAAGAAAAAACCGCCAAACGGGTGGTCACCACGGGCTGTGGCCAAGGCAGCATGTTTGGCGACCTGATGGAAGACCTGGGCAACATCCACTTGCCAGACGCCGCCATCACTCAGACCCAGCTGTACGGCATCGTCAATACGATCCGCGTCAAGGAGAGCACCTATAAATCGGCGGGCTCGGTCCACGCTTGCGCCTTGTTCCAGGGCGAGGAGATGCTGCTGTTCGTCGAAGACGTAGGCCGCCACAACGCGCTTGACACCATCGCCGGGTGGATGGCAATGCAGGAAAGCAATTTTTCGTCAGGCCACGATAAAGTGTTCTACACCACTGGCCGCCTGACCAGTGAAATGGTCATCAAGTCAGCCCAGATGGGCGTACCCATCGTCATCTCGCGTAGCGGCATCACCGAAATGGGCTTGGCTGTGGCGGAAAAACTGGGCTTGTGTGTCATTGGCCGGGCCACCAACAAACATTTCCTGTGTTACGCCGGGGCTGAGCGACTTGTTTCCCAGCCTGAAATGGCAGGTCCCAAGTTGCGCGCCTGAATTTGGGGCCCTGGCCCCCGTAATGCGCCCTTTGGGCGATCTGTGCAAGGGTTTGATACAAATCAATCGGATGAAATCAATCAGATTCAAGGGGATTCGCCTGCGTGCTAACCTCTCGCCATGAGCATCTCCTTCTGGCGTCTTGGCCTTCGCACCTTGTGGCGCGATTTCCGTTCTGGCGAGCTTCGGTTGTTGATTGTGGCGGTGACACTGGCCGTGGCCGCGCTCACGGCAGTGGGCTTTTTTGCTGACCGCCTCAAAGGCAGTTTGCAACGCGATGCGCGCCAGTTGTTGGGTGGCGATGCGGTCATTTCCAGCGACAAACCGACTGCGGCCGCATTTATTGCAAAAGCCCGTGAACAGGGCCTCACCATAGCGGGCACACAGACTTTTCCCACGATGGCACGCGCCACGGATGCGCAGGGTGGCGCGTCCAAATTAGTAGCGCTCAAGGTGGTCGAGCTGGGATATCCGCTACGTGGTCGATTAACCGTGGCGACTGAAGTCGGAGGCGCTGAAAGCAAAACCGCTGAAGTGCCGCAAGCCGGGAGCGCCTGGATTGACGCCGCTTTGCTCGATAGCCTGGGCCTCAAAATGGGTGATTCACTGCTCTTGGGCGACGCATCGTTTCGTATCGCCAAGGTGATCGTGATTGAGCCAGACCGCGGCGCAGGTTTCATGAATTTCTCGCCCCGCGTGATGATCAGTCGCACCGATGTGGCCGCCACCGGGCTGATTCAGCCGGCCAGCCGTATCACCTACCGCATGGCCGTCGCCGGTGAAGACCCTCAAGTCAAAACCTTTGTGACCTGGGCGCAAGAGCAGGTTAAAAAAGCCGAGGTGCGCGGCGTGCGTGTAGAGGCACTCTCGGCAGGTCGTCCCGAGATGAGTCAAACGATGGATCGCGCCGAGAAGTTTCTGAATTTGGTGGCTCTGCTGGCGGCATTGCTCAGCGCGGTGGCGGTGGCTCTGGCGGCGCGTGGTTTTGCGGCCAGCCACCTGGACGACTGCGCGATGCTGCGGGTACTGGGCCTAAGCCAAAGAACCATTGCTTTGGCGTATGCGTTTGAATTTGCCCTGATTGGCCTTTTGGCGAGCGCGTTGGGCGTGGTGCTGGGGTATGCCGTGCATTACGGCTTCGTCATTCTCCTGGCTGGATTGGTGGAGGCTAGCTTGCCAGCGGCCACGATCTGGCCGGTGTTGTTTGGCTTGGGGATGGGCCTGACACTTTTGTTTGCCTTTGGTCTGCCGCCCGTGTTGCAGTTGGCGCAAGTGCCACCGCTGCGGGTGATTCGGCGCGATGTGGGTAACTTGAAGCCCGCGTCCTTGGGCGTTTTGGCGGTTGGTGTGGCGGGTTTTGCCGCATTGCTGCTAGCGGCCAGTAGCGATTTAAAACTGGGGCTGATCGCTGTAGGTGGTTTTGCGGCGGCGGTGGCCGTGTTCGCCGGGTTAGGATTTTTGGCGGTGAAAGTGCTGCGCCGTGTGGTGAACGAAGCCACTGCGCCGCGTTGGCTGGTGTTGGCCACGCGGCAGATTTCTGCCCGTCCGGCGTATGCGGTGGTGCAGATCAGCGCTTTGGCTGTGGGGCTGCTGGCTTTGATTTTGCTCGTGCTATTGCGCACCGACTTGATCAACAGTTGGCGCAAAACCACGCCCCCGGATGCCCCCAACCGTTTTGTCATCAACGTCATGCCCGACCAGGCGGACGCCTTCGTTAAAACGCTGAAAGAAAGCGGCGTGCAAAAGTTTGACTGGTTCCCGATGATCCGGGGCCGCCTGGTGGCCATCAACGGCAGCCCGATCTCCCCGGCAAGCTGGACCGACGATCGCGCGCGGCGCCTGGTGGACCGTGAGTTCAATCTCTCAACCAGCGTCAAAATCCCTGCCCACAACCTGCTCACCTCGGGCAAGTGGGTGGACAACGAAGCGGGTGCCGTGAGTGTGGAGGAATCCATCGCCGCCACGCTGGGGCTCAAACTGGGCGAGAGTGTCACCTTCGACATTGGCGGCATTCAGGTGGTGTCCAAAATCAGCTCAATCCGCAAGGTCGATTGGGGATCGATGCGGGCGAATTTTTACGTGATTTACCCAGTGGCCAGCCTGCCCGATGTGCCCACCACCTTCATGAGTGCCTTCAAGGCGCCTGCCGTGAAGGGATTTGACAATGCACTTGTGCGGCAGTTTCCCAACATTACGACGGTGGATTTGTCAGTAACTTTGGCGCAGATCCAGCGCGTGCTAGACCAGGTGATCGGCGCGGTCGAATTCCTTTTTGGCTTCACGCTGGCCGCCGGGCTGGTGGTGCTGTTTGCTGCAGTGACGGCCACACGCGAGGAGCGGGCGCGCGAGTTCGCGATCATGCGGGCGGTGGGCGCGCGCGGTAGTTTGCTGCGCCAGGTGCAGCGCGCCGAGTTGGCCGGCGTGGGTCTTTTGGCGGGTTTTTTGGCAGCTGTGGTGGCCGCTGCGGTGGGCTGGGCACTGGCCAAATACGTGTTTGAATTTGAATGGACGGTGGCCCTCTGGGTGCCCTTGGCCGGCGCGCTGGCGGGTGCCGTGCTGGCGCTGTGCGCGGGCTGGTGGGGTCTTCGCGAGGTGTTGCGGCGCCCCGTGGTGGAGACACTTCGGCGGGCAGCACAGTGACGATGTTTTTCGCCAACGTTTAGAATTTGAATTTGCTTATTAAATATACGTTAATAATTAATTTTGTATATAAATATGTCTATTAATTGGTAATATTATGCTAAATAAATATTAGCAAACTATCAATAATCTCCGAGACCTATATCGATTTTTTGCGTTAATAGTAGTTTTATAAAAAATTATTTTAAATTGCCAGTTACTTCTCTCGTCGAACGACACGACTCGGTGGTACGGCAGGCCGCTTGAACTACGGCCAGTAACCCCAACCTTTTTCGCATTTGATTCTCCCCAATCGTTCGGCTTGCACAGAACCGTCAGCCTTGTAAAACCCCATGAAAATCCAGGAAAAACCAGCCTTTGCCACCCACTTTGAATGGATCGGCGGCGAGGCCCAAGTCAAGGCGATGGTGGATCGTTTTTACGATTTGATGGATTTGGAGCCTGCCTACAGCGCCTTGCGGGCCGTCCACGGCTCCGATTTGGTCAAGGCACGTCAACACCTGTTTTGGTTTTTGTGCGGCTGGCTGGGTGGCCCGCAGCATTACACCGAGCGTTTTGGCCACCCAATGCTGCGCGCGCGACACATGCCCTTCAAAATCGGCATTTTGGAGCGCGACCAGTGGCTGGCCTGCATGGATCAGGCGATGGGCGAAACCAGCGTACCCGAGGACTTGCGTGAGCGGCTGCGTGAGAGTTTTTTCAAGACGGCTGATTGGATGCGCAACACGCCGGCCTAATCCACGCGCCTTGTTTTGTTTTGAAAATGCTGCAAATAAAATAGCTTGTTACGGTCATTTTGCGAGACCAGTGGGCGCAATTCGCTTTCAACTACTCTGCAGCAGCACCACCAATGCGCCGGCGCCACCATCAGCGGGTTTGGCCTGCACAAAAGCCAGCACCTCCTTTTTTTGAATGAGCCAGCTGTGGACTTTGTTTTTCAATACCGGCGCTTTGCCGGGTGAACCCAAACCTTTGCCATGCACCACGCGGACACAGCGGATGCCGTGTAGAGAAGACTCGCGGATAAAGCTGCCCAGGCGCTCGCGTGCCTCGTCGCTGCGCAGGCCGTGTAAATCGAGTTGCGCCTGGATGCTCCAGTTGCCGCGACGCAACTTGCGGGTGACATCAGCACCAATGCCGGCCTGCCTGAAACTCAGCGTGTCGTCCACTTCCAGCAAAGTGCTGACATCAAATTCGTCGCTGATCGCCTCTTTCAACACGGCTTGGTCGTCCAGTTGCTGCTGACGCGGCGCGGTCGATGGCCGCTCCTGTTTCAAAAGCGCTCTGTTCTTATTGGGTATGGGCTGGACGATACCTGCCGCAATGACGAAGAGATTTCGCTCGGCGTTCAGGCGCAACTGTGCTTGCGCTGCAACTTTGGCCAGCGTCGCCTCGTGATTCACACGCTCGGCGATTTCCCGTTTCGCGATTTTCAGATCAGCCAGGGTTTTGATCGTGCTGCCCAAAGATGTTGTAGATCGGGTGGCGTTGCTGTGATTGCTGGGGCTGGCAGGGCTTTTCATAACAAGCCCCGCTCTGCCATCGACAGTGTTTTACCTGCGGCGACGATCACGTGATCCAGCACCATCACGTCAATCAAACCCAGCGCTGCCTTGAGTGTTCGGGTGATGGCTTCGTCCGCCCGGGAGGGCTCTGGGCTGCCACTGGGGTGGTTGTGGGCCAGCACGACGGCCGCGGCCTGATGGTGCAAGGCACGCAACACCACTTCGCGTGGGTAGACCGAGCTTTGCGTCAAGCTGCCGCGAAACATCTCCTCCAGCGCGATCATGCGGTTGCCTGTATCCAGAAACAACACGGCGAACACCTCGTGGGGCTTGGCGGCAAGTTGTAGCTGGAGATACTGCTTCATCGCTTCAGGAGTTGCCAGAACGGTGCGCTTTGACAGTTGCTGCGCCAAGGCGCGGCGCGCCAGCTCCAGCACGGCGACCAATTCGGCGCGTTTGGCCGGCCCCAGGCCCTTGATGCGCTTCAAATCATCGGCGTTGGCGTTGAGCAGACCGGCAATGCCGTCAAAACCGGCACTGCCCGCGTCGTTGGTCTTGAGGTGAAGCAATTCGTCAGCCAACTGCAAAACGCCTTTTCCCTGGATCCCGGTGCGCAATAAAAGCGCCAGCAACTCGGTGTCGCTCAGCGCAGCGGGCCCACGGGCCAGCAGTTTTTCACGCGGGCGAGCGTCGACGGGGAGGTTTTTGAGTGACATCGGGCTGGGTTTCTACAATAGAGACCAGTTTAACGAGAGCCACATGACTACAAGTACCGAGCAAGCCAGCCCACAGGCTGTCGCTGCCAACACCGCTATCCCGCCCAGCAATGCCTGCAGGGCGCAAGCGGACTCCTTCCTCACGCTGCACTACCGTTTGGCGGGTCCTGCGGGGGACATTATCAACACCTTTGGCGGCAAACCTTCGACCTTGTCGCTGGGGCAAGGGGCCTTGTCGCCGGCCCTGGAGCAGCATTTGATCGGTCTGGAAGAGGGTACGCGCGCGACCTTTCACTTGGACGCTGGCGCCGCGTTTGGCGAGCGCAATGCGGACATGGTGCAATGGGTGGCCCGCAAGCTGCTCAACGAGCTGGGCGACCCGCTGGAGGCCTATCGACCCGGTGACGTGGTGCAGTTCCCCACGCCCGATGGTTTGGGGCAGTATGCAGGGGCGGTGGTTCAGTCTGGCCAGGCGGGCAATGCCCCAGGCGCAGAAGCTGTACTGTTTGACTTCAACCACCCGCTGGCCGGGCAGCCGGTAACGTTTGAAGTCGAATTGATCGGAGTTTTATGATAACGCCCACCAGCGGATTGCCGCACCTGGAAATCGTCCTGGCCGAGCCGCGCGGGTTTTGTGCCGGGGTGGATCGCGCCATCGAGATCGTCGAACGCGCCCTGACCAAATTTGGCCGCCCGATCTACGTGCGCCATGAAATCGTCCACAACACCTATGTGGTGGACGATCTCAAGGCGAAGGGCGCGATATTCATCGAAAACCTGAATGACGTGCCTGCCGGCGCCACTTTGGTGTTCAGCGCCCACGGTGTCAGCAAAGCCATCCAGCAAGAGGCCGTGCGTCGAGGATTCCAGATTTTTGATGCCACTTGTCCGCTGGTAACCAAAGTGCATGTGGAAGTCGCGAAGTTGCACAAGGAGGGTTTTGAATTCATCATGATTGGCCACAAGGGCCATCCGGAAGTAGAAGGCACCATGGGCCAGTTGGAAAGCGGCATCCATCTGGTCGAAGACGTCGCTGACGTAGCCAAAGTGAGGCCGCGCCAGACCGAAAAACTCGCGGTCGTGACACAAACCACCCTCAGTGTGGACGACGCCGCCGACATCGCTGCTGCTGTGAGGGCGCGTTTCCCTGAAGCGCGCAGCCCCAAGCAGCAAGACATTTGTTATGCCACGCAAAACCGGCAGGACGCCGTCAAGGTCATGTCGCCCTTGGTCGATGTGGTGATCGTCGTGGGCAGCCCAACCAGTTCCAACAGCAACCGCTTGGCGGAACTCGCGCGCAAACTCGGCGTACCGAGTTACATGGTGGACAGCCCTGAGGAGTTGCAAACCCATTGGCTCGACGGCAAACAACGTGTCGGATTGACGGCGGGTGCCTCAGCGCCGGAAATTCTGGTTAAACAGGTGATTGACCGAGTCAAGGCGCTGGGTGCGGTGTCGGTACGCAAACTCGATGGGGTGCAGGAGACTACCAAATTCCCACTTCCCAAAGGCCTAAAACTGGATTGAATTTCGCCAGTTTGCGCCAGAAACCGGGCTTGGGTTTGGCTGAAACTAAAATCAGCCCATGCTCGATATTCTTCTCCTCCGAAAAGACCTTGAATCCGCTGTTAAACGGCTGGAAACCCGCAAAACCCCCCAGGCCTTCCTGAACGTGGATGCGTTTAGGGCGCTGGAGTCTGAACGCAAAACTTTGCAGTCCCGTACGGAGGAGTTGCAGGCCAAGCGCAATACCTTGAGCAAGCAGATTGGCCAGTTGAAGGCCAAAGGGGCTGCGGGAGCCGCGCAAGCCGAAGCCGCGATGGCCGAAGTAGGGAGTTTGAAGGCCGAGTTGGAGGCTTCCGCCACGCGACTGGACGTATTGCAACAAGAGTTGGCCAACCTGCTGCTGGCCGTACCGAATTTGCCACATGAATCCGTGCCAATCGGCGCAGATGAACACGGCAATGTCGAGGTTCGTCGTTGGAGCGCTGACGGCCAAGCCCCACGCAAGTTTGATTTTGAGGTCAAGGACCACGTTGATGTGGGCCAACCCCTGGGGCTGGATTTCGATATGGGCGTCAAACTCACAGGCGCGCGCTTTACCGTGATGAAGGGCCCCATGGCCCGCTTGCACCGGGCTTTGGCGCAGTTCATGCTCGATGTGCAAACCCAGGAGCACGGCTACATCGAGTGTTATACCCCCTACATCGTTAACGCCGACACACTCAGAGGCACTGGACAGCTGCCCAAATTTGAAGCCGATCTGTTTGCTGCAAAAAAAGGCGGACAAGACGCTGAACCCGTGGCCGATAACGCTGCCCTGTATTTGATTCCCACGAGTGAAGTGACGTTGACCAACTTTGTTCGCGACGTGGTGCTACCGATGAGTGACTTACCGCTGAAACTGACCGCCCACACCCCGTGTTTCCGCTCTGAGGCGGGCTCCTACGGGCGTGACACGCGGGGGATGATCCGGCAGCACCAGTTTGACAAGGTGGAAATGGTGCAGATCGTCCACCCCGACCAGAGTTATGAAGCTCTGGAAGCCATGACCGGACACGCCGAGGCGATTTTGCAAAAACTTGGACTGCCATACCGGGTGATGTCGCTGTGTACGGGTGACATGGGTCCAAGCTCCGCAAAAACCTACGACCTGGAAGTCTGGCTGCCCGCACAAAACGCCTACCGTGAAATCAGCTCGGTCTCCAATTGCGAAGCCTTTCAGGCTCGCCGCTTGCAGGCGCGTTTCAAGAACGCCCTGGGCAAAAACGAGCTGGTACACACCTTGAACGGGTCAGGCCTGGCGGTAGGGCGCACCTTGGTGGCGGTGCTGGAAAACTACCAGAATGCGGACGGCTCGGTGACAATTCCTGCCGCCTTGTTGCCTTATATGGGCGGTCTTGGTGCCTTGAGGGCCCCGGCAGCGTGACGCCCACGCCACGCCTGGAAGCCTGCCTGGCTTGACCGCCTGTGTTTTGCGATTGATACTCACTGTGTCGCCGTTGACGGCTCGAAGCGCTATTCCAAGAACACAACTCCAAACACGCCACCAAGAGGACGAAACCGAACCCTATGATGTTCAATTTTGCTGAACTGTTTCAGGCCTATTTGGTGCCGTTTGCGATAGCCGTGCCTATCGGGCTGCTGCTGATATTTTTTGGTCTGCGCCGCGGTGGCAGCGATCAAATCCCCGATATCCCGGAACCTCCACCCATTGGCGGGCGAGCGGAGTCGGCAGAATCGATTGACATTCCGATCGGTCAAGCCGCAAATTTTGAGGCCAGCCCGCCCGCGCATGGCGTGAGTGTTTCGCCCGGCGGCGGTATCGATCTGCCGATCAGCGTTCATGAAAAAACCCAGGTGTTCGACCTGCGCAAGACCGGGGGTTTGGGGAGCACGATTGAAGCGGCCATGGCCGCCAAAATCCGCATTCTGGTAGTGGATGACTCCGCCGTACCTCGCGCAAAACTCCGCAAATTGTTTGAAACCCAGGGCTACGAGGTCGCGACTGCAAATGACGGCGTGGAGGCTTTGGAGGCCATTGCGAAGACCAAATTTTCAGTGGTTATCACCGATCTTGAAATGCCCAACATGGACGGTTTTGAACTGATTGCGGCCATTCAAGGCAGCTTGGAGACCGAGGACCTACCCGTGATTGCCATTACCGGCCATGACGAAATGCAGGCGCGGGTACACAACATTCAAGGCCTTTACGGCATTTTCAAGAAACCCTGGAATGACCGCGAGTTGCTCAAACGAGTAGACGTTCTGGCGGCGATTCGCAAGTAGCGTTTTTCAGTCACCCACGAATTCCACCCTTCTTTTCTTCTGAAACTCGCCCCAGTATTCGTTCTCATACTCGCTTTTACGCGGCGAGTTTTACCCTGACTTCCCCGATCCCCGACAGTTTTGCCAGCCTCATGGGCCAGCGCGCGTTTGTCAACGTCTGGTGTGCCCGTTTGTTTGGCACTACTGGCAATCAGATGCTGCTGGTCGCACTGGGTTGGCAAATGTACGAGTTGACCGGCAGCGCTTGGGATTTGGGGCTTGTTGGCCTCTATCAGTTTGTCCCAGCCTTGGTGCTGACTTTGCCAGCCGGGCACGTGGCTGACCGGCTACAGCGCATTCACATCGTTGCCTGTTGCCTCTTTGCACAATTGTTGATGGCCTTGCTGTTGATGGCGGGTTCGGTGCAATTGTCGGGTTCGGCGTCCTGGGTAGCGCCGTGGACCGCGATCCGCCCAGTGACCGAATGGTTTCCGGCCGTTTCACGTGAATTGCTTCTGGGCTTGTCGGTTATCGTCGGCGTCGTGCGGGCATTTCAAATGCCAGCGCAGCAGTCTTTGACGCCGCTTTTGGTACCACAGGTGTTGCTGGCTCGCGCGACCGCCTTTAGTGCAGCAGGTATTCAGGCTGCGGTCGTGGGCGGCCCTGCTTTGGGCGGGCTGATATTTGCGGCAGGAGCCAGCATGGTGTATGCCACTTGCGCCGTGCTGTCCTTAATCGGGTTCGTTTTGATGCTGCGGCTCAACATTCGCATTGCCCCCGCGAAACAGGAACCCACGACTTGGGCGACATTATTTGCCGGTGTCAAATTCGTACTGGATCGCAAATTACTGCTAGGCGCGTTGTCGCTCGATTTGCTGGCGGGTGTGTTGGGTGGTGCGACGGCTTTACTGCCGATGTTTGCCAAAGACATTTTGCATGTTGGCCCCATGGGCCTGGGTTTTTTGCGCAGTGCGCCCGCCGTCGGCGCCCTGTTTATCTCGATTGTGCTGGCCCGTTGGCCCCTCAAAACCCGGGTGGGTCCCAAGCTGCTGATGGCGGTGGCTGCCTACGGTGCAGCCATGATGGTGTTTGCAGTGTCGGAGAGTTTTTTGTTGTCGATGTTGATGCTGGCTTTTTCAGGTGCAGCGGATATGGTCAACGTGGTAGTGCGCCAAACCCTGGTGCAACTTGAAACCCCGGACGCCATGCGTGGGCGCGTCAGCGCCGTCAACTCGATATTTATCGGTGCATCAAACCAATTGGGTGAATTTGAGTCCGGCGTCACCGCCGCCTGGTGGGGGCCGGTGGGTTCAGTGATGGTGGGCGGGGTGGCGACCCTCATGATCGCAGCGATTTGGTGGAAACTGTTTCCCTCGATCGCCCAACGCAATCACATGGTTGAACCCCGCACATAGGCCTCGAACTGCGCGGGCGGAACCGGCTTGCTGAAGAAGTAACCCTGGGCCTGGGTACACCCTTTGGCACGCAAAAAATCAAGTTGGCCCTGAGTTTCGACACCTTCAGCCAGTGTTTCAAGCCCGAGGTTTGCCGCCATGCTGATGATGGCGTGAACAATTGCCTTGTCGTCTGGATCATGCTCGATATCCCGTACAAAGGATTGGTCGATTTTGAGTTTGTCGATCTGGAAACGCTTCAGGTAACTCAAGGACGAATATCCGGTACCAAAATCGTCGATGGATATTCGGATGCCCCGATCATGGAAGTCATCCATGATGGCGATGGCGGCCTGCGGGTTGGTCATTGCGACACTTTCAGTCAACTCAAGGCCAAACATCGCGGCGGGTACGCCCGCTTGATTGAGTTTGTCGGCCACGAGTTGCGGCAGGTTGGACTGGCGAAACTGCACCGACGACAAGTTCACCGAGAGCGTCATCGGTGCCATGCCGCGCTGCATCCAGCTTGCCAATTGGGTAATGGCCGTGTCAATGACCCATTCGCCGATGGGCAAAATTAATCCGCTACTTTCCGCTAGCGGAATAAATTCCGACGGCAATACCGAGCCTAGCTCTGGGTGATGCCAGCGAAGCAAAGCTTCAGCGCCAACCGTTTTGCCAGTTTCCAACGATATTTGTGGCTGGTAGTGCAATTCAAACTGATGCCGCTCCAGCGCACGACGAAGTGCGTTGCCCAAAGCCAAGGTGCGATCCGATACCGCCTGAATTTCGTCTGTAAAGAAGCGATACCCGTTGCGGCCATCCGCCTTGGCACGGTACATGGCTGCATCGGCGCATTTCGAGAGGGTGTCCAGATCCTGGCCGTCTTCGGGAAACATGGCAATGCCGATGGATGGCGTCACGCTCAGTTCATGGTGTTCAATGAGCAAAGGTTGTTGTGCGACTTGCAACACACGCTCAGCGACCCGTGCGGCACCGGCGGCTTGGGTGTCCGGCAGCAGCAAAATGAATTCGTCGCCGCCCAATCGCGCCACCGTATCTTGCTCGCGCATGACGGACTTGAGCCGCCCTGCCAACTCCACAAGCACGTTGTCGCCAACCCGGTGGCCCAGGGAGTCATTGATGATTTTGAAATGGTCCAAATCCAGGAACATTAGCGCTACTTGATGCTGATTGCGCTGGGCCATACTCAGGTCATGGTTGCAGCGCTCGTTGAGCAACAGGCGGTTAGGCAATCCGGTCAATGCGTCGAAATGGGCCAACTGTTTGATGTGGCGTTCGGAACACTTTTGCTGCTCGGCCTTGACCTCTAGTTCCTTGACCGTATTTTTGAGTTCTGTGGTGCGCAGATCTACCAATTTCTCCAGGTCCTCACGAGCCCGAATCAGTTCAGTCTCCGCGTGTTTGCGGGCCGTGATGTCCATCGTGATCCAGATCGACCCACTGGTGGGATTGGACGGGTCGATCGCCTTGGCACGTACCTCACAGTTGATAGGGGAGCCATCTTTACGACGCAAAAGCATTTCGCCTTGAAATGCTTCACCTGCGGCGAAGGGTGCGTAACAGCGCGCCCCGCCATCGAGCCAGTCTTGTTCTGTCAAATACCATTGGCGCGACGAACTGCCATTAAGCTCCCCACGTTCGTAACCAAAAAGTGTTTCGAAACTCCGGTTGCACAGCGTCACCTTGCGGTCCCGCAAGAAAACGATGCCCACCATGGCGTTGTCAAGAATGAGGCTTTGCTCAAACATCACCGTTTGCAAATGGGCCTGGGCCGCTTTTTGGTCGCTGATGTCGTCAACGATCCAGATCGACCCTTCGTCCGGGTCGGCCGCATTGATCAATTTGCCTGTTAAATTGGCCCAGCGCAATTGGCCACCGCGCTGCAAGATCTGGATTTCGGTTTTGTAGGCCTGCCCGGTTGCCATGACCGGGTAGGCGGCTTTGCCCAATGCCTTGAAGGCCGCCTCATCAGGGTAAAGCAAGACGCTGCTGATTCCCAAGATGCTTGATGCGTCAGGGTAACCGTAAATTTCGGCAAAGCGCTGGTTGCAGCGTTGGACTTTGCGCTGCTTGATCAGGGCTATACCCACACCGGCACTGTCAAGAACCACCTGTTGTTCGCGATGGTTCGAGCGCAACTTTTCCACGGCATCGCTGCGAATCGAATGGGCGTCCGACCGGATATTACGCATCGCCTCTGAAAAATCCAAAAAAAAACCTGATGCGGACTTTGGAGGCCGGATCAGGCGGTCAACATTTTGGCGGAGAGAGTGGGATTCGAACCCACGGTACCTTGCGGTACGCCTGATTTCGAGTCAGGTACATTCGGCCACTCTGCCATCTCTCCAGGTGGCGCCATTGTATCAGTGGCCCTTCCGCGCAGAACTATGCGGCGGCGTCCCGAAGTTGTTGCAAAGCTGCCTGAACCATTCCAAGTTCGACGCCTTCGGCCAGACCTAGCGTGCCCAGCGCAGCGCCCTCAAGCTGCACGGCCTTAACGGCCTTGCCCGCATCTTTGGGTGAATCAAAACCCGAACTTTGTAACAGCAATTTACCTGCTGCGTCGACCAGTTTGACGTAAAACTTGCCGTCGTTTTCCCGGTATTGTTTAAAACTGGGGAGCGCGGTTTTGGCGGTTTTGGTTTGATTCGTTTTGTTGACCTCGCGCAAGTCACGCAGGCCAACGGCGTTGCGCAGGCGCGCCATGAAAGGTTGTGACAAAGCGCGGGCCTTTTTTGCCCCCGCCAGCAAAATGGCCTCGACTTTGGCTGGGTCGGCCATCAGCGCCTGGTAGGTAGCGCGCATGGGTGCAATTTCACGGTCGATACGTTCAAACAGGCGTTGCTTGGCATCGCCCCAGGCAATGCCATCGGCATAGGCCTGGCGCAACGCAGCGCTTTCTTCGTCTGAGGCGAAGGCCTGGTAGATCTGGTACAGCGAAGAGCCTTCCACTTCTTTGGCCTCGCCGGGCGCGCGCGAGTCGGTGACGATGCCGGCGATCAGCTTTTTGAGTTCGTCACGCGACGCGAAGAGTGGAATCGCGTTGTCATAACTCTTGCTCATCTTGCGGCCGTCCAGGCCCGGCAAGGTAGCGACGTTGTCCTCAATTACGACATCCGGGAGCACAAAATGTTCGCCATAGCGGTGGTTGAAACTGGCCGCCATGTCGCGCGTCATCTCCAGGTGTTGCACCTGATCGCGGCCTACCGGCACTTTGTGCGCATTGAACATGATGATGTCGGCAGCCATCAACACCGGGTACATGAAGAGGCCCGTGTTGATGTCGGCCTCGGCCTCAGCGCCTGCGGCCAGGTTTTTATCGACTGCGGCCTTGTACGCATGCGCGCGGTTCAAAATGCCTTTGCCGCAGACGCAGGTCAAGAGCCAGGTGAGTTCGGGAATTTCCGGAATATCTGACTGGCGATAAAAGGTGACACGCGAAGGATCAAGCCCTGCCGCGAGCCAACTTGCTGCAATCTCCAGTGTCGAGCGCTGGATGCGCGCGGGCTCGTCGATTTTGATCAGCGCGTGGTAGTCCGCCAGGAAATAGAAACTTTCCACGTCCGCGCGTTGGCTGGCCCGCACCGAAGGGCGGATGGAGCCCACATAGTTGCCCAGGTGGGGTGTGCCGGAAGTGGTGATGCCGGTGAGAAAACGTGTCACGCTCATGTTTTTTTTAAATTAGATATTTCAATTGGCTAGCCAGGCCAGCGGTGCCAGAACGATGTCTAGCGCTCCGAATGTCAACGCCATCAGAGGTTGCATCCACAGCTTGCTGACAACACCCATCACGACCAGCGCCATGACGATGAAAAACCCCCAAGGCTCAACCCGCGAGACGAGTTCGGCTTGCCGGTAGGGCAACAAACCTACCAGAATGCGCCCACCATCGAGTGGCGGCAATGGAAACAGGTTGAATACGAACATGACCACGTTGACCAGCATGCCGCCCTGGCACATTTTGATAAAGAAGGGTTCGCTCAGGCCCATCCCCGTCAGCATATAGAACAGAATGCCCCACAGCAGCGCTTGCACCAGGTTCGCTCCAGGTCCCGCCAAAGCCACCCAGATCATGTCGCGTTTGGGGTTGCGAAGATTGCCAAAACGCACCGGCACAGGTTTGGCGTAACCAAACAGAAAGGCCCCTGAGGTGGCGAAATACAACATCAGGGGCATCAAAATCGTGCCCACCGGGTCAATGTGTTTGATCGGGTTGAGGGTGATGCGGCCCATCACATAGGCGGTGTCGTCGCCAAAATGCCGTGCCGCATAACCGTGCGCCGCCTCGTGGACGGTGATGGCAAAGAGCACCGGGATGGCGTAAATCAGGACGGTGCGGATGAGTTCAGTAGGATCCATGAAGTGATTGTCTCAGAGTGTTTTTACAAGCCTAAGGCGGCGAGTGACCCACGCCCTTCACGCACCACCACCGGTGCACCCTCGCTCAAATCGATCACCGTCGTGGCCTCCAGTGCACAGGCGCCGGCATCCAGCACGGCGGCCACGTCATGTTCGTATCGCTCGCGGATCTCGTGAGCGTCGTTCAGGGGTTCGGATTCACCGCGCGGGATCAAGGTGGTCGCCAACAAAGGGCCGTTGTGAAGGGTCAGCAATTCACTCAGCACCCGATGCTCTGGCACCCGCAAGCCAATGGTTTTGCGCTGCGGGTGGCTGAGCCGGCGCGGCACCTCTTTGCTGGCTTCCAGGATGAAGGTGTAGGGCCCCGGCGTGGCGGCCTTGAGCAG
>JANOXL010000062.1:0-51626 GCA_031418395.1 Rhodoferax sp. | reverse complement strand
AAGCCCGTGTTGTTGGAGATGGGCGATCTCTGCAGCTGTTGTGGTCACAAGCGCACTCCTGAAATTCCGTGGGGAGGGCAATTTTAGTGCAGCGCAACATGGTTTCCAAACAAATTAATTAGGGTCAGATTCCAATTAATTGTTGAATTTTTTTATCAACAATTAATTAGGGACAGATTAAAAACGGGAGCACTCTTTCATGAGTGCAGAGCTTTTTCCATCTATTTTTCAGTTGGCTTCGGCGGCAATCTTGGGCGGCCTGCACCCGATTTCAACACCCGGCGTTCTGTTTTTAGCTGCAATTGCGCCACAAAATCAGCCTCTCCCAGCGCCCAGCCGCGCAAGGCCGACTGCGTGAGTTCTCGTTTTTGTTCCTCCGAAATGCCCGCCTGCACCAGACTGACATACGCCGCTTCGCGTGAAAAAGGGGTGTTGCCAAGCTGCCAGATCAACGGATGCGGCGTGACCAGGGGATCCACCCGCAGACCCGCGTAATGGCCGTAGCTGGACCAAGCGTACTCTTCAGGCGCGGAGGCAATCCCTGCTCGCACCGGGTTCAGGTCGATGTAGGCCATGCAGGCCAGCAGATAGCGATCGGTCTGGATCAAAGTTGATTTGTAGCGCCCCTCCCACAGCGTGCCTGTGCGGCCGTGCGCGTCGTTGAACAGCCGCACATATCGCCGCCCCACTGCCTGCATCAAACTGGGCAAACCTTCCGATGTGTCAGGCGTGGCCAGCAAATGTAAATGGTTGCTCATCAACACGTAGGCGTGGATGGCAACGCCGAATTTTTCAGCGTTTTCGGCGATCAAATTGAGTAAGAACTGACGGTCGCCATTGGAGGCAAAAATGTCTTGGCGGTTGTTGCCGCGCTGGATGACGTGGTGCGGGTAGCCAGGCAGAGTCAAACGCGGGAGTCGGGCCATGATGCGGCGTCAGGGGCGTGAATAAACGGGTGAAGGATGAGAAATCGAGGAATATTCCGTATCATGATAATTGGAATCTGACCCCAATTAATTTTTTCGAAGCTTGATTTCGCGTAACGCTATATATTTAATAGCTAACTATACAATTTTTACGAGACCTAGCGGCCAAAAAACTCTAAAGAACTATCTTGAGACGACAAAAAGGCCAAATCGTACCCAATATAGGTACGATTTGGCCTCGCTATAGGCTTTGGCGCAGTTTTGAAGCAGCTTGGAAGCTGCCCCAAACTTCGATCAGCTTTTGTTCAACAATCCGCCGAGCATGCCCATCAGGTCGCCCGAATTGCCCAGGCCGCCCGCAGGCGCTTGGCCTTGGGGGGTCAGTTTGTCGATGATCCCCGGCAACATTTGAGCCAACGAACCGGCGGCGTCGCCTTGGTTCATGCCAAGTTTGGAGGCCAATTGGCCCATCATGTCGCCACCCAGGACGCTGCTGAGTTGGTCGCCCGAAATTGGGGCGTTTTCCCCAGTGCCCACCCAGGACTTGGCCGCGTCCCCGAGGCCCGCCTGGTTGAATTTTTCCAGCAATCCGCCCAAGCCGCCGTGTTGGCTGTCATTGCTCAACATGCCTGCGATGACCGGAAGCAAGGCCGCCAGCCCGCCAGCGCCACCCAGCCCGCCCAACATGCCACCCAGGCCGCCCTGTTGAGGCTGTTGCTGTTGTTGTCCGCCCATCATCGCGCCTGCGGCGCCAATCACTTGATCCAGTAAGCCCATCGTGACCTCCAAAGGTAAAAATGTACAAGACCCGCTACCAGCGCGGCAAAGTGATAATTAAACCATCGAAATATGACGTTGCGCTAATTGCGCTCACTACATTTGGTCACCGTAGCCGGCGGTTTCGGCCCCACCACTCACTCCTTTTGCTTATCTTGGGTGAACTCGGCGTACCGCCAAAGACATTGGTTCGGTGCGGCCAAGAGGCACAACCGCGTTCACGAATGCGTTGGCATTGGAATCACGTGATCGCTTCTGGCGCATTGGCCAGCGCAGGCAACTTGAACCTGGTCTGCAGCAACTCTTCCAGCCCAAATTCCCGCACAATAGCCGCCAGACGCTCAGCCGCCGCACGCTTTCTGTGACCGGTGTAACGCGCCAGAATCAATTCATTTTTCAGGCTGTGCTCCCAGCCCACGAGTTCGGTCACGGTCACTTGGTAACCACTGGCCTCCAGGTACAAACAGCGCAACACGTTGGTGATCTGGCTGCCCATTTCGCGCGTGTGCAGCGGGTGGCGCCACAGCTCGGCCAAGGGAGTGCGCGCCAGGCTCAAGGCTTTCGAGCCGCCTAATACCCGCGCCACCTCGGCTTGGCAACACGGCACCAGCACCATAAATGTGGCGTGTTTTTGCAGGCCGAAGGCAATGGCATCGTCCGTCGCGGTGTCGCAGGCGTGTAGGGCGGTGACGACATCGATGCGGTCTGGCATGTCAGTTGAATGGGCCGACTCTGCCACGCTTTGGTTCAAAAAAGACATGCGGGTGAAACCCAGCCGCCTTGCAAGGTCTTGCGATTGGGTGACCAGCTCGGCGCGTGACTCGATGCCATAGATGTGGCCGCCCGGCGTGTCAGCCCGGGGTGATGTCGGACCTTTTGCGGATCGTGTTGCGGGTAGCGTTGACGGTGGTATTGCGCCTGACGCAGGTTCGTCAGACGCCGCCTGCGCCTTGAAAAACAGGTCGTACAGGATGAACCCGAGGTACGACTTGCCCGCGCCGTGGTATGCCAAGCTTGCGTGCTTACCCGCATCGGGTAACTCCAACAATAGTTTTTCGATGAACTGGTAGAGGTGGTAGACCTGTTTGAGTTTGCGCCGCGAGTCCTGGTTGAGCTTGCCGTCGCGGGTCAGGATGTGCAGCTCTTTGAGCAGTTCCACGGACTGGCCGGGGCGAACCTCAGGCGGCAATTGGCCTGAATTCTGCGCAGTCGCAGTTTTCGGGTTCAGGGGTGATTTCACTTTCATCACTACATCATCGCCCCGAATTGCCGAATTTACCGAGCTTCACCGTTTTGTTGTCGCCGCTCAAACGGCCACCCACGTCCAGGGCCATCCAACCTGCCAAGCCCAAGGCCCGCAACGTCGCCATGTTTTTGCCATAAATCGCGTCGGCTTCGGGGAAGGCATCGACGGCACGCGCCACGCTGTCTTCACGCAGCAGGTGCAGCATGGGGTACGGGGCACGGTTGGTGAAATGGCTGACGTCGCCAGGCGGCGCGTCGGCAAATTCATACTGCGGGTGAAAACTGGCGATTTGAAAAATGCCGACCAAATCCAAGTCATTCAGCAGGTGATCCGCCTGGTCCAGAAAGGCGTTGAAATCCAGAAACTCCGGCAGACACCAGGGCGCGATCAGCAGCGTGGTGTCGCGGTTTATCGCGTCGGCGGTTTGCAGGTTTTTCATCTCCACGGCGAGGTCGATCAGCAGCGCATCAGGCGTCTGGGCGTGGCTCACTGCATAGTGAATTTGGCCCTTCACATAGACCGCTTTGGCAAATGGGCACAGGTTCAAGCCGATCACCGCGCGCTCTAACCAGCGCTGGGTTTCAGCCACGGCAGTGGTCATGGCGATTTCATCGTCGAGGCGGGAAGTTGCATCAAGCGATTGATCGGTTGATCGAGGTGATAAAGGCATTGGCATAAAGTCGTATTGCACCATGACTGGGGCAGAGTTGCAGCCAACGTCAGCGCAGCCAACACCTGTCAATCCACATCAACGCAACAAATGCGACACTTTTCGCGCCACGGCTAACCCGGCCATCGCGCACAGGCCGGTGACCACCCACGTCCATTGCCAGCCGCCCGCTTGGCTGGCCACCCAGGCGACCGCGGGCGGGCCGAGAAACTGGCCTAGTGAGGACCATTGCAACATCCAGCCGACCGTCGTCGCCACTGTGCCTTCACTCGGTGCCAGGCGCACCGCCAAGGCGAAAAGTGTGCCCGGAATGATGCCAGCCACGGTCGAAAAGACCAGCAGTGCGCCATAACGCAGGGCAGCGAGGCTCGTAGCGTCCAGCCAGGCGCTCAAGTCGGCATAGGCCAGCAAAGTCGTCGCGGCCATCACCGAAAAACCGACGTAGAGCAAAGTGGGCGCTGATCGGCCTGCAGCCAAAAGTCGGCCAGCCATCAGATTGCCAATGATATTCACAGCGGCCACCAGCGCCGTCAACACCGCTGCCCACGCGCTGGCAATCTGCGCCTGCGCGTAAAGCGTCGGCAAAAAACCAATGACGGCGAGCCATTGGCTGGAGTACACTGCAAAACACAACGCCACCAGCCAGGGGCCGGGGCTGGACAAAGTAAGACGCAAGCGCGGCCAGAGATTTTCAACGGCTTGGGCTTTGCCCCGTTGCGGCGGCGGGTCCGCAGGCACAAGCACCCAGACCGCCATGCCCACGAGCAGCGACAAGATCGCCAACACCAACCACAACATCTGCCAACCAGCCACCAGAATCACAAAAGGCCCGCACAACAAAGCCAGCGCCGTGGCAAACGGTATGTAAGAGCTCCATATGCCGAGTAATTGCCCTATGCGGTCGGCGGCAACCAGGCGGCGAATCAGCCCTGGCGCAGGCGCGCTGACCAGTAAAAACCCAAACCCTTCCAAGGCGCGACTGGCCAGCAAAAGCGCCACTGAACTCGAAAGATACGGCAACATCGACGCCACCACCAACACAGCCAAGCCAGTCATCATGCTGCGCCGTGCGCCGTAGCGGTCGGCCATCAGCCCAATCACCAAACCCAGCAACATGCTGGTCACTTGGACTGCCGAAAGCAAAAACCCGGCATCCACCAGGCTCAAGGCCAGTTCGCGTTGAATGACCGGCAGGGCGGGAATCAGTTTGGTCATGTGCAGGGCAGCACTGACCCCCGCCAGTATCACTACATAGGCTGGATCGACCCCTAAAAAGCGGCGTTGGCTGCCGCTGACACCCACGGGGTTGACCGTCACGGCAACAGGCGCACGCCGCACAAACGCTCGTGTTCCCGCGAGGCCATGCGGTCGGTCATGCCGGCAATGTAATCGGCCACCACGCGTGCGCTTGAACCCCTGCTCGAAGTAGTGCTCGAACCGGTGCCTGAACCCGGGTTGAAGGAGTCGGCCCCAGACGTCGCTTGCGCCAGGCGGACGCGTTCGGCGAAGTCAGCCTGCATCTCATTCGGTGACGCCATGTAGGCAGCGTACAGGTCGCGCACGACCTGGCGGGCCAAGCCGGTGGTTTGCATCACCTGCGGATGCCGATACAGGTTGCGCATCAAAAACTGCTTCAGCTGCTTTGAACCTTCCAACATGGCCGGGCCGAACTGCACGAGCGGCGGCATTTGGCGGATGTCGTCTGCACTTTGGGCGCCACAAACCACCAGTTTCTCACGCGTCGCAGCGATCACGTCGTACACTTGGCTGCTGAGCATGCGCCGGATAGCCTCAAACAATAAGCGCCTGGGCGCGGGGTTGGCACCCAAATGCGGAAAATCCTTCAAGGTCTGCTGGCGATGTTGCTCAAACAAAGGCACTTCTTCGAGCTGTTTCAGTGTGATGAGGCCAGAGCGCACACCATCGTCAATATCGTGCGCGTTGTAGGCGATCTCATCGGCCAAATTGCACAACTGGGCTTCCAGGCTGGGCTGGGTGTGGGCCAAAAAGCGGCTGGCCACGCCGCCCTTGAACTCGCCTTCGCTGCGCTGCAAAGCATCGGCGTTGGTTCGCCAGTCAGCGAGCGCTTGGGCTTCGAGCAACTCGGCATTGATACGGCTGCAATGTTTCAAAACACCTTCACGGGCCTCAAAACTCAGGTTCAGGCCGTCGAATTGCGGGTAACGCTGCTCCAACTCGTCGACCACACGCAGGCTTTGCAGGTTGTGCTCGAAGCCGCCATGTTCGGTCATACAGGCGTTGAGGGCGTCCTGCCCGGCGTGCCCAAACGGCGTGTGCCCGAGGTCGTGCGCCAGCGCGATGGCCTCTACCAGGTCCTCGTTCAATTGCAGGCTGCGCGCAATCGAGCGCCCCAGTTGCGCCACCTCCAGCGAATGTGTGAGCCGGGTGCGAAACAGGTCTCCTTCGTGATTCAAAAACACCTGAGTTTTGTAGACCAGGCGGCGAAACGCCGTGGAATGCACGATGCGGTCGCGGTCCCGCTGAAACGCAGTGCGCGTAGGGGCGTCCGGCTCCGAGAAACGTCTGCCCCGCGACAAGGTGGGGTCAGAGGCGTAGGCAGCGTAGGTGGTCAGGGGGTGGCGCCGTCCCGGATCACGGCTTCAGCGGCGCAGCACGTGTGGTGTCGTAACCCGAACTGCCAAAATCAGTCGGCTCAAAGCCGGTGGCATCGGACTTGGTTTCTTCGAATTTGGGCTGCGGTGGTGCTTTGACAGGATGCGGATTGTCTTGCAACATGACAGATTCTTCAAACAGTGCCCAGGCCGACTCGGTATCGCTCTCGTGGGCATCTGGCACAGGAATCGGGCCGTTGCGGTCGTAAAGGCCACCATGTGAAGTGGCGAGGCCCGACTTGGCGTCTCTTGTATCTTTGTACTCAGTGCCGCTGTTGTGTCGTGGGTGTCTGCTCATGGGGTGCCTCTTGGTTCCCTTGCGCGCATCACTCGCGCGCGCGGAGGTTTAAGGTGAAATTATGCAGGGAAATGGAGAGATTGAAAAATCAGTCTGCAGACTATCTGGCGCCACGCTGCGCAATATTCAACCCGCCGCACCCAAATTGTGGCCAACGCCCACCATTTTGGGCGTGTTGAGCTTGCGTGGTTTGACATGCCCGCGCGACTTCAACCAGGGTTCGACCAAGTCCCAGATCGGCTTGCCGCCAGTGGTTTTGGCTTCTTCGGACACGGGCGCCCAGCCAGCCACTTTGTAGGTGCGATCGGCCTCGATCAGTTGGCCATTGAGGCGCATGTCGTCAATCCGTTGACCCATAGTCGCAGTCGGGTTGCAGGTGTATTGCAGGCCGCCTACGCGCACCATGTCACCGCCCTGCTGATAATACGGGTCAGGGTTGAACAAGTTGTCGGCCACGTCTTCGAGCACGGCTTTGATGGTCTGGCCGGTCATCTGCGTGAGGGTGGTGTAGGGGTAGGTGATGGCGGTCATGTCCATCAGCCATTCGCGGGTGATGGCCTGGCCTGGCAGCAAACTTGTGCCCCATCGGAAGCCAGGCGAAAAGGCGATTTCGGCACCTTGCACGTCCATCATGGCGTCCAGCAACAATTGATCTCCTGTGCCGTTGAAATTGCCACGGCGGTACAAAAAGCCGTCGTTCACGGCCAGCTTTTCGTTGAGTTTGGCCTCATAAGGCGCGCGCACCTTTTGGATGAGGGCGTCCATGGCTTTGTCGGCCGGGAGCATATTGGCAAAAACCGGCAGCAGTTTGTAACGGAAATCCTGCACTTTGCCACCGCGCACGTCCAAATCGAGCACGCCCAAAAATTTGCCGTTCGATCCGGAATTGGTGACGATGGTTTTGCCTGTGGCGTTGCTGACGATGCTGGCCACGGGCATGCCGTCGTGGGTATGGCCGCCCATGATGGCGTCGATGCCGGTCACGCGACTGGCCATCTTCAAATCGACGTCCATACCATTGTGCGAAAGCAGAAAAACCACCTGCGCGCCTTTGCTGCGGGCTTCATCGACGGTTTTTTGCATCGACTCTTCCTGAATGCCAAAGCCCCACTCGGCCATCAGGTAACGCGGGTTGGCAATCGGGCTGTAGGGGAAGGCCTGGCCGATGATGGCGCAGAGAATGCCGTTCATCTCGCGCATCACATAGGGCTTGAACACCGGGTCGCCAAAATCATTGGTCTTGATGTTCTGGGCGATGAATTCAATCTGACCCGCGAAGTCTTTGTCGACAATTTCCTTCACCCGCGCTTGCCCGAGGGTGAACTCCCAGTGGCCGGTCATCACATTGACACCGAGCAATTTGCAGGCCTCGACCATGTCCTGCCCCTGCGTCCAAAGTGCGGTGCCGGAGCCTTGCCAGGTGTCGCCGCCATCGAGCAGCAATGCACCGGGGCGGCTGGCCTTCAAGCGTTTGACCAGGGTCGCCAAATGTGCGAAGCCACCGACCTTGCCGTACCGCCGCGCCGCTTTTTCAAAATTCAGGTACGTCAGCGCGTGCGCTTCTGCGGTGCCGGGGCGCACCTTGGCCGTCTTGAGCAAATGTTCGCCCACCAGGTGTGGGAGTTGGTCCTTCATGGTGCCGAAACCAAGGTTCACGCTGGGTTCGCGGAAATAGATCGGCTTGAGCTGGGCGTGGCAATCCGTCATGTGCAAAAAATGCACGTTGCCGAATTTGGGAATGTCGTACAAGCCCTGTGACGCCGTCGCCGCGTCGGCGTCGGCATAGGCGCCCAGTCCGAGGCCGGCCATCGTGCCCGCGCCCAGCACCTGCATGAATTCACGAGTGGTCAGATTCATAGTTCAGTATTGGCTGATATTCGACACTTTAAAAAACCCGAACGAATCGGGTTTTGGGCGGATCCTGCATTCGCTTTTTGGCGCTATTGGTTCACTGGTGATTGGGGATCGAGCAACAGACCCACAATATGCCGAATCTGCGTCTCGTTCAAGATGCCCGCATGACCCGCACGCGGCATATTCGAGCAGGCGTTGTAGGCCTTGCTGTTGTAAATCTTGCCCCAGGTGTATTCGACGATGGGCTTGGAGGCAGCGCTCGCGGGGTCTGCCACACCGCGAATCTTGCCGTAGTTGTAAAGGCTGGGGCCAATCGTGCCAAAGGAGATTTCGGCCTTGCTGATCTGGTGGCAGTTGTAGCAATTGCCACCATTGGCTTGGCGGGCGTCGTCGGTCCAGGTCAGGCCACGGCCGCTTTGCGCAATACGTTCACCTTCACGCCAGTCGCCAATGAATTTGCCATCAGACGGCCACTTGATCGTCTTGAAGTTGGCCTCTTCAATGGCTTTGCCTTGCTTTTCGTCGATGGGTTTGCCATTCATGTCCGCCGTGCTGCACTCTCTATTCGAGTCGTCTTGCACCAGCCTGCCCACGGTGACCGTGCCTTCGTCGCGAAACGACTCTTTCATCATCTTCGCGGCCAGAGCATCGAGCTCGGCCGGCGCTGGAATCGAGGCGCAACTTGCTACTAAAAACGTAGCTAACAGCCCAATAAACACGAGACCTAGATGCCGATTTTTCATAAATACTGCTCTCACAAGCCTGAAAACACCTTTTTCGATATCATAATTAACATGGGTGTTAATTACATCAAATCCGGATGAAAATTAAAATTGAATTGCCACTCTTCAATGCGTGATATCCAACCACGATTCCACCCGCCACATCAACGCTTGATCGCAGGCGCAATCGATTCGCCGCCTTTGCCGTTCACGCCAAGGTACACGCCCAACGCAATCGTCGCATCGCTGCCAAACACCGGATACGGAAAACGCTGCTGACGGTAACAGTCATTCAGGCGAAGTTGCATGCCCCACATTTGCCCGTTGGAGACGCGGTACGCGGGCCAGGCGCCAAAGCCGTTGCCCGCGCCGGGGTTTTTTTGCAGATTGGGCAAGTCTTGCAGGCGGATGCGTTTGCCGTCTTCACCATGGCAGGAAGCGCAGGAAAAATCATGCGTGCCCCCCCGGGCGAAGAAAATGCGCTTGCCCACTTCGTACATGGTTTTTTCTTCGACACGGGATTGCGGCAGGTTAAATGTCATGCCGCGCGATTCCGCAGACACCCAGGTGGCCAGCGCTGTCACATTGTTTTGCTCGCCCCGGCCAAACGCGGTTTTGGCAATCTCTGAGGCATTAAAACCCTGGAGGGTTTCCATACAACTGACCAGCCGCGACTCCAAATCCTGCACCTTTTTGGTGTCGTCAAAATAACGCGGCAGTTCAACAAAAGCGCCCTTCACCACACCCGGGCCTTTGCCCAAGTCGCATTTTTCTAGCGACGCGTTTTTGGGACCGCGTTTTTGCGCCCACAAGGCTTCGCCCTTGGCTTCAAACAGATCGGCCGGGTTGCCATCAGCCAACATGGCGCGGTACTCGGCGATGCCGTCTGCCGAAGACTTTTGTGCCCACACGCTGGCCGAACACAACAGAACGCCTGCCCCGAACGCCAACGCGACCGCAGCGCGGTTTTGAAATCTCATGCTTGCCTCCAACGAATTTTTATGAAACAACCGGCAAGGGTGGCGATCAGCTCACGGTGGCTTCATCGGTGCGGGTGTCGCCCTTGTTGTCTTTCCAGGTCACGGCTATTTTGTCGCCTGCCTTCGCGCCTTTGACGGTGAACTGCAAAAACGGGTTTTTGGCGACCGCCGGGCCCCATTCTGCGGTTAACACCGCTTTGCCGTTGTGGCTAGCCGTCACGTTGGTGATGTGCCAAGCGGGAATCACTTTGCCTGCTGCGTCGCGGCGCTGGCCGCTTTCCATTTCGTGGGCCATCAAAACCCGCACAACGGCGCTGCCGCCTTGGGCCTGGGCGCGAATGCGCATCGGATCTGCCATGATTTACTCCTGAAAAAACAATTAGATTGACGGATTTCGAGTCAGATTTGTTGGCAGACTAGGCGCCCCGACGAAGACAGTGCTGAAGCACGGCTAGGAGGGGCAACGACGTATGCCAGCAAATATGGCTCGAAATCAGCCGCCGCAGCCGCCCAGGGTGACTTTGACTTCTTTCTTGGAGAAAAAAGCTTTGCCGTCGTTGGTAATCGCCACGGCGTACACGTCAGAGGACTGGCCCATCTTGGCGCGCGTGGTCATGTTGGCTTCGATGCTGTCGTTGACGTTGAACACCGCAACCAGCGGGAACGGGTTTTTCTCTACGACCAGCAGTAATTGCTTCACGCCAGCCAGCGTCGTGGCCACACCCATCGGCACCACAGCACCGTTTTCAGCGATGTCGGGCGCGGTCAAGGTCACGTCTTTACTGGCTTGCGGCGCGCCCGCTCCCAAAGCTTTTAATGTGTCGTTGAGGGTTTTGGCGTCAAACGCGGGCGCGTTGAAGGCGTGCGCGTAGTGGGGAAACAGGCCGCTGGCGGCCATCAGGCCTGCCAGGGCAGCGCTGTGTTGGATTGTCTTGCGACGGGTTGGCATGGTGTGCTCCTTCAAATTCGGGGATTACGTCGATTTTCGGTGGTTTCAGGTCGGCCCGGAGGCCCTATTTTCCCTTAGCTTCATTGACCTTTCGGACTGCTGGTCACTTCTGCGCCCCAGCGGCCAACCATTGGGCCACCCGCCGGGCGTCCGTTTCTGGCAGGGATTGCGCCGGCATGGGAATCGGGCCCCAGACGCCGACACTTCCCTTAACGATTTTCTCCAGCAAATAGTCGACACGCCCCGGGTGTTTTTTTGCGATTTCGCTGAAAGCGGGGCCAACCAGCTTCTGCGTCAAGCCGTGACAGGCCGTGCAACTGTGTTTATTGGCCAGGGCGATGACGGCGGCATTATTGGCTGGATTGCTGGTGGTGTTGCTATTGGTATTGCCGGTTGAAGCAAGGGAGGAGTTGGCGGCAAGGTTGGCGGAAGTACTGGCGGAAGGCTCAGCTGCGCCGCTTGGGGCAGGCTGTGCCACCGCCACCATCGTATCGACCCCGCGCTGCGCGCCGACCAAGCGATTCTGCTCGGCCAGGTTGCCGTGCGCGTTGCGGGCGTAGGCGGGAATCGAGGACGCCACTTGGGGTTCGGCGCCACAGCGGGTCAGGCACGGCGTGGCCAGGGTTTGCCCCGTTTTCTTGGTGCCAAATTCGGCACCTGGCCACAAGCCGTGCGCGGTGCTCATGCCGGAGCGGTTGGGCAGTCGCGCCTGCACCTGCGCGATGTTGCTGTGCGACAACGTGAAATCGTCGGGCACTACACCGCCCAGATTCAAGACAAACGCTGTCACGGCGTACACCTCGTCGGCGGTTAAGGATTTCGGCGCGTTCCAGGGCATGGCGCGGTTGATGTAATCCCACAGCGTGGAGACCGTGGCCAGCTTCATCAAAGTGGTGCGACCGGGAAATGAGTTGTCTTTGAGGCTCGCCACCTGCCCGGTTTTGATGTCTTGCGCGGTGGTGCCACCCACCAAAGGGCTGAAAATTTCGTTGGACTCGCCAAACACGCCATGGCAACTGGCGCATTTAGCCTCCCAGATGTCCTGACCCTGCGCCACCGTGCCTGCACCTTTGGGCAAACCTTTGAAGTCGGGCCGCACATCAATGTCCCACGCGGCGACTTCTTTGGCAGTCGCCACGCGGCCAATGCCGTCCATTTTGGCCAAATCGTGAGCGGCCGCACGCGTCTTGTTGCCAATCGTTTGCGCCAGGCTTGTGCTTGCAAACAGCCAGCCTGTCAGCACAAGCAGCAGCAAGCCCAACAACGGGCGTTGCCGTGCTGACTTAAGCGAGTTGCACATTTTTCACCTCGCCGCCGCTCTCTACCAGCCAGGTCTGGATCGAGTTATTGTGGTAAATCGACCGGCTGCCTCGCGCGGCCCGGTTTTGACGGTACGTCGGCTGCACATAGCCGGTTTCATCCGTCGCGCGGCTTTGTATCAGCGCGGGACTGCCGTCCCAGCGCCAGTCAAAGTTAAAGCGTGTCAGACATTTTGAGAGCACCGGCGTCTCCAGTCGCGCAGTGCGCCAGTTGCGACCGCCATCCACAGAAATCTCAACTTTTTTCACCTTGCCGCGCCCCGACCAGGCCAGGCCCGTGATGTTGTAAAACCCTTGCGTCAGCAGGCGTTGCCCGCCCGAGGATGTGGTCACCACACTTTTGCATTCCTGCAGGCTGGCATATTGCAGGTGTTTGCCAGAAGGCATCAAGTCAATGTAATGCAAAGCCTCGTCTTTACTGGCGTAGGGCTGGTCACCCAACTCGATGCGGCGCAGATATTTCACCCAGCTCACGCCCTGCAAGCCGGGCGCGACCAGGCGCAGTGGGTAACCGTTTTCGGGGCGCAACATTTCGCCGTTTTGCCCGTAAGCCACCAGCACTTCGCCACTCAAAATTTGGCTTAGTGGAATCGTGCGTGTCATCGACGAACCATCGGCACCTTCGGCCAAAACGAATTTGCCTTTTTGGAAATCGGCGCCCGCCATTTCCAGCAACATGATCAAAGGCACGCCCGTGAATTCGCTGCACGACAACATACCGTGGGTGTATTGCGCTGTGGGCACCGCCACATTGCCCCATTCCATGCCCGTGTTGGCACCACATTCAATGAAATGGAAACGCGAGACGCTGGGCAGGCGCATCAAGTCATCCAGTGTGAAGATCATGTCCTTTTTGAGAAAACCCGGTGCGCTGCCATTGAGCATCAGCCGGTGTTTGCGCGGGTCGATATCCCACCAGCCCTGATGGTGCCGCTCAAAATGCAAGCCCGACGGCGTGACGATGCCAAACAGTGATTGCAAGGGCGCAAAAGAAACCGAAGACTGCGTGGTTTGCGTGAGCCCTGGGCTTTGGCGGCGTTGCACGTTGGCTTCGTACTGGGAGGGTTTGCCATAGCCGTCGGTCACCACGCCTTGGCCCAAACCTTTGCTGTGTTCGGGTAAGTTGAGGATGTTCGGGTCGCCGTCTTCCGGGGCAGGCGACTGGGCCTGAGTTTGAATTTGAGTTTGGGCGCCCACACCACCGGCCGTAATCGCAGCGCTTGCCGAGACAAAAGCGCCTCTCAAAAACCCACGCCGCCCCTGGCGCGCCTCTGCCAACACGGTTTTGACGCCGCTGGCACTGAGGAAATTTTCTGGCGCCTTTTGTATCAGGCCAGGCTGGGTAGTGGAATTCACGCGTTTTGATTCATATATTCGTAAACACTAATATATCAAGTTTGCACCACAAATCATTGCGGGTTTTCCCCCGGAAACCACAAACTCCCGGATTCATGCGACCATCCGCCATGACCCAAAAAATTTACGACGTGATCGTTTTCGGAGCGACCGGATTCACCGGGCGATTGGTCGCCGAATACCTGCTCAAAACTTATTCAACCGGCGGCGCCTATGACCCCGTGCGCTGGGCGATGGCCGGGCGCAGTCTGGAGAAACTCAAAGAAGTCCGTAAGAGCTTGGGCGCGGGCGACGAGCTGCCGCTGATCGTGGCGGACGCATCGTCTGCCGAGGCGCTTAAAACTCTGGTCGCGCAAACCAAAGTGGTTATCACCACGGTGGGACCGTACCAACAATATGGCGAACCCCTTGCGCGCGCTTGTGCGCAAAGCGGCACCGACTATGTCGACCTGTGTGGCGAACCCTTGTGGATGGCGCAGATGATCCCGCTTTTGCAAGGCCCGGCGCAAAAAAGCGGGGCACGTATCGTCTTCTCCTGCGGCTTCGATTCGATTCCGTTTGACCTGGGTGTGCTCTTTTTGCAAGACGCGGCACAGCAGCGTTTTGGCGCGCCACTGCCGCGTGTACGGGGCCGCGTGCGGGTGATGAAAGGCGGCTTTTCAGGCGGCACTGCCGCCAGCTTGATGGGCACACTGGCCGAGATCAGCCGCAACCCTGCACTGGCCAAAACCATGGCCGACCCGTTTGCGCTGACGCCCGGTTTCAAAGGCCCGGTGCAGCCTGAAGGTGATTCAGCCCAATACGATAGTTTTGCCAAAGCCTGGAGTGGCCCCTTTGTGATGGCCGCCATCAACACCAAAAACGTACACCGCACCAACGCCCTGCGCGGCCACCCCTGGGGGACTGATTTTCAATACGACGAACGTATGCTCACGGCGGATGGCCGCGTGGGTGAGCAACTCGCCAAAGGCCTGGCGCGCACGACCCGTGTGCAAAACCTGCTCCTGGGTTTCGGGCCCACCCGCGCGCTTATTGGCCGCTTCGCTCTGCCCAAACCCGGCCAGGGGCCGAGCCTGCAACAACGCGAGCGAGGCCGTTATGAAGTGGAGATCAGCGGAGAATCTGCGAGTGGTGAAACCCTGCGCGCAGTCGTGAAAGGCGACCGCGACCCCGGGTACGGCTCCACCTGCAAACTCATTACAGAGAGCGCCCTGTGTTTGGCGCAAGACCTGGACCGCAACATGACGCCCGGCGGCGTGTGGACTGCCGGTGCTGCCATGGGCCTGACCCTGGTGCGGCGTTTGCATGAACGTGCGGGATTGAGTTTTTCAATCGGGTAAACCTTTACCCACCGCGCAGCTCCCAGAGGCGCGCGCCCGTAGAATTAAGCGCAAGCAATTTCGCCCCTCGTTGTCTGGAGCTTGAATGACCCGATCTTTCTTTCGCGCGCTTTTGGTGTTGTCAATGGCCTTCGCCTCACTTGGTTTCACCTCGCTCGTCCATGCGCAGACCAGTTCCGCCAAACCGATTCGTTTGATCTGTCCTTTCCCACCGGGTGGCGCGGTCGACATCGCCTCGCGCGCCATCGCGGTCGAGTTGTCCAAAATATTGGGGCAACCCGTCACGGTGGACAACCGACCCGGCGCAGGCGGCAACATTGGCGGCTCCGAAGCCGCGCGTTCAGCGCCAGATGGCCGCACGCTTTTCATGACCACCAGCGGCATCAATGCGATCAACCCGGCCCTGTACGCCAAGATGCCGTTTGACCCAATCAAAGACCTTGAGCCCGTTGTGGCGCTGGTCTCGCTCTCCAACGTGCTGGTGGTTCACCCGTCGATCAAAGCCAATTCAGTCGCCGACATCATCGCCTTGGCCAAGGCGGAGCCTGGCAAGATGACCTATGCGTCCTCGGGCAGTGGCACCAGCATCCACATGTCGGGCGAGATGTTCAAGTTCTTCACCAAGGTCGATATCCTGCACATTCCCTACAAAGGCAGCGCACCCGCGATGACCGATCTGCTCGGCGGCCAGGTGATGATGATGTTTGACAACATCCCCTCGGCACTGCCGCAAATCAAGGCCGGCAAACTGCGCGCACTGGCGGTGACGGGCTCTAAACGCGACCCGCTGCTGCCTGAAGTGCCCACCGTGGCTGAAGCGGGTGTGCCGGGGTATGAGTCCGGCGTTTGGTTTGGCCTGGCCGTCCCGGCGGGCACACCCAAAGACGAGATCGCCAAGTTGAACGACGCCGCCATCAAAGGCACGAAGTCACCCGATTTCGTCAAACGCATGACCGAGCTGGGCTACAGCATCATCGGCAGCAGCCCCGACCAAATGGCCGTGATGAACCGTGCCGAGACCGCACGCTGGGGCCCGATCGTCAAGGCCTCGGGTGCTAAGGCGGATTGAAAACGCCCAAATTGCGGCGTCATCGACGCTAGCGGCGCTGGCGGCGCTGGCGGCATGGGAGATTGGGGATGGCAATTTGATATTGCTATATTATTTATAGCACCATATGCATATATTGCCAGACCTGGAGCCCGAATTTCCGCAAATTGGTTTTGACGGCGGTGTTTTTCGACGAATAATTAACTTCCATGTTAACATTAAATATTCCGCCTCTTCCCAGCGGGAGTACCATCCAAAGCTTCATCGGCCCACACCGGAGACTCGCCATGTCGCCATTTTTTCACCGTCTTCTTCAGCTCGTCGCGCCTCACTCTTGGGTACTCGCTGTCGTCGTCACCTGCCTGATGTCCGCGCAATCCGCCACGTGGGCACAGGACAAAGTGGTCTATCACATTGACGACGCCGGGGTGCAGGCCACCAAGGCGCTGCGCAATATCCGCAACCACCTGGACGTCGCGCCCAACACCAAAATCTCCGTGGTGACCCACTCCCTGGGTGTGGATTTTTTGTTTGAAGGGGCGAAAGACCCGAAGAACCCCAACATCGATTACGGCTCTCTCGTCAGCGCGCTCAAAGCGCGCGGCGTGACATTTGAGGTGTGCGAAATCACGCTGCAAAACCGTGATCTGAAAAAGGCCCAGTTCAACCTGGAGGCCGGCTTCACGCCGTCGGGCGTGGTGCGCATCACGCAATTGCAAAGTCGTGAAGGTTTTGCTTACTTGAAACCGTAGTAGATGGTTTGCCGCGCCCGATAAATCGAGCCCGAACCCAAACCGGCGTTCAGGCGCGCACCCTGGCCTTGGCGGTCGCCAGGCGTTGCTCTAGGTACGCACCGTAAAAATCTTCCGAGGTCACGCCCACCAAGCGCTCGGCCACTTCCGCGCCCTGGCGGCCATAAAAAATCAAGGTCGGGGCAATCGCCACTTTCAATTCGGCAATCAGTTGCTCTTGGGTTTTGTTGTGGCCCAGAAGGTCTTTGACGATGGTTTTGTGCTGCATGTTGATCTGCACGACATGCAGGTTTTGCTCCAGGCGCATCGGCGCCAGGTAATGCTCGCGCGCGATTTTGCAAAACACGCAGCCGTCCAGGCTGACCATCAGCACCAGCGGCTGGCCCGCCTTGAGTGCAGCGGCCAGTTCGTCTTGAAGGGAGGTCGCAACTGGCAAGGTGGCAGGCGCTGCGGCGGCGGGATTCACATGCAACAGCGCAGCTGCCGCACCGAGTTGCATCCCCTGTTGCAAGCAAAGTTGCAGCCAATGGCGGCGATACATGGGCCAGTGGTAGGCCATCAGTCAGCCTCGCGCTCCATCAGCAAATAAGTGTTGTAGGCGTTGACCCGGTTGAGAACGCCAAACAGAGGCACTTTGTCAAACGCAGACCAATCGACTATTTTGTAGGCTTCATCAAACGGGTCCATCTTTTTCGCCGCTTGGCCCATACTCGTGCGCAGGTACACAAGGTAGGCGCGGGTGAGTTCCATATCGGCGACTGCCTGCAGGCTCACTGGGCCATGGCCGGGCACGACCACCTGGGGTTGCAGGCTCAGCATCTCCGAAAGCGCCTTGACCCAGCGGCCACTGTCTGCATTGCCAACAAACGGAATGCGCCCCCTAAACACCAGATCACCCGCAAACAACACCCCTTCATCCGGCAAATAGACGGCCAGGTCTTCCGGCGTGTGAGCTGGGCCCATGGCTTTGATCTGGATGCGTTGGCCGCCCAAGCGCAGCTCGCGCGGGCCATCGAGCCATTCGTCAGCAGGCAACACCAGCGTGCTGGCATCGATCCAGGGCGTGAGTTCGTGACGCGAACTCTCCAGCCGCGCGCTGGCGACGTCAGAACCCACGTAGTCGCGGCCTTTATGGTGGGCCAGAATACGCGCGCCTGCCGCTTTGAACACCTGCAGGCCGTAAATGTGGTCGGCGTGGTAATGCGTCACGATGACATGTGTGACCGGCAGCGGCGTGATCTTTTTGATCTCGGCCAAAAGTTTGGTCGCCAACACGGGCGAGCCCAGCGCGTCGATCACCACCACCCCGGCAGGCGTGACGATGAAGCCGGCGTTGGAGATGAAGTTCTGGTTCTGTGGCGTGCCTTGCGCGGCCAGGCCTTGCACGATCCAGGCAGAGGCCGAGACTTGCCGTGGTGCGACGGGCGGCCCGTCAAGGCCGACGCGGTTGGCGCAGCCCGACAAGACCATCATGGTCAACATCAAAGCCGCCGCCCGGGGCCAGCAGATGCCGGTGAAGATCTGTCTTTTCATGTCTGCGGCCCTACCTGAATTTCACCATCACTTAGGCCGGACGAAGTTTAAGTTTCGTTCCGGTTGAGCTTGTCGAAACCCTTCGACAAGCTCAGGGTGAACGGTTCAAATTTCATCGGAAGTAAAAACGTGCTTCAGGCCAGAGAATCTGCCCAAATGTTTTGTGCCCAGCCCATCGCATAAGCGCCTTCCAGCGCGCTGGCCGCGCTGGAGACGCCGCCTGCGCCGGGCACGACCAACATGGTTTTGCGCTCCGCGTCGTAGCGATGCACGCTGGCGACGTGGATCACTTCATCAGCGCTGACAAAGCTGTAGCAGGTGTTGTTGTAAATCGGTGCCGGGTTGGGGGCCTGGCCGCTGAGCAAGGCGATCACCGCTGCGGCACAAGTCTTGGCGTGTTGATTCGCCATGTGGCCGGATTTGGGCATCAAGGCGGCGATCTGGATCGAATCGCCCAGGACGTGGATGTTTTTGGCGGCTTTGGATTCGAAACTCAAAAAATCCACTTCACACCAGCGTTTGTTGGCGGTGGCCAAACCGGATTTCACGGCGATTTCACCCGCGCGCATGTTCGGCAACACGTTCAGTACGCTGGCCTTGAGGTCGTCGTTAAACTCGAATTTCAGCGTGTTGGTGGCGGCATCCACATCGACCACGGTGTGTTTGGGACGGTACTCAATGATGCCGGCATAACGGTCGGCCCAGGCCTTTTTAAAGAGCGGGCCTTTGGAGGTGACGTCGTCGTTGGCGTCCAGAATCAGCACCTTGCTGCGCGGTTTGGCGGCCTTGAAATAACTGGCGATCTGGCAGGCACGTTCATACGGCCCGGGCGGGCAGCGGTACGGTGCCAGCGGAATATTCATCGCATACACGCCACCGTCGGGCATGGCCTCTAGCTGGCGGCGCAGGGCCAGGGTTTGTGGGCCGGCTTTCCAGGCGTGCAGCACTTTGTCTTGCGCACCCGGGCGGCTCATGCCGGGCAGGGTCTCCCACATGAAATCAATGCCAGGCGACAGGATCAAGCGGTCGTAAGGCAACTCGGCACCGCTGGCGAGTTTGACGATGCGTTTGTCCGCGTCAATGCTCACGGCCATGTCTTGCACCACCTTGACACCATGGCGGCGACTCAGGTTGTCATAAGGCGTGGTGATGTCGGCCATTTGCTTGCTGCCGCCCAGGACCAGGTTGGAAATGGGGCACGAAACAAAGGCGGCGTTGGGTTCGACCAGGGTGACCTGAACGCCGTAGTCCGACCACATGCGCATATATTTGGCTGCTGTGGCACCGCCGTAGCCGCCACCGACCACCACTACTTTGGGGCCACTGCCGCCGGTGGCGCAACCGGCCATCAGGCCCAACGTGCCGGAAGCGGCAAGCAGCGCGCCGGACGACTTCAGCAGCGTACGGCGGTTCAGACGATCAGTGTGTTTCACATTCATTGGGGAGAGCGATGTGTTTTTCATGCGATACCCCTTATTTTTTCTGCGCGGCAAAGTAGCCCGCCATGGCTTCAATCTGCTGGTCTGAATAACCCTTGGCCAACTGGTGCATGATGGTTGCGGGGCGCGCGCCACTTTTGAAATCCGCCATGTTTTTGATGAGTGCAGCGCGTTCGTAACCGGCCAGCGCCACCATGCCAGGGGCGGCATTGCCATTGGTGCCATGGCAATTGGCGCAAGACGCAGCCAAGCTACGGGTTTGCAAGGCGTCAATTTGCGCCAAGGCAAACGGACTGGCCGCTAGCAGCGCAGCCGCAGCAAGTATTTTCAAAGGTAAAAATTTCATGGGTAATCTCCTGTTCGAACGGCCAATGTGCCGATTTTGATCCACCAATGATCAATCCGTGACTGATTCTCTTGAATCTGATGGAATCCGACCGAGTCAGATAGGACTCCAACCGAAGCCATATATAAGCGAATGGTAATTTAAGTAATTTCGGATCCGTCGAGGACAAACCCGTACACCATCAGATCGAATAATGGTCTCCCTCAATCGCAATTTGCATACAAACCGCCCGGCACATCTGGGCCGCACGTTCATCAACAATGCGGTAAAAAATCTGTACGCCCTCGCGCCGCCTGCCCAATACGCCGGCTTGAAATAGCGTGTTGAGGTGTTGTGACATATTGGGCTGTGTGGTCTGGATCTCCCCGAGCAACTGCCCGACATTTTTTTCGGAGTTACACAAGCTGCTGATAATTTTGAGGCGCATCGGTGCCGCCATCAGTTTGAAAAGATCGGCGGCCTGCTCGAAAACCTGGTCAGGTTCGAGCGCTGCGTCTTTCAAGCGGGTCAACTGGGTTTTGGTTAAGCGGGTTTCTGTTTGGGCGACCATGGCAGGGTGGATATTACCGCCCTGGCGAGCGCAACGTGCGGCTGAGCAAAATCACCGGCAGCAAACCCACCAGTACCAGCGCCAGCGAGGGTAGCGCGGATTCCCCCAGGCGCTCGTCACGCGCCAATTGGTAGGCCACCACGGCCAGGGTGTCGCTGTTGAAAGGGCGCAACACCAGCGTGGCGGGTAGTTCCTTCATGACATCTACAAAGACCAGCAGCGCAGCGGCGGCCGTCGAGCGCTTCAGAAGCGGCCCATGCACCTTGAATGCCAGGCGCGCGTCGCCCGCACCCAACATACGGGCGGAGTCGTCAAAACTCGCCGGAATTCGCGCGTAACCGCTTTGCACCGACTGCAAAGCCACCGCGCAAAACCGCACCAAGTAGGCCCAGATCAGGCCGATCGACGTGGTGGTGACCAGCACACCCACACCATTGTCGGGAAACTTTGCCTGCAGCCACCCGACTGGCAGCAGCAGCCCCACCACCACGACCGCGCCGGGTATGGCATAACCCAGCCCCACCAGTTGAATCGCCGTTCGGTTGAAGAAATCCGCGCCTCGGCGCACGCTGAACGCTAGCACCAGGGCCAGTGCCACCGCCAACACGGCAGTGATCGCGCCCAGCCGTACGCTGTGCCAGGCCCAGCCCGCAAAGCGCTCCCACGGCAAATCAACGCCGCTGGCCAACAACGGGCGCAGCATGAAGAGCAGCGGCAGCAGGAATCCAAACAGTACCGGCAAACCGCACAGTAACCAGACCCCCCAACACTGACGGCCCTTGAGCATCGGCGGGCGCAATTCAGCCGCCCCGCCTTTGGACGACTGCGTACCGGCAAAACGCATGCGCCGTTGCGCGCGGTATTCCATGCGCAGCAAGAGCGCGACAAAAATAAGTAAAAACGTTGCCAGTTGGGCAGCGGCCAGAGGCATGTCCATCGACAGCCAGGCTTTGTAGATACCTGCGGTAAAGGTTTGAATCCCAAAATAGCTGGCCACACCAAAATCTGCCAGCGTTTCCATCAAAGCCAGCGCCATGCCCGCCGCAATGGCAGGACGCGCCATCGGCAGCGCTACCCGCAAAAGCCGTCTGCGCAGAGGCGCGCCCAGCAGACGCGCCGCCTCCATCAAATGCGCCGCGCGCTCGGCCAGGGCGGTGCGCGCCAGCAAATACACGTAGGGGTAAAGCACGAAAATGAACACCCAAATCGCGCCACCCAGACTGCGAATCTCGGGCAACACCCGCCCCTCAAGGCCCAAGGTCGCCCTCAGCGCCGTTTGCGCAGGCCCGCTGAACTGGAAAAAATCGGTGTACGCGTAGGCCACCACATAAGCTGGCATAGCCAGCGGCAACAAGAGCGCCCATTCAAAAACCCGTCGCCCAGGAAAATCAAACAAGGTCACGGCCGCTGCCACGCCCATGCCCAGCAAGGCCACACCCGCACCGACCGCCAGGCACAAAATCAGCGTCGTGACGATGTAGCCGGGCAAGACCGTCTGCACCATCTGGCCCAACACATCCAGCGATGAAGCCGAGCCCGGCGCAGTGCCCGCCGCAGGTCCCATCATGGACGGGATAGGCAGCCAAGCCGCCAGCACCGCCACAATCGGCAAGAGCAGGCCAACGGCCAAGAGGGCCATCAAGATATGCTGAAGTCGGCGGTGCGCCATGGGTTTGGGTTGTGCGAGCGGCAATAGATGGTGAATAACGCAATCGGGAAGCAGGCTGCGCATCCAATCTAAATGAGAATTGTAAGCATTTAGAAGCTCCGCACCTCTAGAATCAAGCCCATGTTTTTAGCCATCTCCCAACTCAGGGTGCAATACGCCGGGCGCAGCCAAGCGGCGGTCGACGATGTCTCATTGGGTCTGCGCGCGGGCGACATCGGCGTGTTGATCGGCCCCTCGGGTTGCGGCAAGACGACCTTGTTGCGGGCGGTGGCGGGCCTGGAGCCTGCGGCGGGCGGCAGCATCAGCCTGTCCGGCCAGGTGGTCAGCAGTACGGCCGTGAATCTCGCACCCGAGCAGCGGCGCATTGGCATGGTGTTTCAGGATTACGCGCTGTTCCCCCACATGGACGTGCGGCACAACATCGGTTTTGGCATCCACCATCTGCCCCACGGCGAACGACGCGCCCGCGTGACGGAGGTGCTGGCATTGGTCGGCCTGGAAGGTGCGGCACAACGCTATCCGCATGAACTCTCGGGTGGCCAGCAGCAGCGTGTGGCTTTGGCCCGTGCGATGGCCCCCAAACCGCAACTTCTGCTACTGGACGAGCCTTTCTCCAACCTCGACGTGGACCTGCGCGAACGCCTGGCGCACGAACTGCGCAGCATCTTGAAAACGGCAGGCGCCACTGCCCTGTTTGTCACTCACGATCAGCTCGAAGCCTTTGCCATCGGCGACACGATTGGCGTCATGCAGGAGGGCCGCCTGCACCAGTGGGAAGACGCTTATTCGCTCTACCACCGCCCGGCGACGCGTTTTGTGGCCGACTTCATCGGGCACGGTGTCTTCGCCCCGGCGCAAATTGTGGAAGTGGCCGGTACCCACGGCAGTGAGGTCGTCGTCAAAACCCCGCTGGGCGATTTGACCGACGTGCTTGAATGCCCGCTGCCCAGCGCCTACCCCAACGGTGAATGCGACGTGTTGCTGCGCGCCGATGACATCGTGCACGACGACGACGCTCCCGTCAAAGCCGAGATCCTGCGCAAGGCCTTTCGCGGCTCGGAATTCCTCTACACCCTGCGCCTGGCCAGCGGCCAGCAACTCATGGCCCACGTCCCCAGCCACCACGACCACCACCTGGGCGAGTGGATCGGCATCAAGGCGGTGGTCGATCACGTGGTGACGTTCGAGCGGCACTGAGTTGCGGTTTTGCAAGGATTAAAACGCGCCAGGGAAGAAAACCGCTGCCTTGCAGCTTCGCTGGCGAAATAACGCCGACACAATGCCCCGTCTGCGCGGCGCTCGCCCGCGGCGGGCTTGAGGTGGCCTTGAGACGACCTTGAGACGACCTTGAGACGGTAGTACGAAAATGAAGCTGATGCTGATCGTCGCCGCGCTCCTTTTGCCGTACCTCGTGGCCCTTGCTGCGTTTGCGCTTTTGGCAAAACGCACTTTCAATCCTTGGGTCACAACATTCGGCGCCTGCTTGCTGATCATCTCAGCGCCTTGGCTCATCCCCGCTGATGCGCTGATGCTTCGCTTTGTCGCCTCAATATCCGCCGCAGTTTTGGCACTCAAGGTCATTGATGTTTCAATTGATCTGGAGCAGCAACGCGTGCCTACCTGGCGCGAGTACATGGCCTTTCTCGCCAACCCCTTCACGCACGTTCGCCGCTGCCTGGCGCTGGAACGTCGCCCACCTTGGCGCGAAAACCTCATGAACCTGGTGGCCAGCACGGTCGGTTGTGCCGTCGGGGTGGCCTTGCTGCTCGGCCTTTTCAATGTGGATGGGTCAAGATGGAGCTGGGGGTGGGGCTTGGGGTCGGGCTCTAGCTTTCTGGTCGAACACATCTGCAAAACAGTTGCACTCCTAGGGACGATTTCATGCGCACTGGCCGGCGCCGCTGCAGCGTGGCGCCTCTGTGGCGGAACCGCTCGGGATTTCATGAACAAACCCTACTTGGCCCGAACGCCAGCGGAGTTCTGGCGCCGCTACAACCGCAATGTGCAGCAGTTCTTCTGGCAAGACGTTTTCAAAACCAAGGGTGGCCGCCGCGCTCCCATCCGTACGATGCTTGGCGTGTTCGCCCTCTCGGCGCTGCTCCATGAGTTGATCTTTTTCGCTGCCCTGGGTCGCGTGCAGGGGTATCAGACGGCGTTTTTCCTTGTGCAGGGAATCGCTGCCGCCGCTACCGCGCGCATCAAAGTGAAAGGCTGGCTCGTTATCCCATGGACAGCAGGAACGCTGGCCTTCAACCTGGTGTCGTCGGTTTTATTCTTCGCGAGCATTCACGGCCTTGTTCCGTTCTACTCTCGGGGGCTTCCGCAATGGCTACAAGGGTGGTAGAGGCATTTTCCACCTGCGAAGTATCGAATAACACAGTCAGTGAGTCACAGCGCCGGTGGCGACACCTGAGCGGATGAAAGGGGCAACTTCAGAAAAAAATTTGGATGCTATATTTATTATAGCAACATATCAATATAACACGAGACCTAGTGGTCAGTTTTCCTTAAAACTTGATTTTTGGAACGTGTTTTCAGTCTATAATTAACATGGGTGTTAACAACTTCAATACCATGATTTTCATGTAGTGGCCGATCTCGACAAACCATTAAAAAAGCCCCGCGGGCAAAACCAGCGGGGCTTGATAAACCGTCACTTTCGCAACGATTCGGTCGTCAATTTGGTGGTGATAGGTGGATTTGAACCACCGACATCAGCATTATGAATGCTGCGCTCTAACCAACTGAGCTATATCACCGAGGGGTCAGATTATAACCAACATTCCATTTCAAAATCATTCGTGAGTAGGCGCACCGACGAAGACAGTGCTTTGGCACGGCAAGGAGGTACAACGACCTGCACGGATGATTTTGCAATGCAATCAGCGGTTCTTGAAAATCGCCTTGCGTTTGTTGACAAAAGCATCCATGCCTTCTTTTTGATCTTCGGTGGCAAACAAAGCGTGAAAGATGCGCCGCTCGAACATCACACCGTCTGACAAACCCGACTCAAACGCCCGGTTCATCGACTCTTTGGCAGCCATGGTGGCGATTTGGGAATAGTCGCAAATCATCAGCGCCGCGCCCAAGGCTTCTTCCATCAATTTGTCCAGCGGCACGACGCGGCTGACCAGCCCTGCGCGCTCGGCCTCTTCGGCGTTCATCATCCGGCCTGTCAGTGCCAGATCCATGGCTTTGGACTTGCCCACTGCGCGCGGCAGTCGCTGCGTGCCGCCTGCACCGGGGATGATGCCGAGTTTGATCTCGGGCTGGCCAAATTTGGCGTTGTCCGCCGCGATGATGAAGTCACACATCATGGCCAGTTCACAGCCTCCGCCCAATGCAAAGCCGCTCACCGCCGCGATCACGGGTTTGCGGATGCTGCGAATGTGCTCCCAGTCTTTGGTGATGTAGTCAGCCTTGTACACATCACCAAAACCCCAGGTCGCCATGGCGCCGATGTCGGCCCCGGCGGCAAAGGCTTTTTCACTGCCGGTGACGATCATGCAGCCAATGGCTTCGTCGGCGTCAAACGCCTTCAAGGCTTGGCCCAGCTCGATCATCAACCCGGCGTTCAGGGCATTCAGGGCCTTGGGCCGGTTTAAGGTGACGATGCCGACTTTGCCAGCCTCCACGCGGGTAGTGATGAACTCATAATTTGGGATGTCGCTCACGGGTTTCTCCTGTAACTTATCCAGTCAAAGACTATAACGAATGTAATTCCGAATGTTGTTTCAAGGCAGGCTCTTTCCTAGGTTCAGGCTGAGTTATCGTCAGGTTAAATCGTGCCAAAACGGCGTTTCCACAACCTTCGACCCGAGTTTGTCATAATTAACCAACCAATCGGTCGGCGAATGGTAAGTTCCAGTGATTGATTTCCAGCTTTTACAGAAAGACAAGTGATGACCGCCTCTGCAAGCCCCGCATCAGCGCCCGCCTCGACGCCAGCCTCAACAACGAATGACGACACCGTTCTCTACGCCGACCATGGCAGTTACGCCGTCGTCACGCTCAACCGCCCGACGGCGCTGAACAGCTTCACGCCACAAATGCACCAGGATTTGTGGAGGGCGCTGGATCGGGCCGAAGCGAATCCAGCAATCCGCGCCATCGTGCTTACCGGCGCAGGGCGAGGGTTTTGCGCCGGGGCCGATCTGGCAGCGTTTGACTTCACACCAGGGCCGGGTTTGGTCGAACGCGCTGACCCGGGACCTACGATTGAGAAAAACTTCAACGTCACCGCGCGACGCCTGCAAAACCTGCGCATGCCGACGATTTGCGCGGTCAACGGCGTCGCCGCGGGCGCAGGTGCCTCGTTCGCGATGGGCTGCGACGTCGTCATCGCCGCACCGGGGGCGAGTTTCATCCAGGCATTCAGCAAAATCGGCTTGATACCGGACGCCGGTGGCACCTGGCTGCTCACCGAGCGCCTGGGCCTGGCGCGCGCCACCGCGCTGGCCATGACGGGCGACAAACTCAGCGCGGGGCAAGCCAAAGAATGGGGCATGATCTGGGAGGTCGCTGACGACTGCCTCGCCGCCGCCGCCGCCATGGCGCAAAAACTCGCCACGATGCCCACCAAGGCCCTCGTGGCCACGCGCCACACTTTGCGCGCCAGCAGTACCAACACCTTCAGCCAACAGCTCGATCTGGAACGCGACACCCAATCCGCCATGGGTAAAACGCATGACTATTTTGAGGGCGTCAAAGCCTTCCTAGAAAAGCGGCCAGCAGTGTTCAAAGGGGAATGAATTTGCCCGAAGCCGCTGCAAAACCGCAGGACGCCAACGACCTGGCCCGGCGTGTGGCCGAGGTCATGTTCCAAACCGACATTTCGGCGCGTGTCACCATGGGCATCACCATCGGCGAAGTGCGCGAGGGCTTCGCGGTCTGCCAGATGCCAGTGCGTGAACTCCATTTGAACGGCCACCGCGTCTGCCACGGCGGCTTTATCTTTACGTTGGCCGACACGGCTTTTGCTTACGCCTGCAACAGCCGCAACAAAGTCACGCTGGCGGCGAGTTGCCTGATCGAATTCCTCAAACCTGGCCAGTTGGGCGACGTGCTGCGTTGCGAAGCAAGCGAACAAATGCTGCAAGGCCGCCACGGCATTTACGACGCCAAAGTCACCAACCAGAAGGGCGAGATCATCGCCATGTTCCGGGGCAAAAGTGCGCAGATTCCGGGCAGCATTCTTACTGAAACACCATGAATTCATCCTCTGCTTTCGCCCTCGAACCCATCGAAAAAGCCAGCATCGACGAGCTGCGCGGCTTGCAACTCAAGCGCCTCAAATCCACCTTGCACCATGCCTACGCCAACTCGCCGGTCTACCGCGCCAAGTTTGATGCGGCGGGCGTTCACCCGTCGGATTGCAAGTCACTCGCCGACCTCGCCAAGTTCCCCTTCACCAGCAAAAAGGATCTGCGCGACAGTTACCCCTATGGCATGTTCGCCGTTGGGCGCGAGCGCTGTTCCCGCATTCACGCCAGCAGTGGCACCACCGGCAAACCGACCGTGGTGGGGTACACCCAAAATGATATCGACACCTGGGCAAACGTGGTGGCGCGCAGCATCCGCGCGGCGGGCGCACGGCCCGGCGACATGGTGCATGTGAGTTACGGTTACGGCCTTTTCACTGGCGGGTTAGGCGCGCATTACGGCGCTGAAAAGTTGGGTTTGACCGTCGTGCCCTTTGGCGGTGGGCAGACTGAACGGCAGGTGCAGTTGATCTGTGATTTCAAACCCGACATCATCATGGTCACGCCCAGCTACATGCTGGCAATTGCCGAAGAGTTTGAGCGCCAGGGCTTGAATGCCGCCGAATCGCCCTTGCGCATTGGCATTTTTGGCGCCGAGCCGTGGACCAATGACATGCGCAAGAACATCGAAGCGCGTATGGGTCTGGATGCGGTGGATATTTATGGTCTCTCCGAAGTCATGGGCCCCGGTGTGGCCAGCGAATGCGCCGAGACCAAAGACGGCCCGACCATCTGGGAAGACCATTTTTACCCCGAGATCATCCACCCAGAAACAGGCGAACCTGTGGCTGACGGTGAAATGGGCGAACTCGTTTTCACCAGCCTCACGAAGGAGGCGCTGCCCATCATCCGTTACCGCACGCGCGACCTCACGCGCTTGCTTCCAGGCACAGCCCGCACCATGCGCCGAATGGAGAAAATCACCGGCCGCAGTGACGACATGATGATCGTGCGCGGTGTGAACGTGTTCCCCACACAGATCGAAGAGCTGATCCTGAAACGCCCCGAGCTCAGCGCCCACTACCAATGCATTTTGAGCCGCAACGGCGTGATGGACGACCTCAAAGTGCTGGTCGAAACCCAACCCGGCGTCGCCGCCTCAAGTAGCGCTGCGCAAGCCGCCGCGAAGCAACTTCAACACGACATCAAGGCCTATATCGGCAGCAGTGTGGAGATCGACTTGCGCGATGCGGGCAGCGTGGAACGCAGTGTAGGCAAGGCCAAACGCGTGGTGGATTTACGGCCCAAGTAACCTTGACTCACCTGGCTATTTCGTAAAAGCAATGCCTTGGATCAGTTTGCCAACCATTGGCGCACGCGCTCTGCATCACGCAGGGCAAGCCGCCAGGTAGCGACCGATTCGGGCAGCGTGACTGGCAGATGCAGCAGTTGTCGGTCGCGCGACACAATCGCGTCAAACCGTTTGGCGGTCCCCAGGTAAAGACCCAACTCATCGAGTTTGTGAAGACGCCACGAACTCGGCTTTCCACGTGTACCGGAACCTTTTGTCAAACCTGGCCGCAGTGTTACACCCACCCACTCGTCACCCGCTGCAAAACCTGCGGCCTCGGCAGCGCCGCCACGCAGGACGTTTTTGATGACGATGCCGTTGGCCTCGTGTACCCGCAAGCCCAGCACTTGGGCCAACTGTGCCGGGTCTTCATATACCGCCACGCTCTGGTTGTCGAGCAGGCTTTTGAGCGGCAACTCCGCCGTGCTGTGAACCCAGGTTTGCAGCTCGCCCTCGAACGAGCGTCCGGCCAGTTGCAACAACACGGCCAGCAAGTCAGCCTCCTGCATGGGCCCGCCAGCGCAACGCGCCCACAACGCCCGCATCACATCGTCAAGCGTCGTGCGACCTTCCTGTCGCAGCGTCAAATCCAGGCACAACGCTACCAGTGAGCCCTTGGTGTAATAACTCACCGTGGCGTTGGGCGTGTTTTCATCCTGCCGGTAGTATTTGACCCAGGCGTCGAAGCTCGACTGCGCCACCGACTGCACCAGCCGCCCCGGCGTTTGCATCACCTGGTTGATGGTTTTGTTGACGAGTTTGAGATAAGTGGCGTCGTCGATCAAGCCAGCGCGACGCAGGAGCAAGTCATCGTAATAACTGGTGAAACCTTCAAAAAACCACAAAAGTCGGGTGTAGTTTTCGGCCCCGTAGTCAAACTCGGTAAACTCCGACGGGCGCAGGCGTTTGACGTTCCAGGTGTGGAAATATTCATGGCTGATGAGGCCCAGCAGTGTGGTGTAGCCTTCGGACTGTTTGCCATTTGCAAAAACCTTGTCGCCCACCCTCGGCAGGTCTTTGCGGTTGCAGATGAGCGCGGTGGAATTGCGGTGCTCCAGGCCGCCGTAACCGTCGTCGACCACGTTGAGCATGAAGACGTAGTTTCGATGCGGCAGCTTGTTTCTTGCGCCCTTTTTGTAGGCATCGGGGTGCCAAAAGCCAACTTGTACCTCGCAGATTTTCTGAGCATCGGCCAGCAGTCGCGCGCCATCGAACGAAGGCAAAGCACCTGCCACCACAAAACGGTGTGGCACGCCGCAGGCCTTGAAGCTGCCGCTCCAGAACAACCCCATTTCCACCGGGCAATCGGCCAGCTGATCGTAATCGTTTGCTTGATAACGGCCAAAACCGGCCGCGTTGACTTTCACCGCTTGAAGCCCGGTCGCAAGGTGCCAGCCCTTGACATCACGCGGTGCTTTGATTTGAACCTGGTGCGGCGCACCGGTCTGCCCATCCACCCGCAAAAACAGGCTAGTGCCGTTGAAGAATCCGCGTGACGCGTCCAGCCAGGCGGTACGCACGGAGTTGTCCAACGCGTAAATTTGGTAGCTCAGCTCAAGCTGTTGACCCGCTAAGCAGTCAATCTCCCAGGTGGCTTTATCCAATTGATGAATGACCACGCTACGCCCACGTTGCGACGCCTTCAGGCCCTGCAGGTTTTTGGAAAACTCACGTACCAGGTAACTGCCCGGAATCCAGACCGGCAGGCTCACGCGCTGACGGGCAGCGGGCTGTTTGATCTTGAGCGTAAGGCCGAACAGGTGCGTATTGACGCCGTCTGTTTCAACAGTGAAATGGATCATGGCTTTTTCTTGCAAATCATGCCAATGTACAACGGTTCAAGGGCGCACCCTATCCCCTGAGGAGGCGGTTTTCCGTTATTGTTTGCCACACCCGAGAGGTAGAGGCTAGATCCTAATCGGCTGCGCAACACATTTCAAAACATGGAGATTCACATGACCCATCAAACCCTCCGTCGCCTTGGCAGCTTCAGCCTGGCCGCCTGTGCCCTGGCGACTGCCTTGGCCGTGCAGGCCCAAACCCGCGCCGACGTCACGACGCTGATCGACGCCGTAGAGCCCAAAGTGATCACTTGGCGCAGACACATTCACCAGAATGCCGAGCTGTCGTTTCAGGAGGTTAAGACCAGCGCCTACATTGTCGAGGCGCTCAAGGCCATGCCCGGGTTCGAGATCCAGACCGGCATCGCCAAAACCGGCATCAAAGCCGTGCTCAAAGGCGGCAAGCCCGGCCCGGTGATTGCGCTGCGGGCCGACATGGACGCCTTGCCGGTAGAAGAACGCAATGACCTGCCGTTTCGCTCCACTGCGCGGGCCGAATGGCAGGGCAAGGACACGGGTGTGATGCACGCCTGCGGCCACGATGCCCACGTGGCCATGCTGCTGGGCACCGCCGAGGTGCTGTCCCAAATCCGTGCCGATTTGCCCGGCACAGTGGTTTTCTTTTTTCAGCCCGCTGAAGAAGGCGGTGGCGGCGCGTTTGAGATGGTCAAGGCTGGGGTGATGGAGAACCCCAAAGTAGAGGCAGTGTTCGGCCAGCACATTGGCTCAGGTCTGCCCGCCGGGGCCATCATGTACCGGCGCGGCTCGCTGATGGCCAGTTCAGACAGCTTCAACATCACCGTCAAAGGGGTAGGCGGGCATGGCGGCATGCCTTGGGCCAGCAAAGACCCGATCGTGACCGCCGCCCAGATAGTCACCAACCTGCAAAGTGTGGTGAGCCGCCAGGTTGACCTGTCGCAAGGTGCTGCGGTGGTAACGGTGGGGCAGTTCAATGGCGGCAATCGCAGCAACATCATTCCTGAATCAGCGAATATGACCGGCACGATTCGTACACTGAACGAAGGCAGCCGCGCCCAAGTGCATGAAGCTGTGATCCGTATGGCCAAAGGCACGGCGGAAGCCTCCGGGTTGACTGCCGATGCCAAGGTGGACCGGGGCTACCCAGTTTTGTCCAACGATGCGACTCTGGTCAACAAAACACTGGGTTTTCTGCAAAGCAGCAGCCCCCGCGTGATGGAGATTCCGCCAATTTTGGGCTCAGAAGACTTCGGTGCGTTCACACAGTCAGCGCCCGGTTTTTTCTGGTTTTTGAATGCTCCCCCGCAAGACGACAAGGCCGGTGCGCCAAACCATTCGCCATTGTTCATGATCGGGGAAAAACACATGAAAACCGGCGTTAAGGCGCTGGTCAATGTGGCATTGGGGTATTTGCAGGCTGCCAAATAGTTACCCGACCGCCGCCGACCCGCTTCACGCGGGTGCTCCCGGGCTCCCGTCAGTTCTTGATGTCGGACAGGTATTTTTCGACCTGCGCCGAACTGATGGCGCCTGGCACGCGGGAGCCGTCAGCAAAGATCAGAGTGGGCGTGCCGGTGATTTTGTATTTCTTGCCGAGTTCCAGGTTGCGCGTGATGGCGCTGGTGTCACAGGCGGCGGCAGCAGCGGGGATGGCCTGGTCGCGCACCATGAAGTCCTGCCAGGCTTTGGCGCGGTCTTTGGCGCACCAGACACCTTTGGATTTTTCAGTGGAATCCGCACTCAAGATCGGGTAGAGGTACATCGTGATCGTCACGTTGTCGACCTTTTGCAGATCACGCTCGAAACGTTTGCAGTAACCGCAGTTCGGGTCTTCAAATACGGCGAGCTTGCGTTTGCCGTTGCCGCGCACGATGGTGAAGGCGTCTTTCACGGGCAGTGAATCAAAGGCAATCATCGTCAGTTTTTCGATGCGCTCTTCCGTCAGATTGCGCTTCTGTCTGGTGTCGATCAGGTTGCCTTGCAGCAGAAAATTGGCTTCGGAATCGACGTAGAAAATCTCTGTGCCATTGACGCGGATTTCAAACAAGCCTGGCAACGCGGTTTTGGTGACTTCATCGATCTGCTTGAGCTGCGGAATCCGCTCGGCGATGTTTTTGCGGATTACCGCTTCGTCGGCCAACACCGCGCCTGCAAATAATGCGAAGCAAATGGTGCTAAAGAGTTTCAATTTGTTCATAAATCCATTCCCGTCAAAATGATTCAAGTTCCTGCACTCGTTCCCATGGCCCGGCGCGTCACCCAATGCTTCACTGCGCCGCTGCCGTTAAAACCGCTCATCCCGGCGTTTCGCAGGGTTTGCCAAAAATTGCCCGACTGGGCAAACAGGCGCTGCAGGCCGTCGGTAGCCGTACCCAAAATGGCCGCTTCCAACTTGCGCGAACGCTCGTATTGGCGCAGCAGTTTGGCATCGGCCACACTGCGCCAGTAGTCACGCTTGGCGATCAAGTCGGCCAACTCGGCCACATCGGCCAGGCCCAAATTCAAACCCTGCCCGCTCAAGGGGTGTACGGTATGGGCGGCGTCGCCCGCTAACACCCAGGGCTGACCTGATTGGCCATTTTGCACACCCACCCAACGCTTGGCCTGCGCCAGTTGCAGCGGCCAACAGGCACGCTCACTGCACAGCGCCATCTCGCCGTACATGCCCTCAGAGGCGATTTGCAGCTGCTGGCTAAAGGCGGTAGCGTCCAAGGCCATCAACTCGCCCGCACGCTCTGCTTCTACTGACCAAACAATCGCCACTGAGTTCCCCTCAAGCGGCAAAACGCCCAGAATTTCGCCGTTTTTGAACCACTGGCGTGCGTTGTGCTGATGGGGCTCACTGATGTGCAGGCGGGTGGCGATGGCGCGTTGGCTGTAGGGCATGAGGTCAAATTCAACCCCCCAATCCTCGCGGGATTGGCTTGCGTGGCCTTCACAGGCGACCGTGAGCGTCGCGGTGATCTGTGACGCCTCAGGTGCCGCAATGATGTCGATCTGCGCCTGAAACTGCGTTGCCTGATCCAACTGCGCTTGCAGCGCGGGCACGTCAACGATCCAGGCCAGCGCCTCGGCACCTGTGTCCAACGCCTTGAAGGACACCTCGCCCTGCGCATCACCGTGAACCTGCATCGCCAGCACGGGCGTGGCGTGCTCCAGCGCGGGCCAGCAGCGCAATGAGGTCAACAGTTGTCGGGATTTGGCATTCAGCGCGTAAGCGCGGACATCGCTGTGTCCATTCGGCGGTGTATCCTGCACCACCAGCGCCACCCGCAGGCGCTCACGCGCGAGCAAAAGCGCCAGCGTGCGGCCGGTAATGCCGCCGCCGCGGATACAAACGTCAAAGGGTCGCCCCGTGGTTTGTGATGCGGGTCGTGAAGGGGATTGCGCCAAGTGTCGTGCCAGGGTTGGGAGTTCTTGTGGCATTGTAAAAGCCCAGTGTGACGCTGCGCAGTCAGCTAAAAGAACCACTTTGGCGCGACCGTCCAAACGCAGGGCAAAATTGGGGGTTTGCGCACACCCGTTGTTCAGACGCCCTTTACACACCGTTCACACGCCCGCCTCGCCATTCAACCTCCCTTTCGCGCCATCACATTCCCTCATGACTTCACCGACCACGCCTTCCACCCCCACAAACTCCGCCACAGCCTCGGATATCGACGCCACGATTGCCCAGCTTTTCATCTACCCCGTGAAATCCTGCGCGGGCATTGAAATGACCGAGGTGGTGTTGTATGACACTGGGCTGGACTATGACCGCGCCTGGATGGTGGTCGATGCCGAAGGCATCTTTATGTCACAACGCGAAGCGCCACGCCTGGCGCTGGTAAAGCCCGAATTCAAACGTGGCGAATTGATCCTGCGCGCGCCTGGCATGTTGGCGCTGCATGTGAACATCGACGGTGTGGAAGAAGCGGTGAAGGTCGAGGTGTGGGATGACCAAGTACCCGCTTTTGACATGGGTGCCGTCGCCGCGCAGTGGTTTACCGATTTCCTCTCGCTCACTGAAGCCGGTTTGCCCAAAGCCGGTGCGCCCAAATACCGCCTGGTGCGCTTTGATCCGGACCACAACCGTCTGGCGAGCAAAAAATGGACAGGCAGCGTCGATGCGCCCTACCAGTTTGCCGATGGTTTCCCGATTTTGGTGACCAGTACCGCGTCTGTCGCCTCGCTGAACGACAAACTGGCCGCGCAGGGCCACGCCGCCGTGGGCGTGCAACGGTTTAGGCCCAACATTGTGTTGGCGGGCCTGCAGGCCCATGACGAAGACCGGCTGAATCGCATCGACATCGCCGCCTCTGATGCAGACGGCGACCAGCTCGTCAGTTTGAACCCCTGCAAACCCTGCACGCGATGCAGTATTCCGAATGTCAACCCAGCCACAGCGGCCACCAGCCCCGAGGTTAACGACACCCTGCAAACCTACCGCGCCAACGCACAAATGGATGGCGCAATTACTTTTGGCATGAACGCCATCATCACCAGCGGGGTCGGCGCCACCCTGCGCGTGGGGCAGCGCGTGACGGGCAACTTCAAGTTCGACTGACACCTGCCATGTGCGGCCCAGACGCTTTAAAACAGCGTCCTTTACAATGCAGGCATTCGTTTTTTCAAGGCCTTTTGGGGCCTTTTTTACTTTTTTGGCCCGTTTTGGGCTGACACCAGGGGTTTCGCATGAGTTTGAAATGTGGCATTGTGGGTTTGCCGAACGTGGGCAAATCCACCTTGTTCAACGCCTTGACCAAGGCCGGCATCGCCGCTGAAAACTACCCGTTTTGCACGATTGAGCCCAATGTCGGTGTGGTCGAGGTGCCCGACGCGCGTTTGGCGCAACTCTCAGCCATCGTCGGCCCCGAACGCATCGTGCCGGCCATCGTCGAGTTTGTCGATATCGCCGGTCTGGTGGCCGGTGCCAGCACCGGCGAAGGCCTGGGCAACAAATTCCTGGCGCACATCCGCGAAACCGACGCGACCATCAACGTCGTGCGCTGTTTTGAAGACGACAACGTAATTCACGTGGCCGGCAAGGTCGACCCTATCTCCGACATCGAAGTGATCCAGACCGAGCTGTGCCTGGCCGACCTCTCGGCCGTCGAGAAAGGCCTGCACCGTGTCACGAAAACCGCGCGTTCAGGTGACAAAGAGTCGGCCAAACTCGTCGCCATCCTGGAGAAATGCCAAGTCGCGCTCAACGAAGCCAAACCCGTGCGCACCATCGACTGGAGCAAAGAAGAGCTGCCACTGCTCAAACAATTCTTCCTCATCACCGCCAAACCGGCCATGTTCGTCGCCAATGTGGCCGAAGACGGCTTCAAAAACAACCCCATGCTGGACCGCCTGACCGCCTACGCTACCGCGCAAAACGCGCCAGTGGTCGCCATTAGCGCCAAGATGGAAGCCGAAATGAGTGAGATGAGCGACGAAGACCGCCAAATGTTCCTTGAAGAACTCGGCCAGACCGAGCCAGGCCTGAATCGCTTGATCCGCTCGGCCTACAACTTGCTCGGCCTGCAAACCTACTTCACCGCAGGCGTCAAAGAAGTGCGCGCCTGGACCATCCATGTCGGCGACACCGGCCCGCAGGCTGCTGGCGTGATCCACACCGACTTTGAAAAAGGCTACATCCGCGCCCAAACTATTGCGTTTGCCGATTTCATCCAGTTCAAGGGTGAGCAGGGCGCCAAAGACGCGGGGAAAATGCGGGCTGAGGGCAAAGAGTATGTCGTCAAAGATGGCGATGTGATTAATTTCTTATTCAGCTCTTGAACTTCAAGATTTTTTCCACTATAGGTCTCTTAGATAAATGATATTTAGCTATATAAATATTACTAATTTAGATTAATTTACGGCCAAAATTTGTCCAATAATCCCATCAAAACAGCGGTCATCACGGCATAGCGCAAAAACTTGCCAATCGCCATGTAAAACACGCAGGGCCAAAACGGCAATTTGAGCCAACCGGCCACGGCGCACAACGGATCGCCCACGCCGGGTAGCCAGGAAAGCAGGCAGGCTTTGGGCCCGATGCGCCCCAGCCAATCGAGCGCCCTGAGATGCGTAGCCGAGTGGCGGACTTTATCGATCACTTTGTGCGAGGCCAGGCCCATCCACCAACTCACCGCGCCACCCAGGGTATTGCCCGCTGTGGCCACCAAAACGGCAGGCCAAAACAGATCGGGATTCAATTGAACCAGGCCAAACACGGCAGGTTCGGACGCTAGCGGCAGCAAGGTAGCGCCTAAAAACGCGACCACAAACACAGTGGAGAGGCCGTATTGGGGCAAAGCCAAAAGAGCGAGCAATGATTCAATCCAGACAGGCATCGGCTGAGTATAGGGAGTGCGGGCGGCGCCCTGGACCTGCAGGCCAAACTCTGGAGCCTGCGGCTTTGTGCCGCCATCGAAGCCCAATGGGCACAAAATCCAAAGAAGGGCGAGAAAAAGCTACCGCGAGGTGGCAAATTTCAATTGCCGAAATTTTGAGCAGTTAAAATTGCACGCTTGCATGAACATCCCATGAAGATCGGCCCCTACCTTTTGCGCAACAATTTGTTTGCCGCCCCCATGGCGGGTGTGACCGACAGGCCTTTTCGCCAGTTGTGCAAAAGCCTGGGTGCGGGTTATGCGGTGAGTGAAATGGTCACCTCCCGAAAAGACTTGTGGAACACGCTCAAAACCTCGCGCCGTGCCAACCATGCGGGCGAACCGGGCCCTATCGCCGTGCAGATTGCCGGCACAGAAGCGGCCATGATGGCTGAGGCCGCCGCCTACAACATTGACCGTGGCGCCCAGATCATCGACATCAACATGGGTTGCCCTGCCAAAAAAGTGTGTAACAAATGGGCGGGTTCGGCGCTGATGCAAAACGAGGCCTTGGCGCTTGAAATCATTGACGCCGTCGTTCAGGCTTGCGCGCCGCACAACGTCCCCGTGACGCTGAAAATGCGTACCGGCTGGCGTCAGGACAACAAAAACGCGCCGCGCATTGCCCGCGCGGCTGAAGGCGCGGGCATTCAAATGGTGACCGTGCATGGCCGCACCCGCGAGCAAGGCTACAAAGGGCGCGCGGAATACGACACCATCGCCGCCATCAAGGCCGAGCTGAAGATTCCCGTGGTCGCCAACGGCGACATCACCACACCCGAGAGCGCCCGCGAGGTGCTGCGGCAAACGGGCGCAGACGCAGTGATGATTGGCCGCGCGGCACAGGGAAGGCCCTGGATTTTCCGCGAAATTGCCCATTTTCTGGACACTGGCAGCCACTTGGCGCCGCCCCTGGTGGCTGAGGTCAAACGGCTTCTATTGGCGCATTTGCTGGACCATTACGATTTGTACGGTGAGTATCTGGGCGTGCGTTCGGCGCGTAAACATATTGGCTGGTACGTGAAATCCCTGCCCGGCGGCGAGGCGTTTCGTGGTCGAATGAACCTGCTGGACACCACCCCAGCCCAAGTACTGGCGGTAACAGATTATTTTGATGCGCTGGAGGCAGTGATGGAGCGGATTCCCGCAGCTTGCGCCTATGATAATGACGAAAACGAAAATGAGGAAAGCGACAACACCATGACAATCCTGGAGACGGCTGAGGCGGCAACATGAGCAAAAAACAAATTGAGGACTGCGTACGCGCCAGTCTCGAAGCCTATTTCAAAGACTTGCGCGGCGCGCCGCCGGATGGCATCTACGAGATGATGCTGCGCGTGGTCGAAAAGCCGATGCTGGACGTGGTGATGGAACGAGCGCGCGACAACCAGTCCAAAGCTGCCAAATGGCTGGGCTTGAACCGCAACACCTTGCGCAAAAAACTCATTGAGAACGATCTGATCTAGGCCTGCCAGAGCGGGTGGGGATGCCCGCGCAGTCCGGTACGGGTTGACACTGTGGCTGTTTTCGAACCCGGGTGCCACAGCGGCTTTTTTACCTTTCGGCCTTTCTTCCTTTGGGCATCTTCTGCTTTTGGCCTTTTAGCCGTTTAGCCTTTCCGCCGTTTCCCCTATCTCACGCCGCATGATCGCCCTAATTTCCGTTTCCGACAAAACCAGCGTACTCGAATTTGCCCGCGCCCTGCACGCGCTTAATATCCAGCTGCTCTCCACCGGCGGCACGGCCCAGTTGCTGGCCGACGGCGGACTGCCCGTCACCGAGGTGGCAGAACACACCGGGTTCCCTGAAATGCTCGACGGCCGTGTCAAAACCCTGCACCCCAAAGTGCATGGCGGCCTCTTGGCGCGGCGCGATCTACCCGGGCACATGGCGGCGATTGCGCAACACGGCATTCCGGCGATTGACTTGCTCGTCGTCAACCTGTACCCGTTTGAGGCCACCGTCGCCAAAGCCGGTTGCACACTCGAAGACGCGATTGAAAATATCGACATCGGCGGCCCGGCCATGGTGCGAAGTGCCGCCAAAAACTGGAAAGACGTGGCCGTGCTTACCGACGCCTCGCAGTACGCAGGTGTACTGGAAGAACTCAACACCAGCGGCAGCGTGAGTCAAAAAACCAAGTTTGCCTTGTCGGTCGCGGCGTTCAATCGCATCAGCCAATACGATGGCGCGATTTCAGATTACCTCTCCTCGATCAGCATGGATGAATCAGGCAGCGCCAGCCACGCCTTATTTGCGGGCCAGGCGAATGGCCGTTTTGTGAAGCTGCAAGATTTGCGTTACGGCGAAAACCCGCACCAGCAAGCCGCTTTTTACCGCGACCTGTACCCCGCCCCCGGGTCGCTGGTGAGCGCGAAACAATTGCAGGGCAAAGAACTCAGTTACAACAACATTTCCGACGCCGATGCCGCGTGGGAATGTGTCAAAAGTTTCAGCGAATGCGCCTGCGTGATCGTCAAACACGCCAACCCCTGCGGTGTGGCCTTGGGCAATGATGCCCTCCAAGCGTATTCAAAAGCTTTCAAAACTGACCCAACGTCAGCCTTTGGCGGCATCATTGCACTGAACCGACTACTCGATGAGGCAGGCGCGTTGGCCATTTCCAGGCAATTTGTCGAAGTGCTGATGGCACCGGGTTTTACACCGGAGGCGTTGGCGGTTTTCAAATCCAAAGTCAACGTGCGGATTTTGCAAATCGCGTTGCCCGCGTCTTACGCCCTCGATGCCACAACGCGTGCGGGTTTGAGCGCCTGGGACAAAGGTATAAACGCTGTTGATGTGAAACGTGTCGGCTCCGGCATGTTGATGCAAACGGCTGACAACCATGAGTTGACGCTGGCTGATCTGAAAGTAGTCACCCACATCCAGCCCACGCCAGCGCAATTGCAAGACTTGCTGTTTGCCTGGAAGGTTGCCAAATACGTCAAGTCCAACGCGATCGTGTTTTGCAAAGACGGCATGACGATGGGGGTGGGCGCGGGGCAGATGAGCCGCCTGGATTCGGCACGCATTGCCAGTATCAAAGCCGGGCACGCCAATTTGTCGCTCCAAGGCACGGCCGTGGCGAGTGACGCGTTTTTCCCTTTCCGCGATGGCCTGGACGTGGTCGTTGATGCCGGGGCGAGCTGCGTCATCCAGCCCGGCGGCAGCATGCGCGACGGCGAGGTCATCGCCGCTGCCAACGAACGCGGCGTGGCCATGGTGTTTAGCGGCGTGCGCCACTTTCGGCATTGATGCGTTCCTGATTCATCCTTACAGGTTCTTGCACCGCCCTACCTTGCCGCAGCCCCGTCGATGCGCCTAGTTCCCGAGTGATTTAGAAACGGAATGACACTGTCGCCGTAACGGCCAACGAAAACGGCTCCCAAATTGGGAGCCGTTTTGCATTTTGTTGAGGTGTTTGGGTCTAAACGGTGCTCGTCAAATCACCCGCAAACCCATTAACGCCAGTGTCTGTAGCCGTGCCCGTGGCCGTGGCCACGATAGTTGGACCATCCCAAATTCAAATTAACACCGACCGGCGGGTAATACGCGCGCGGCTGGTAATAAATGGGCGCAGCGCCGTAGATCACGGCAGGTGCTGCGGCTACAAAGATGGGTTGAGGCGGCGCCTGCGTGTACACCACCGTCGGCGTAACGACCTGGCTGATCACCTGCGATTGCACGGCGATGGGGGCAGGCGCAGGCTCCGGCTGCATCATCGTCGTGGTGTTGTTGGACTGCGGCGCGGCGGGGCCCGCCACCGGTGTGACTTGCAGGCGCACGGTCGGGCCTGGGTCTTGCGGCATTTGCACGCTGTATTGTTTGCCGTTGAACTCGTAGACCACGTTGTAGGCGGTCGTGCGGTTTTCATAGAAGGTCTGCGTCGTGCAGCTTTGCACGTTCTGGGTTTGCGCTGCGGGCGCGCCTTCAACGCGGTCACCCAACATGGCGCCGCCCACAATGCCCAGCAAGGTGACGATGGCCTTGCCGTCGCCGCCGCCCATCTGGTTGCCAATGGCACCACCTGCGACCGCACCGAGCAAGGTGCCTGCGCCAGATTTTTGGCCCTGTACCTGCACCTGGCTTTGTGAACACACCTGGCGCGGCACGGCGACCTGGCTGATTACCGGCGTGGTGGATATGACACGACCAGTTTCCTGCGCTTGGCTCACGGTGACGAAGGTGGCGCTACAAGCGGCCAGGGCGATCAGAACTGTCGATTTCATGCTTTTCTCCTAAAACGCGGCCTCAGTGACAATTTTGGCCAGCTTGCGCTGCACGAGTCCGCTAGAACTTAACGCAAGTCTAGGCCTTCTGGTTGGCAGATTCAATGTCTGCCCGGTAAAGCAGGCGTAACAAAATCACGAATTAGGCCGAAACGCACGCACCAAGTCGGTGCAATAGCCCGAGAAAGCCCTGCATTTCGACTCTATCATACCCAATTTGGGTATTTTAGAGGCTCTAAAACGGCTTCTAGACAAGCTTAGTGAACTTTTTTGGCATCCGGGTCTCGTATTTATTCACTAATTAGCTATACTAATTATAGCAATCGAAACGTCTTACCAAGGCCTCAATAAAAACTTAAACAACCCTGAACTTCGCGACTACAAGCTCGCAAACACCTCACGCGCCGCCTGAACCGTAGCCGCAATATCGGCGTCTGAATGCGCGGCACTCACAAAACCAGCTTCATACAAGGCGGGCGCGATGTACACGCCACGCTCCAATAGGCCATGGAACAGGCGGTTAAAGCGCGGGCTGTCGGTCGTCATGACTTTGCTGTAGTTCTGCGGCAACTCAGGCATTAAAAAGAAACCAAACATGCCGCCCTCAGCATCGCCACAAAACGCCACACCTGCTTGGGTGGCCGCCGTTTGAAGGCCATCTACAAGAGCACGTGTCTTGCGTGACAAAGCGTCAAAAAAACCGGGTTTTTGAATCTCGCGCAGCGTCGCCAACCCACAGGCCGTGGCAACCGGGTTGCCGGACAAAGTACCGGCCTGGTAGACCGCGCCCAACGGCGCCAGGTGCGCCATCACTTCCCGTTTGGCGCCAAAAGCTGCCAGCGGCATGCCGCCACCGATGACTTTGCCCAGCACGGTCATGTCGGGCTCAAAACCTGGAATTGACTGGGCATATACCGCCTGCGCCCCACCCAGCGCCACTCGGCAGCCGGTCATGACTTCATCGAACACCAGGAGCGCGCCGTATTGGCGGCACAACTCGTGGCAGCGCTTCATGAACGGCACCGAAGCCCGCACAAAGTTCATGTTGCCAGCGATCGGCTCAATCATTAGGCAGGCCAACTCGGGGCCGTGCAATTTGAACGCCGCTTCCAGTTGCTCCAGATTGTTGTACTCCAACACCAGCGTGTGGGCCACCACTTCGGGCGGCACACCGGCACTGGTCGGGTTGCCAAAAGTCGCCAGGCCCGAGCCGGCCTTGACCAAAAGCGCGTCGGCATGCCCGTGGTAACACCCTTCGAATTTGATGAACTTGCTGCGCCCGGTAGCACCACGCGCCAGCCGGATGGCGCTCATGCCTGCTTCGGTGCCGCTGCTGACAAGGCGCAGCATGTCCATCGACGGGTAGAGCTTCAAAATCTCCTCGGCCAGCTCGACCTCACGCTCTGTGGGTGCGCCAAACGAGAATCCTTCAAGAATCGCTTTTTGAACCGCTTCGACCACAGCAGGGTGGCCGTGGCCCAGAATCATCGGGCCCCACGAGCCGATGTAGTCGATGTACTGTTGGCCGTTGGCGTCCCAAAAATAGGCGCCTCGCGCCTTTGTAACAAATCGTGGCGTGCCACCGACGGCCTTGAAGGCGCGCACGGGGGAGTTCACACCACCGGGAATCACCGCTTTGGCGCGGTCGAAAAAAGTCTGGTTGTTGTCCATAGTTGGTGAATTAAGTCGCAATTAAGGTTTTGCTTGTCAGTGTTTGGTATCCGGTGCTGGCAGGTCAAAAATCATTTGGGACAACTGGCGCTCATCATCGGCGCTGGCTTCGGCCTCATCGTCTTCGTCGGACTGCGCCCAAAAGAGACGATCTGGAATCACGTGGCCCATGCCGGGGCGAAAACCGGCATTCAGGCTGCGGTCCAGGTATCCGAGCGCTTCAGTGACGGCTTCTGGCAAAGGCGTGCCGCTGGCCAGCACGGCAGACAGCGCCGCCGAAAGTGTGTCGCCCGCGCCCGAGAACACGGCTTCAAAACGTTCAAATTTTTCACTCGCCAGAACGGTTTCCGGCGTGGCCAACACGTTGTCGATGAATTGATCGGGCAAAGCGATGCCGGTGACCAGCGTGTAGGGCACGCCTAACTCATGGGCGGCACGGGCGAGATCACGCGCTGTGGGGGTTTTAGCACCGTCCCAATCTGGCAGCAGCCAACGGCGCAAGGTACTGTGGTTTCCGACCAACACCGTGGTTTGGGGTAGCAGCAGCTCTTTGAAGGCGTCTAAATAGGCGTCAATTTGGTGGTCTGTCCACCAGGACAGGTCGGGCATATAGGCGACCAGCGGCACATCGTCGTAATCAGAGGCAATTTCAGCGATGGCGCTGATGTTCTCCGGTGATCCGACAAATCCGACTTTGATCACTTGCACCACCACGTCTTCAAGAATTGTGCGCGCCTGCTCACGCACCGCCTCGTCATCGAAGGCGAAATGATCCAGGATTTCACTGGTGTCGCGCGAATACGCACCGGTGACGACCGGCAAAGCGTGTGCGCCGACCGATGCCACGGCAGTGACATCGCCCGACAGACCGCCTGAGCCGCTGGGGTCGCTGGCGTTAAACACCAACACACAGGCGGGAGCGAGGGAGTCGGGATCGTCGTCCTCGATCAGTGGTGCAGGTAGGGTGCTGGCGGTCATTTTGATGGCGCACTGTTGTTAGCAGGCAAAAATTGATAGCAGAAGTTGCTTGAAGCGCAACAGTTATGCATCCGCTCTATACAATCATTGCATTCTATTCGAAGGCCCTTTAAGCTGTGACTGATACGAAAACCTGGATGTGTCTTATTTGCGGTTGGATTTATGACGAGGCAACCGGTTCTCCCGATGATGGCATTGCTTCTGGCACATTGTGGCAAGCAGTGCCCATGAACTGGACTTGCCCTGAGTGCGGCGCCCGCAAAGAAGATTTTGAAATGGTGCAGATTTGAGATATTTGAGGTATCTGAGATCAGCACGCGTTTTACACGTCCGCCTGGTGTCGTGATAACACGCCTTGTGACACCGTTTATGCCACTGTTGAGGAGCCTGGTCTTGTGAATGCAACAGTCACCCAATACAAAGTGCTGGTCATTGATGACAGCAACACGATTCGACGCTCAGCCGAGATATTTCTAAAGCAAGGTGGCCATGAGGTCATGCTGGCAGAAGACGGCTTTGACGCCTTGGCGAAGGTCAACGACTACCAGCCACATCTGATTTTTTGCGACATATTGATGCCCCGGCTGGACGGCTACCAAACCTGCGCCATCATCAAGCGCAACCCCAAGTTCACCACTGTTCCGGTCGTCATGTTGTCGTCTAAAGATGGTGTATTCGACAAAGCACGTGGGCGCATGGTAGGCGCCCAAGACTATTTGACCAAACCGTTCACCAAAGACCAACTGCTACAGGCTGTGTTGCAGTTCGGGTCGCAATTGCAAGGGGCTGCCCAATGACTATTGAAAAAGTGCTGATCGTTGACGATTCAAAAACGGAGCTCATGTTTCTTACGGATTTGCTCCAGAGGAATGGCATGAGTGTGCGCACGGCCCAAGGTGCAGACGACGCGTTCAAACGCCTGACCGAAGAAAAGCCCGATTTGATCTTGATGGATGTGGTGATGCCGGGCCAAAACGGCTTCCAGCTGACCCGCGCTATCAGCCGAACGCCGGAATACGCCGACATCCCGATCATCATGTGTACCAGCAAAAACCTGGAGACCGACCGCGTCTGGGGGATGCGCCAAGGCGCACGTGACTACATTACCAAACCGGTTGAAGAGACCGAATTGCTCAGCAAGATCAAGGCGTTGAGTTAAGTCCACGCCGCCGAACCCCAACATATGGCCAATCGAGCAGCACTCCGAGAGCTCCAGACACGTCTGGCCACGCGCCTACAGGCCGCACGTACCCAAGGTGTGCTGGTGTCGTGGCTGGCGGTGCGGGCCGGACCCCACAACTACTTGTTTCCCTTGGTGCAGTCCGGCGAAATTTTCCCGCTGGGCGCTTTGCAACGTGTTCCTTATTGCACCGCCTGGTTTTCAGGTGTGTTGAACCTGCGTGGTGGCCTCTTTGGAGTGGTGGATCTGGCGGCCTTTATCGCTGACGGAAAAGTTCCCCTACGCAGTGAACACGCCTTGAGTGAAGCCAGTGTGGTGACGCTGCATACGGCCTTGGAGGTCAACTGCGCTTTGCTGGTCGACAGTTTGGCCGGGTTGCGCAATACCGATGCGTTTCAACAAGCGTTCGGCCCCGAGCCCGGTGCGCCCGTTTATTTTGGCAATCGCTACATTGAACCCGACGGTGTCGTGTGGCAGGAAATCAACCTGCAAGTGTTGTCCCAACAAACCCAGTTTCTGAGCATCAGTGCATAGTTAAATCAACAGGCCGCATCATGTCCATCATTGATCAAGTAAAAAATATTTTTTCACCAAAAAAAGTCGACGCCTCGATGTCGGAACACGATTCGCGCCTGAGCCTGGCGACGCCGGATCCCTCGATGGATCCAGTTTCGGTATTGGACACTGTGGGTCATGGTTCAGGCAATTCCAGTCCCATGCCCGTCGGCACTGGCAGCGGCGAGCGTCAACAGACGCCTGAAAGTGCTGTCCAACGCGACGTCAACCTGATTCGTTTGCCGGTGTTTGGCAGCAAAACCATTGGTGACCACCAGCGGCAACTGTCAATCATGTTGGTCGTCGCACTGATCGTCCTGGCCGGCCTGTTGATTTATGCCTTGAATCAGGCTGGCAAAACGGCGCAGCAGCTCAGTGCGACTGGCCAGTCCTTGATGCAGTCGCAGCGGCTTGCGAAAGCCGTGTCCCAGGCCATGACAGGAAATCAACCGGCTTTTGCCGAGGTCAAAGAAAGCTCGGACGTATTGAGCAAAGCCGCCAAAGGCTTGAAGTCAGGCGACGATGAACTCAAAATTAGCGCCTTGGATGCCGAGTTCGGCCCGGATCTGGACAGCATTGTCCCAATGGTTGAAAAAGCTGAAAAAAGCGCTGGCGCCGTCATGGGCCAGCAGAAAGTGCTGACGCAGGTCAACGCGGCTCTGCGCCAGATCAACCGCCAATCCTCCGATTTGCTGGAAATAGCCGAGTCGATTTCCTCTCTGAAATTGCAGCAAAACGCAGGCCCTTCGGAGATTTCAGCTGCGGGCCAGTTGGTGATGTTGACCCAGCGCATCGGCAAATCGTCGAATGAATTTTTGACCTCGGAGGGCGTCGGTGCAGAGGCCGTGTTCCTGTTGGGAAAGGACTTGAATGCCTTCAAGGAAATTGCGGTGGGTATGCAGCAGGGAAGCACCGAGTTGCGTTTGAGCGCCGCCCGCGATCCGCAAGTCAAAGAGCAACTCGAGGCCTTGATCAAACTTTACGAACAAACCCGCACACAAGCCAGCACCATTCTTGGCAATTTGCAGGGTTTGGCGGCTGCCCGTGAGGCCCAAAACTCGATCATTAAAGACAGTGAACCCCTGCGCCAGTCGCTCGAAGCCACGCAGTCCAAACTGGCTTCCCGTGCTGGTTTAGGCACGGTTTTGTTGATCCTGCTGGTGCTGGCGGCGGCATTCGCCATATTTTGCGCTTGGGGTTTGACGCAGGTCCAGGTTCAAGATGGCCGCAATCGCCAAGCCATAGCTGAAACCCAACGATTGGCCGCTGAGCACCAAGAGCAGGAAGCCAAACGCGTCAATGACGCCAACCAGGCGGCCATTTTGCGCTTGATGAACGAGTTGCAAACCGTCGCCGAGGGAGATTTGACGCAAGAGGCCACCGTGACCGAAGACATCACAGGGGCCATCGCCGACTCCGTGAACTACACCATTGAAGAGTTGCGCTCCTTGGTGGCCAGCGTGCAAAGCACGGCAACCAAAGTCTCACAAACCACTGCGGAGGTGGACTCAACCTCGACCGAGCTGTTGGCGGCGTCAAACGAGCAGTTGCATGAAATTCGCGAAACCGGCCAGTCGGTGGTGGACATGGCCACTCGCATCAATGCAGTTTCAGCGCAGGCGCAGGAATCCGCCTCCGTGGCGCGGCAGTCGCTGGAAGCCGCTGAATCAGGCTTGCAGGCGGTGCAAAACGCGATTGGCGGTATGAACGCGATCCGCGATCAGATTCAGGACACCTCCAAACGTATCAAACGTCTGGGTGAATCTTCGCAGGAGATTGGCGAGATCACTGAGCTGATTTCAGACATTACCGAACAGACCAACGTGTTGGCGCTGAACGCTGCGATTCAAGCTGCGTCTGCCGGTGAAGCGGGCCGAGGTTTCTCGGTGGTGGCCGAAGAGGTGCAGCGCCTGGCGGAAAGGTCCGCAGACGCAACGCGTCAGATTTCCGCGCTGGTGAAGGCGATTCAAACCGACACTCAAGACGCCGTAGGCGCCATGGAGCGGTCAACCCAGGGTGTGGTGGAAGGCGCGAAGCTTTCCGATAACGCCGGTACCGCACTGACTGAGATTGACCGTGTGTCGCGCAGGTTGTCCGAGCTAATTCAGCATATCTCCAATTCAACGTCCCGTGAAGCCAATTTGGCCAACACGGTGGCTGAAAACATCCAGCACATTTTTGCTGTGACCGAGCAAACGGGTGAAGGCACCAAAGCGACAGCAACACAGGTGCGCGAGTTGTCGCGTATGGCCGAGGAACTCAGTCAATCGGTGTCACGGTTCAAGATCGCCTGATCCGTATATTCGACAGGAGCGCAGGAATCCATGCAAAGCACCGCCATCGCAGAAGAAACCGAATCCGCCGCTGGTAACGACCTGGGGCCCTTGGCCTGGGTCTTGGACGAGCTCAAAAAATCGCTAGATAGCGCCACCAAGGCAATGCGCCGCTTCGTGCGCGACGCCGAGTTGGCCCGTGGCTCGGACATGGCCAATCTGGACGCCAGCCAGTTACGCATTGCCCGCCAGCAGCTACACCAGGCCGTCGGTGCCCTGGAAATGGTGGGTTTCAGCGCCCCAGCCAAAGTCATGCGGGCCATGGAAGCGTTGGCCCAAAAATTTGTTCAGCGGCCTGAGTTGTGCAGTGACGACGCCGCCAACAAAATGGAAAAGGCCAGCTTTGCTTTGGCTGAATACCTCGAGGGAGTTCTCAAAGGTAAAAGCAGTTCGCCGGTTGCGTTATTTGCCCAATACCGTGACGTATTGGATATGGTTGACGGCGAACGCGTCCACCCAGCGGATTTGTGGCCTCTGGATTGGCAATGGGTCGATGCACCCATCCCCGTTGACGCCATCACCTTGCCTTATGCCCCGGCTGTGCGCAGCCAGCTGGATCAATCGGTTCTGCGCTTGGTAAAAACCGGCGACGCCGACTCGGCCGCCAAGCTTCGCGATTTGTCGCTGGGCCTGGCGAAGGCGCAGACCCAACTCGAAGCCAGGGTTTTCTGGAAAATTTGCGCCGCGTTTTTCGAGGCGAATGCCCTGGGTTTATGCCCGAGTGACGTCTATTCCAAGCGTGGTGCTTCCCGTGTATTGCTGCAATACGCCACCCTCGCCAAGGGGGATCCAAGCGTCTCGGATCGGCTGGCACAAGACCTTTTGTTTTTCTGCGCGCAGGCGGTGCCGACGTCAGTCGCCAGCGCCCCCGTCTTGGTGGCGGTTCGCCAAGCCTACAAATTGACCCAAACGGGCATGGTCAATTACGCCGTCGCCCAATTTGGCCGCTTCGATCCCGCCGTGCTCGCACAGGTGCGCAAGCGCATTGCAAGCGCCACCGAGTCGTGGTCGGCGCTTGCAGGTGGAGACACCAACCGGCTCAAAGTGGTGAATGACCAGTTTGCTGCGGTTTGTGAATCAATATTGAAGTTGCACCCTGAGAGCAGTGAGTTGGCCCGTGCCATGAGCCGCGCCATCGAGCTGACTGTCAAGTCTGGCGAGCCTCCGTCTACCCCGGTGGCCATGGAGGTCGCAACTGCGGTGTTGTACCTTGAAGCGGCCTATGAGGACATGGACCCCGCTGACACCACCATGGCCACTCGCAGCCTGCGCCTGGCGCAGCGACTGGAAAACGTCAGTGGTGGTGGCCAGTCGGAGCCACTGGAGACCTGGATGGAGGATCTGTACCGGCGTGTGAGCGACCGGCAGACCATGGGCAGTGTGGTGGACGAGTTGCGCACCAATCTGGCCGAGATCGAGAAATCGCTCGATCAGTTTTTCCGCAATCCACAAGACAAAACCCCCTTGCACGAAGTGCCGAGCCAATTGGCGCAAATGCGGGGCGTATTCTCTGTTTTGGGATTGGATCAAGCCTCAATCGCGATGTTGCGTATGCGCGATATGGTTGAAAAATTGCTGATCGACAACGTTGTCAGCGGCCCCACGACTAGTGCAAGTTTTGAAAAACTTGGCAGCAGCCTGGGTGCTGTTGGTTTCCTGATCGACATGCTGAGTTACCAGCGTGCGATGGCGAAGAAGGTCTTCGTTTGGGACGACGACACGGGTGAGTTCAAACCGCTGATGGGCCGTGTCAAACCGGCGGCTAAAGTGGCCGCTCCGTTGGCTGCCGAAGTTCCTGTTCCGGTACCTGCGCCCGAGTTTGCCACTTCGTCTTCTGCGGTAGCGCAATCAACGCCGCCCGAGTCGGCAGTCGATAGGGTTCCCGCCAGCGCCTCTTTTTCAGCGCCAGTCGTCGCACCGGCTGCCGCCTTGGGCGTTGCGGGCGTGGCAGCCTTGGGTGCTGGTTTGGTAGCTGCGCAAGTATCCGGTGAGCCAGCTCTTCCAGTCGCAGCAGCCCCTGCCGCTCCAGATATACCTGCATTTGCTCCGACGCCTGCCCCCGCGTTGGAAACGCTGAGTGAAGATGAGATGGAAATCCGGGAAATCTTCCTGGAAGAAGCGACAGAAGTCGTACAGACTGGTCAGAATTCACTCCTTGCACTTGGCAAAGACCCGTCCAATCTGGCCGATCAAACCACTCTGCGCCGTGCGTTTCACACGCTCAAAGGCAGCTCGCGTATGGTCGGGCTCAATGAGTTTGGTGAGGCCGCGTGGTCGATGGAGCAGTTGCTCAATTCGTGGTTGGCCGAACAAAAACCCGCCAACGCCAGTTTGGTTAATCTCTCAGGCCAAGCCATGACGGCGTTTGGTCAATGGGTCGGGCACATCGCTGCCCGTACCGACGCTAACTGGAGTGCAGTTGGTTTTCGCCGCAGCGCCGACGCCTTGCGGCTTGAGGGCGCCGAAATTGCGCTGGTTTATCCGGGCTATCAACAAGCCGTCCAACCGGCCCAGCCAACGGCGCCAGACCTGTCGCCTGCCTTAGCCGTTGCGCCACCTGAAGTTGTGCCGGAACCCGTGAGCGAAGCCGAAGCGGCGGCGTTTATGGAGTCGATTTCGCCTTCGCTTTTGCCCGCCGAAGAAGCGCCAACGACCGAGATATTCGAGGTATCAAAATTACCCGACACCCAACTTCAGCCTGACTTTGAGTCCACTGAGATGTTGTCGCAGCAAGACGCGAATGCGCAAGGCTCTGCACCCCCAGGCAGCAAGGACAGCAAAATTTCCGGTTTTGCGCCTTTGGGGCTGGACGATTTCAACTTTGGCGCAGAGCCCCTGCCGCCAGAATTTGCTGCGACTGGTTTCAGCGAGCCACCATCTTCAGCGCTTGACGGCATGTCACTCGATTTGTCGCCACCATCAGCGACCCAACGGCCAGTTGCAGAGATCGGCTCCCCTATCGACACTGCGGACTCCCGGTGGGATTTTGGTGTGTCGGAACAAGCGCCAACGCCGCCCGACAGCGTCATCCCCATCGCGCCCGCCTCTGAACCCGCGCCGCTAGCTGCAGAAGAATCGGTCAAAGTCATTGGTGACCTGCGCATCGGTATTCCGCTGTACAACGTATACCTCAACGAAGCCGATGAATGGTCGCGCCGCTTGCAGGTTGAGTTGAGCGAATGGGCGCTGGAACTCTACAAACCCGTACCTGACTCCTGTGTGGCGCTGGCACATTCGTTGTCTGGTAGTTCCGCCACTGTGGGTTTTGACGCCCTGTCCGATATTGCCCGTCACCTCGAAGCCGGCCTGCAACATGTGCAGTCCAACGGCCCTGGCCGCCCGGTGCACGCCCAAATATTCTCCAACGCCGCCGAAGAAATCCGCCGCCTGCTGCATCAATTCGCAGCCGGCTTCCTGAAACCCGCCGACACCGAGGTGTTGGACGCCCTGAACTCTTTGCCGAACCTGGAGTTTGCCGCGTCCACGCAAAGCGTGATGGGTGATCTTGATTTTTCTGCTGCGCTGGCAGAGCCTTCCCA
>JANOXL010000061.1:0-9673 GCA_031418395.1 Rhodoferax sp. | reverse complement strand
GGCCTGTCAGACGAAATTCGCTCGCAAATCGACGCTGCCCGTTGGCTCAAACTGCCGATGCGCGAAGGCCAGCGCAGCCTGAATCTGTCAAACGCCGTGGCGGTGACGGTGTTTGAAGCCTGGCGGCAAAACGGGTTTGCGTAGAGGCTTAGAGGCGTAAAGAGGTAGAGGCCCGTGGAGACGGGAGTTTTCTGAATTGTTAACACCCATGTTAATAGTTGATGAAATTCACCGGGTTTTAGGCATATTCAGATAAAAATCGACCTCTAGGTCTCGCTAGATGGCGACAGTTTGCTATTGATATAATAGCAACTGTTATGGCACTGCGCTGTCCGTTGCAGTCGCCGGCGCTGCTTACGGGTAGCTGCGCCCAATCGATTCCGCCACACACACTGGTTTGTCCGAGCCTTCACGCTCCACCGTGACAGCCCAGGTGAACTGCTTGCCGTTACGGTCGATGTCTTCGACTTTGAGCAGCTTCACCCGGCTGCGCAGGCGGCAGCCCACGGGGGCGGGCGAGGTGAAACGCACCTTGTTCAGCCCATAGTTCACGCCCATGCCTTTTTGCATCACTTCAAAAGTATTGGCCATAAATTTTGGCAAGAGCGAGAGCGTCAAAAAACCGTGCGCAATCGGCGCGCCAAATGGGCCGGCTTTTGCGCGTTCCACGTCCAGGTGGATCCATTGGTGGTCGCCCGTGGCTTCAGCAAACTGGTTGACCTGCTGCTGCGTGATGGTGATCCACTCGCTCGTGCCCACTTCTTGCCCCACGCAAGCGGCCAGGTCGGCGATAGTCTGGAAGGTTTTCATAATTTAGCGTCTCCTGTTAAAAAAAAGCCGGTGTTGCCAAAAATTCGATTTCCGGGATGCAGTGCAAGACGCAAACCACAGCGATACACCCGTATCACGAGGATTTGCAACGCAGCAACGCGCCCGGAAAATGGATTTGTGGCTACGTCCGGTCGAGCCATTTGCAGATCGACTCCCACTGGGCCAAATCTTTCTCCACGCGCCCGGGGGCCACGTCAAACAAGGTGAGGCCGCGGGCCGCCAGGTGAACGTAATTTTGCGTGTCGCGCACGTAGCCCAGCACTGGCAGCTTGAGAGAATCGACAAATTCGTGGAGCTTGTCCGACGCAATGGTGCGCCCATCGACCCGCATGCCAATAAGGCCAATCTGCACGTGATCGGCATGTTTGTTTTTCGCCAATTGATCCAGAAAAGCGCGTGTGGCGAAGATGTCAAACACGCTGGGCTGCAGGGGCACGATGATTTTGGTGGCGATTTTCATCACGTCGTTAAAACGCCAGCCGTGCAGGCCGGCGGGGGTGTCCAGCACCACGTGGGTTGTGCCTTTGGGCGGCTTGACGATCATGTCGGCATTGGCCTCCCAGGTAGCAATGGGCCGCGCGGTGGCGGGGCGCAGGCCCAGCCACAACTTGGACGACTGCTGTGCGTCCACGTCGCCCAGCATCACGGCGTGACCTTTGCTGGCGTAATACCCCGCCACATTGGTGGCCAGCGTGGACTTGCCCACGCCGCCTTTTGGATTTGCGATGACGACAACTGGCATGTTCGACTCCTCTGCGATGAGCGCCTATGTTAGCGCCTGGAAACTCCTGTCCACCGATCTGGAAACCCAGCCTTTCGGGCTGAGGCGCAACCCGGCCGAAGCGCGGCAACCAGAATGCCCTATGGATTTACCCCGTTTCCACGGACACACTTAGGCTTCTTGAGTTCGGTTGCTTTTGCTGTCTGGACCCGGCTTGATTATTGACGATGCTGGCTGATGCATGGCGCTAGCCTGGGCGGACTTCAGGCACGCGTGAGTCCGCTGCGCGCCACATCTTTTATGATGCCTAACCGACTACCCGACTACCGCGCAGCCTTGCAGAAATGAAGGCCTTGTCGCCCTGCATACGGGCGCCAGACGCCAAAGGCGCGCAGAAACTGGCGCACACACAGGTGGCGAACGACGTGCGTGCCGCGATGGCCGTGTTCAAGTCGCAGTCTAATTCCTCAACCCATCCAACTGGAGAATCCCCATGAACCAAGACGCTTTCAACAGTGGCCTGAAAACCCGCCGTGAAGTGCTCGGCGCCGACTACGTTGACGCAGCCATCAAAAACGCCGACGACTTCAACCAGCCGATGCAAGAGCTGGTCACTGAATATTGCTGGGACGCCATCTGGAACCGGCCCGGGCTAGACCGGCGCACCCGCAGCATCATCAATCTCTCGATGTTGACGGCGCTGAACCGGCCGCATGAACTCAAACTCCATGTGCGCGGCGCGATCAACAACGGCCTGAGCAAAGACGAGATCCGCGAGGTGCTCTTGCAGACCGCCATCTATTGCGGCGTGCCTGCGGCGATCGACAGCTTCCGCAGTGCCCGGGAAGTGTTCAAGGAACTCGGTATCTGATCGGCGGCACAGTCGGCCGATGTCAAATGAAGATCGCCATCGCGCCATCGGCTGTACGGATACCCAGGGTGGTTGCGGTCATGGCGCAATGCCCTTGAGTGCCCTCAAGAGGCTTTGGGAAAGCGGGTGGAAGAAGTGATTTGCAGGCGCGAGCGGCTCACAACGCCTTTTTTACCCTATCCTATCGTGTTGCCTTAACCCCGAGAGCGCGTTGTGGAAGTCTCCTTCACCCAAGAAATCAAATCCCTGCGCAAAGGCACGGGCGACACCTTCCACGGCGAAGGCATCCTGGCCATCACCAAGGCCTTGCTCCAGTCTGGCGTGGCCTATGTGGGTGGTTACCAGGGCGCGCCGGTGTCACACCTGTTGGACGTGATGGTGCAGGCCAAGGACTACATGGACGAACTCGGTGTGCATGTCGAGGCGTGCAGCAATGAAGCCTCAGCGGCCGCCATGCTGGGGGCGTCGATTCATTACCCACTGCGTGGCGCGGTGACCTGGAAATCCATTGTTGGCACCAATGTGGCGGCGGACGCCTTGTCGAATCTGTCCAGCCCCGGCGTCAAGGGCGGCGTATTGATCGTGGTGGGCGAAGACTACGGCGAAGGTGCCAGTGTGATCCAGGAGCGCACGCACGCGTACGCACTGAAATCGACCATGTGCCTGCTGGATCCGCGCCCGGATTTGCAACGCATGGTCGATATGGTGGAGCACGGATTCAGGTTGTCCGAAGCGTCCAACATGCCCAGCATTCTGGAGCTGCGCATCCGCGCCTGCCATGTGCGCGGCAGTTTTGAATGCAAGGACAACGTTACCTCGGCTTACTCCACAAAAAACCTGATCAAGGAACCCGCCGGTTTTGACTACATGAGCCTGGCGCACCCGCCGGTCACTTTCCGCCATGAAAAACTCAAGGGTGAGGAGCGCTTGCCCGCTGCGCGGAAATACGTTCTGGACAACGCACTCAACGAGTTGTTCGAGGGCAAACACGAGGACCTGGGCATCATCATTCAAGGCGGTCTCTACAACACATTGATCCGCGCGATGCAGCAGTTTGGCCTGGCCGACGCTTTTGGCGCTACCGACATCCCCATTTTGGTACTCAACGTCACCTACCCACTAGTGCCCCAACAACTGGGCGACTTTTGTGTCGGCAAACGCGCGGTGCTGATGGTCGAAGAAGGCCAACCCGAATACATCGAACAAGAATTGGCCACGCTCCTGCGCCGCGCCGATATTCAAACGCCGCTGCACGGCAAAGACATGTTGCTTCAGGCCGGTGAATACACCACCGAAGTCATGGCAGGGGGTCTGGCGAAATTCCTACAGAAGTACCTGCCGGCACACGCGCCTGAATCGACACTGCAATGGCTCGACAGCAACCGTGCCCGGCGCGAGCTGGTGGCGAAGTCAATGCCCACGCCTTTGCCTGCACGCCCGCCCAGCATGTGTATCGGCTGCCCGGAGCGGCCTGTTTTCTCTGCGCTCAAACTGGCGCAACAAGACGTGGGTGACGTCTATATTTCAGGCGACATTGGCTGCCACGCGTTGGCCACGTTTGAGCCGTTTTCATTCGGCCATTCCATCCTGGGTTATGGCATGAGCCTGGCCAGCCGCGCTGGTGTGTCGCCCATGATGAACCGGCGCGTGCTCTCGGTGATGGGCGACGGCGGCTTTTGGCACAACGGTTTGCTCACCGGCGTGCAAAGCGCGCTCTTTAATGGCGACGACGCCGTGCTGCTCATTTTCAAAAACGGCTACACCTCAGCCACCGGCACGCAGGAGATTATTTCGACGCCAGATCGCGGCGCCGGGCCGTCCCAAGCCGAGATGGCCCCCTCGGGGGGCAGCGACCCACACGAAGTGGGGGAGCGTGGGGGCACTCTTTCGGGGAAAACGATGAGCGCCGACAAAGAGCAGAGCCTGGCGCATTTGAACCAGACGATCGAAAACACGCTCAATGGCCTGGGCGTGAAGTGGTTGCGCACCGTCAACACCTACGAGGTGGAAAAGATGCGCGCAACGCTCACGGAAGCCTTCACCACCTCATTCAACGGCCTCAAAGTGATCGTCGCCGAAGGTGAATGCCAACTGGAGCGCCAGCGTCGCATCAAACCTTGGCTGGCCAGCTTGCTCTCTAAAGGGGAGCGCGTGGTGCGTGTCAAGTACGGCGTGGATGAAGATGTGTGCAACGGCGACCATGCCTGCATCCGGCTCTCAGGCTGCCCGACTTTGACACTCAAAGACAACCCCGATCCGCTGAAGGTAGACCCGGTGGCCACCGTGATCGACGGCTGTGTGGGCTGTGGGCTGTGCGGCTCCAACGCGCACGCGGCGACCTTGTGCCCTTCGTTTTACCGTGCTGAGATTGTGCAGAACCCGAAGTGGCATGAACGGCTTCTCTCTGGCCTTCGCAGCACTTTGGTAAAGGCCTTGCAGCCCGCATGAATATGGCCCCCACGCGCCACCGTTACACGGGTCGCTGCCCCCCGAGGGGGCCGCAATTGCCTTGGGGCGGCCCAGCGGCAATTCATCCTTTATGACAAAACAACCCATCTCCATCCTCCTGTGCGCCCTGGGCGGTGAAGGCGGCGGTGTGCTAAGTGAGTGGCTGGTCGACATCGCGCGCCATGCCGGTTACGCGGCGCAGGCCACGTCGATCCCTGGCGTTGCACAGCGCACAGGCGCGACTACTTATTACCTGGAAGTCTTTCCGATTCCGCTGGCAGAACTGAATGGCAAACGCCCCGTGTTCGGCCTCAATCCTTTGCCAGGACGGCTGGACGTGTTGGTCTCCAGCGAGTTGCTTGAGACGGCGCGGCAGATCGCCAACGGTCTGCCCTCCGAAAATCAAACCCTGGTCATTACATCGTCTGCACGCGCGTTGACGACGATGGAAAAAATGCAGATGGGTGATGGCCGTCGTGACGAAGCCCAGTTGCTCAAACTCGTGCAAGACAACAGCCGTGCCCACCATGTGATCGATATGGCTGGGTTGACCCGCGAGGCAGGCACCGTAGTCAGCGCGACGATGCTCGGATGTATCGCGGGCAGTGGCGCGTTGCCGTTTACACGGGTCCATTTTGAACGTGTGGTCAACGCCAGTGGCAGCAATGCCAAAGCCAGCTTGCGCGGGTTTGCCAGCGGTTTTGACGCCGTCAGCCGCCAGCGCGAGCAGCTGAGTGTTATTCAGCAGTCATTGTCTATTTCAGATCAACAAATTGACCAGGTTCGTGACCTGAGCCCGCAACTGTCGTCAGGTTTCCCGCCAGCCACGCATCACCTGCTGGCGCTGGGTGTTGCCCGACTGCTGGATTACCAAAACGCCGCTTATGCTGATCTTTACGTACAGCGCTTACAACGTGTTTTGGCCGCTGAACGACAGAGCGACCCGTCGGGTACACGCGGCTATTCGATTACAGCGGAGATGGTGCGTTGGTTGGCACTGTGGATGGCATTTGACGACATCGTGCGGGTGGCCGACCTCAAGAGCCGCGCCAGCCGATGGGCGCGCGTGATCGGTGAAGTCAAGGCGAAACCTGACGACCTGCTCAAAGTGTATGACCACTTCAAACCTGGCGCGCCTGAGTTTGCCGCCCTTCTACCCCAGGGCTTGGCAAGCAAAGTGCTGAACTGGGACAAACGCCGCGCGGCGCGCAACAAGCTGCCGTGGGCCATGCCGATCAAAGTGGGCAGCCATTCCGTATTTGGCATGGCATCGCTGCGTTTGCTGGCCAGTCTCAAATGGCTCCGTGTGCGGGGCTCCCGATTTGCGCACGAGCAGCTCATGATCGAGCGCTGGCTGGAAGCCGTGGTGAACGCCACACAACAACACTGGCAATTGGGCCATGAACTGGCGCTGTGTGGGCGTTTGATCAAGGGTTATGGCGCGACCAATGAACGCGCCAAGGAAAACCTGTTGCATATCATCGACCACTTGGCAAAGGCCGCGGCATTCCCGAGCGACGAAGCGCGCGCCCAAGCGATCGCAGCCGCACGCGTAGCAGCATTAACAGACGAAGCCGGCAAAGCGCTGGACCAGACGCTGGTGCAACATGGCGCGCCGGCGCGGCCGGTTAAAGCGCAGCCGATACGTTGGGTGAAATCCCCGCCCGGCAGAGGCAGAGCCGCTGGCGGCGCAAAAAATTGAACGCAAGTTATCGCTCAACTGCGGATTGGTGAACAATTCCAACCATCTCTCAACCTATCGAAAGTTTCCATCGTGAAAACACTTTCTGGCAAATTGCATTTGGCCGTTGTTGCTGCAGCGCTCATGGCGGCGGCGCTGATGTCAACTGCTTCCTTCGCTCAAACGGCCGCTTGGCCCAGCAAACCGATCCGCGTGATCGTCAGTTTTCCGCCGGGCGGCGCGGCGGACCAGATTGCACGCGCCGTGGCGCAACCACTGCAGGAAGCCCTGGGTCAACCCGTGGTGGTCGAGAGCCGCGCCGGAGCGGGCGGGAACATTGGGGCAGACGCAGTGGCCAAGTCGCCAGCAGACGGCTACACGCTTTTGATGAGTTCAGGCGGCACGATTTCGATCAACCCGCACATTTACGCGAAGATGCCGTTTGACCCTACCAAGGACATCGTGCCCGTAGCTGCAGCGGCCCGTGTGCTGGTGTTCCTGGAGGTGAATCCGACCAAGGTGCCTGCCGCCAATATCGGGGAATTCCTCCAATTCATGAAGAGTAATCCGGGCCGCTTGAGTTTTGGCACGCCCGGCAGCGGCTCCTCACCCCATCTGGCCGCCGAAATGATGAAGGCGCAAACCAACACATTCGCCACACACATTCCTTACCGCGGTGCTGCGCCGGCACTCACCGATCTATTGGCCGGTCAAATCGACTTCATGTTTGACCCCGGCGTTGGTCTGCCGCATGTGCGCTCTGGCAAACTCAAAATGATGGCAGTCGGCAGCCCCAAACGTTCTCCCTTATTCCCGGATGTTCCGACGCTCGATGAAGCAGGCTTGAAGGGTTTTGATGCCGATAGTATTTTTGGTTTCTACGCACCTGCTGGAACACCCGCCGATGTGATTACCCGTCTGAACCGCGAAATCAACCGCATTCTCAATACACAGGCGGTCAAAGACCGAATCACTGCGCTCGGTGGCGAGATTTTGCCGATCACCCCGCAGGAGTTTGGCGCCAAGGCGGCGGCAGATTCACAGCGATTCGGCGCGTTGATCAGAGAACGAAAAATCACAGGCGATTAATATGGCCCCCACGCTCGCCCACTGCGTGTGGCTCCCTGCCCCCCGAGGGGGCCGCATTTTTGCTAGGGGCGGCCCGTCGCAAAAACCCTCCCCCACGCTCGCCCACTGCGTGTGGCTCCCTGCCCCCCGAGGGGGCCGCATTTTTGCTAGGGGCGGCCCGCTGCAAAAACCTTTTTATCCATGAGCAAAATCGTTACGCACACCATCACGGTCGAATTCGGCGACTGCGATCCGGCGGCCATCGTCTGGTTCCCCAATTTTTTTCGCTGGATCGACGCGGCGTCACGGCATTTCTTCATCCAATGCGGCGTGCCGCGTTGGGAAGAAACAGCCCGGACCCTGGGCGTGATCGGCACGCCACTGGTTGACACCAAGTCACGCTTCATCAAAACGGCGAGTTACGGTGATGTGTTGGACATCGCCGTTGCCATCAGCGAATGGCGCACCAAGAGTTTTGTGCAGACTTACCGCATCACACGCGCACGCACAGACGGCACTGAGCCGGACGTGATCATGGAATGTGAAGAGGTGCGCATCTTCGCCGCCCGGCGGGAAGACGGCCATGGCATTCGGGCTGTGCCCGCCCCGGCGGAAATTCGCAGCTTGTGTGAATAACAATGGTTGACGAGCGCTTTGTTGATTGAAGAAATGGGAGACCTCATTCATGGCCAAACCTGTCTTGAAAATCGGTGTCATGGGCTGCGGCAATATTGCGCGCCAGTTTGTCGCGGCGGTGGCCAGCAGCCCGCACGTCAAAGTGAGCGCTGCCGCCAGCCGCGATGCCGCCAAAGCGGCTGACTTCGCGCACAGCTTCAACCTTGCCAAACACTACGGCAGTTACGAGGCCCTGCTGTCCGATGCTACGCTGGACATCATCTACGTGGCGCTGCCCAACAACATGCACCACGAGTGGGTGATCAAGGCCGCGCAGGCGGGCAAACACGTGCTGAGCGAAAAACCGCTCGCGCTCACGGGCACCGAAGCCCGCGCCATGTTTGCTGCAGCACGCGCGAATAAGGTGATGCTGCTCGAAGCCTACCCCTATTGGTTTCAGCCGCAAACACGCGACATGCTGGCCCTCATCCACAGCGGTGCAATTGGCGCGGTGCGCAACGTGCAGGCCAGTTTTGGCTTCAATCTGCTGCAGACGCCCAATGTGCAGAACAACATCCGCATGTTGCCCGACCTGGGCGGCGGCGCTTTGCTGGATGCCGGCGGCTACGCCATGAGCCTGATCCGTCTTGCCCTGCCCGGCCGGCCTGAGCGTGTGGTGGCGCACTCTGCTATGACCGCCAGTGGCGTGGACATCAGCACCTCGGCCACGCTGCTGTATTCGGGTGGACGTAGTGCGCAGCTTTTTTGCGCGATGAACGTCGGCTATCACCGGGTCGCGACGATTCTGGGGGACAACGGTGTCATCGAAACGGAGTTTTTGAACCACAGCTCAGAAGACCCGAACCACCCGCTCAAATATTTGCCCAGCCTGATGCGCGTTCGCCGGGGTTTGGGTGGCACCGTGCCACTGGTAGAGGTACGTTCGGCCACAGGCAGCGGTTTCGCTTTCTGCGCCGAGGCCTTTGCGAAAGTGATTCACATGCAAGACTTTGCCGCCATTGAACGCGCGGCATTAGCCAGCTGCGATATCGCCGCTACGCTGGAAGCGATTGGCCAAAGTGCCAAGTCGGGCCTGCCCGTGCAGGTTTCAGCAGGTTGACGCGCGGGTCAGCACAGGAGCAGATGCTGTGTCCAGCGGCGAGGGCAGCCTTATCTAAAGCGTTCCTGAATAGCTACTATTTTGATAGCTACATGCCCATATAACACGAGACCTAAATGCTCGTTTTACTCTAAACTGTTGATTTCAACGGAAAACTGGCACAACTGTTAACATAGGTGACGGGGTATCCTGTTAGCTCCATGGGTGCAAGAATATTGTGATGAAAGCCGCTCAAAAGTCACTGCGAGCCGGGGTAGATTACCCCAAGACGATGGTCCAATTTCTTGACTGGTTTCACACTGAGCAAGGATGCCGGGA
>JANOXL010000060.1:0-6320 GCA_031418395.1 Rhodoferax sp. | reverse complement strand
GTTTGAAGCCACGTCCGAACCGCGCGCGCTGCGCGCCGATGAAATCCCTGGCATCGTGCACGACTACGCGCAAGCCGCTGCCAATGCCATCGAAGCCGGTTTTGACGGCGTCGAGGTGCACGCTGCCAACGGTTATCTCGTCGACCAGTTCCTGCGCAGCCAATCCAACCAGCGCACCGACGCCTACGGCGGCGCCATCGAGAATCGTGCGCGCCTGCTGGGCGAAGTGATGCAGGCCATCGTGCAGCGCATTGGCGGCAACCGCACCGGCATCCGCATCTCGCCCGTCACCCCGGCCAACGACGCGTTTGACGCGCACCCACAGCCCTTGTTCGAACACGTGGCGCGCGTGTTGGGCCCGCTGGGCCTGGCCTTCATACACGTGATCGAAGGCGCCACCGGCGCAGACCGCAACCACACCCAGGGCGACAAACCCTTCGACTACGCCGCGATGCGCGCCGCCTACCAGTCCACCGGCGGCAAAGGCGCCTGGATCGTCAACAACGCGCTTGACAAAACCCTGGCCGAGCAGGCCCTGGCGCATGGCGCAGACCTGGTCTGCTTTGGCAAAGCCTTCATAGCCAACCCCGACCTCACGCGCCGCCTGCGTGAGGATGCGCCACTGAACAGCGTGGTGCGGGCGACTCTGTATGGCGGCGGTGCGCAGGGGTATACGGATTACCCGTCGCTGATTGCTTAACGGCGCGTCGCCGGCCTTTCAAATCAGCACAAGCCAAGCAACTACATGAACCCGTCCCTGATCCCCTGGGACCTCGCCCTGCGCGGCGCAGCAGCCGGGCTGTTGCTTTTCCACGCAGTGCATGTATTGACAAGCGCCTTGCCGCGCGCGCACCGTTGGAGCTTGGCCGCCTTTTGCCTGTCTGTCCTGGCGTATGTGGTGTGTTCCCATCCCGACTTTGCCGACATGCCTGCGGCGCTTTGGCTACTGGCCTTGAGTTTTTGTCTGATGTCTGCGCCACTCTTGTGGCTGGCTATCCAGGTGATTTTCAAAGACCACTTCAGCTGGTCAGCCACCACTGGCCTCGTGATGGCCGCCACCTTCGCCCTGGGTTGGCTGGCGGTGGGGCGCATTGGCGGGATCAGCGTGAATATCTTGCACAAAGCGGTATTGATCGGTTTTGCAGCGGCCACTTTGTGGACCACACTCAAAGACTGGCAAAGCGACCTGGTGTCCAAACGCCGCGTGTTGCGCGCCTGGGTTGCGGCCAGTTTGGGTGTGTATGTCTTGCTGGTTTTGGGATTTGAGTTGGCTTTGGTCGGCAGCAAAGCCCCGGTTTGGCTTGAAATGCTGAATCTTGGCGGCATCGTCCTGCTCACGGGGGCGCTGGCGCTGGTTGTTGCCCGCCATCCGCTGGAAGCCTGGTTGTGGCAAGTGACCAGCCAGGCACCGCTGCCACACGCGTCGCCTGTCACACCCGAACTCGCTGCGCCGGTACCGCCCAGTGTGTTCGCCAGCGGCACCTTGACGCCGCCGCCGCCGGTGTTAGACCGCAAAACCCTGCTGCGTGAACGCCTGTTGCAGGCCATGGGCGAAGCACGCGCCTACGCCCAAGAAGGCCTGACGGTCGCGCAACTTGCCGCCCGGCTCGATGCGAATGAAGCGCAACTGCGCGACACCATCAACCAGCAACTCGGTTACCGCAATTTCAATGATTTTTTGCACCGCTACCGGGTCGACGAAGCGGCGCAGCGCCTGTTGCGCCAGGATTTGCCCATACTCAGCATCGCGCTGGATGTGGGTTACGGCTCCATCGGGCCGTTTAACCGCGCTTTCAAACACATCAAAGGCGTCACGCCAAGCGAGTTTCGGGCGCAGCAGCGCCCAGTCTGAGATTTTGCGCAAGGCCGAGGCCTGACTTTCAGAATTCGGCGACATCTTCGGACAAATCAGCCAGATCGGCCCATCAATCGGCGAGATAAAAACCTCGCGTTTTCCTAAGCTTGACTCCTCCGCAGCCATATCGGCTTCGGACATTGAATTGACCTTAAGGAAACCCCATGAGCCTGTCTGAACTACTGCCCGATCTGCCCAAAATCGCCGCCGGCATCTTCATTGCCGACTTTTTACGCTACTTTTTGGCCGCCGCTTTGGTCTACCTGCTGGTCTGGCGGGTCTTCGCCAAACCACTTGCTGGCCGCAGAATCTTGCCCGATGCGCCCAAAGCCGGGCAAATGCTGCGTGAATTCGGCCACTCCATGTCGACCGTGGTAATTTTTGCCGCCAGTGGTCTATTCATTTTCACCATGGAGAAACTTGGGTTCACCCAGATTTATGGCGATGTGCACACCCACGGCTGGCTTTGGTGGTGGGCCAGTCTGGCCCTCATCATCGTGTTGCACGACGCGTGGTTTTACTGGACCCACAGGCTTTTGCACCGCCCCTGGTGTTTCGCCCGTTTTCACAGCGTTCACCACCAATCTGTGCAACCGACGCCTTGGGCGGCCTACAGCTTTCATCCAGTTGAAGCGGCGATGCAGGCCACTTTTTTTGTGCTGATGGTGCATTCGGTACCGCTGCACGAGGTGGTCTTGTTCATTTTTCTGACCTGGATGATCCTGCGCAACGCGATAGGCCACAGCGGCTACGAGCTGATGCCGTGGCGCGCCTCGACCCAGGGCAGCCTGCGCTGGCTGGTCACCAACTCGCACCACCATTTCCACCATGCCCGCGGGCGCGGGAATTTTGGGCTCTACTTCACGTGGTGGGATCGCGCACTGGGCACTGAAGACCGTGCCTATATCGACAACGGCAACGAGCGATTCTTAAACGCTGCCCCGGCCAACAACGCCCGCGCAACGCAGGAGGCCGCATGAAATCCCGCGCTGTAGTCGCTTTCGTTGCGGTTTTAAGTCTCTTTTACAGTCTGGCGACCCAGGCCCAGAGTTTTCAAGACGAATGGTGGACGCCCGGTTTCAGCGCCCGCGTTAAGTTGGCCCCCTGCGACGACAAACTCTGCGGCACCATCGTTTGGGCCTGGGACGAGCAGCCCAGCGGCGCCAGCGACAAACGCCCGCTGGTCGGGCAACGCATCATCAGCGGCATGAAACTCGACGCCGCGCCTGCGGGCAAAGGGGTTGCGGAAAAAACCGCCGTCTACTTTGGCTCGATCTACAACCCGGAAGACAGCCAAACCTACAAGGCCACGATGCGGCTCAAATCGCCCAACACCTTGCTGGTCGAAGGCTGTGTGTTGTTCATTTGCCGCGAACAAGTCTGGCGCCGCCACGACAGCCTGAAAACGCCGCCAGTGAGTGCGGGGCCCTAACGCACGAGCCAGGAGCCGCAACGATGGGCCAATTGATACGACCATGTTGCTATATTTTATATAGCGCTATACGCATGTTTTACGAAACCTAGAGCCCAATAAAATATAAAAGTCCTCTAAATTTGATGAAATGAGAAGGTGTAGACCCAACTATTAACATGCATGTTAATAGTTGGGTCTACTGTTGTTAGCACGTGCCCGCCCCTTGCGCAAACGCCGGCAAGTAACCTCCCCCCGTTCGGGCATTCTGGACTGTAACAACCTCCTTTCGGTTACGCGTCACTCTCAGATTCGTTCAACTTTTTAGTTTCAATCGAATCGACATCTTATGGCCTAGTACCGCTAGAAGACCTCTCCACGGCACACTCTCTAAGCGATCCAACTTAACGAGCTTTACAAAATAGTCGAATTGATCTAATATTCACCTTACGTACAAGCCGTGCGCTTAGATGCGGTTTGTGAAACTAGGGGCTTAAATGCTAACTTGGGAAGATACAGAGGCGCTAAGCCACGAACCGTTGGCGCACAACAAGATCGTCATTCGCGGCATTAACGCAGTGGTTCCTTTTGAGCCTAGCAAGATCTCGGCTGCAATGATGAAGGCCTTCCTGGCAGTGCGATCAACTCAAGGCAACAACACTGTGGTTGCGGAGCTTTGGCAGGTTTCTGACCTGTTCAGACATTGGGCAAGGTATTTATCTCACGTGAACCGCTTGATCCAGTCAGCATTTGCCAAGCTCTTTATCAGGACGATTAAAACGCCACCTGTGAAGTTGAGTGGCTTTTTCTCGTCCGGCAAACCTAACCTGCGCAACGCGCCCTAAGGCGCGATTTCTCAAGAACATTCGCATGAACACCTTAACCCTTCACTCACCGTTTGCCACCAAAACCGCCCCGCCGCGCCATGGCTCTTCCACTGACAGCCCTTACGCCACAGCCACGCAAACGCAAGCCTTGTTGCGCTCAGGCGCGCAGTACCGCCGCGAGCGCATGGACGCTGCCGACATGATTTCTACCGACGAAGCCGCCGAGCTGGCAGGCACCACGCGGGTGACGGTCAACGCCTGGATCAAGGCGGGGCGCTGCATTGGAGTGGCCCATTTGCGCCGCGGGTTCAAGCTGCCGCGCTGGCAGTTTGAGCCCGCTATCTGGCCAATGTTGCAGCCCCTCGCCAAAGCCCTGGGTACCAACGATGGCTGGCAATTGCTGTCGTTTCTGGAGTCGCCCGCCGCCGCGTTGGACGGCCAAACTCCCCGCGCGGCACTGGAACAGGGCATCGCGCCTGATCGGATATTCACACTGGCAACGGCTGAGGATCACTGACCTCGCTCATGAACTTCAAAGCCCCACACCTGCTCAGCTTCGCCCCGCCAATTGTTGAACTCCCAACCCACCAAATCTGGCACCGCGTGCAACGCGCCACCGCTCGGCGCGGCAGTGTTCGGCTCAGGGGCTATATCTTGGCTCCTACGGGTGGTTTGACGGGACGATTCGATCTGGCCGCTGAGCCAACGGCCTACTTGGCGGATTCGCCAGAGACTGCACTGTATGAATCAGTCTTCCGCCGCGAGGTGCGAAGCTGCCATTGGGACCGCCTGCTGGAACGCACGATGGTGACGTTTGAGACACGTGCCAGCGTGCATCTGGCAGATCTACGGGGTCTGGAGGAACGCTATCCCGTGCTTCAGTCCCTGCGATACGAAATCAGTCAGAAGTTTGCACAGGACTGCCAGCATAGGAATTTGGATGGCATTCTGTATGCATCAGCGCAGCACCCGCACCACAGTTGCGTGTGCCTGTTCAAGTCAGGCATTGAGCAAACCAAGAAGTTGACGACCTTTGCGCTGGTGGAGCCTGGCACGGGACACTTGCTTCAGTCAGTGGCCAATGCGGCGCGGGGTTCGCAAGTGCCGATTGTTCGGGAATGACGTTAGGGCAACCTGTGGTTTTCAGCGCCCCCGAATACGCTCTAACATTACCACCTGAACCGCAAAACCACCAAACGCGACCTGAGCGCAAGCCGTGACTAAATCAAACCCCTCCCCTGCAAATCATGGTCAACGCGACGACAAGCTAGATGAGGAAAAGCAAGAAGTCCTAACCGCCTACGAAGCAGGCAAAACCGTGGCCGTCCTTCGCGATCACGCGATACTTACTCAAATCATGCCGCTACAGCGAACCATGACGGCATCGCAGGCGCTTGCCGGGCTAGACTTGCCAAGGCTCGCGCCGATTCAAGCCGAAGCTTGGCTCAAAGCCAGTAAAGATAACTTTGACTGAGCGCGTCATGCGCGCCGCCTACCTGCGCCAAGTGGCAATCCGCCCGACGCTGGGAGTGTCAACCCACACATCTTCGGCGTTTGGCGTGCTCGCGGCAGCCATCAAGCAGGCTGAATGGTCGCCCCGACCCCGTTAAAACGACCTGTGGATAACGGCACGAGCCATCGAACACGGCTACGTGCCATTCACGCTGAATACCAGCGATTTTGAAAGCCTGCCGGGATTGCAACTCGCCGCGTTATCGCGCCACGCCGCCTGAAACAAACCGAAATACATCGCAACCGGGCCGAGACCCGAACAGCGGGCAGGGGTGTAACCATCACGGTCATCATCAATCGCTGAAAGACCTCGTTATGGCCGCGCTGTTCACGTATCTGCTTCATCGCCCAAAGACTCTCTGGTTGGGTGCGCTTTTCACATTAGCCTTGGTAACCAACACACTCGCAACCAACTGGCTCAATGAGAGTTATGCGCTTTCGCGCTTCCCAGTGCCTTATTTTCAGGCGCAACTTTCTTTCAATGCGGCTCAGCTCAAGGGCTGGTACGCGCAACTCGTTGAGTGGGGCACGATGGATTTGTACCTGCGCACGCAGTTCATTGACCATGTATTCATTCTGACCGTGCTGGTGCTGCACGTGGCAGCCTTGTTGTGGGCGTCGCGGCTGTTTCCGGCAAACCATCGTGATCGCCGCATCATGGTGAGTGCAGCGCTGTTGTCAGCTATAGCGCCTATCGCCGACACCTTTGAGAACC
>JANOXL010000059.1:0-4900 GCA_031418395.1 Rhodoferax sp. | reverse complement strand
GCCGTCGTAGCCCAGCACTGCCACCACATTGGGGCGGCGGCCCTTATTGGCCTTTTTGAACTCTTCCACAAACTTCTTGTTCATGGCTGAAGGATGGGCGGCTGAATAGTTGTAAGAGGTGACAATGCCCAGCGCTGAATCACCCATGTTGTTCACGATGTCGTCATCCACCACGTCGCCCGTGCCAATGAGTTTGATACCCGCCTTGGCCAGACCGCGTTCGTTGAACTGGTTCATCACCTGGGTGCCGACGCCCGAGGGCACGAAAACAAACAGCGCATCGGGCGAGAGATCACGCACTTTCTGCAAAAACGGCGCGAAATCCGGGCTACGCAAAGGCACTCGAAGCGACTCCATGGTCGTGCCGCCGTTAAAAGCGAAACGGTTCACAAAGGTGCGCTCGGCGTCCAGGCCGGGACCGTAATCGCTGACCAAAGTCACGGCTTTCTTGATGCCATTTTTCGCCGCCCAATCGGCAATGCCCAGCGTGATTTGCGGCAGTGTCATTGAGACCCGAATCATGTAGGGCGAGGCGTCGATCACGGCGGCTGTGGCCGCCAGCATGTTGACCATCGGCGTTTTGGACTGGGTGGCGATAGGCGCGGTGGCCAGCGCCAAGGGCGTGAGGCCAAAACCGGCCAACACGTCGACCTTGTCGTTCACCACCATCTCTTGCGCCAGGCGTTTGGTGACGTCGGGTGTGCCGGTGTCGTCTTTGACGATCAACTCGATCTTGCGTCCTGCCACGGTGGTGCCATGCTGCGCCATGTACAGGCGCACGCCCTGCTCCATTTGCCAACCCGTGGAGGCAAACGGCCCGGTCATCGGCGCAAGGAAACCGATTTTGAAAGGCGCTTGTTGCGCCAAGCTCGTCAGTGGCGAGGCCACCAGTGGTGCGGCGGCCAGGGCCTTGATGAGGGTGCGTTTATCCATAATGCCGATTCTCCTGATGATGCGTCGATCTTGTGCGTTGATCGGGTGATTGTTGAAGTCCGTTAGTTGATGCGGCCATGAGCGCCACGCCACGGGCATTATCCTGCCAGCGTCCCCTGCCCGCACAGGGTGGGCAAAGTTTACAGAGTGGCGCTGACATGCAGGTCGTTTTAATCAAACGATCCTGCGATCACGTCGCGCAGTTCGGCCAAATCCAGGTATTTTTTGAGCGCCCCGTTGACGCTCTGCGCGTCCAGCGCCTGGAGTTTTTCAGTCAAACCGCCATAAAAATCCAGGGGCCGCCCCAGGCGCATTTGAATGACCAGGTTACCTGCCGCATTCACCGGCTGGGCAATGAACTCGGAGCGTCGGCTGGAGATGGCCGATTTGGTCTGCTGCACCTGCGCCTCGCCAAAGCCCCGCTCCCGCGCCTGGGCCAGCGCATCCCGCACACTGGCGACGAGTTTTTCGCGGTTGGCTGGTGCAAAACTTGCCGCGATGTTGATCGATGCCTCCGAGCCCAGCCACGGCACGTTCAGATTGGCAGACACGCCGTAACTCAAACCCTCTTTTTCACGCACGCGTGACCACAAGCTTTGCCGCGAGACAAGCTGGGTCGCAACCATCAAGGCGGCGAAATCGGGGCTGGTCTCGTTCATGGCAAAGGCGATGCGCCCGTCATAACTGGCATTGGCCTTGTCGCCCACACGCACCATTTGCGTGGGCGCAGGCGCAGGTGGCACGAAGCTATTGGTCCAGGCCTGATGAGACTCGGCACTTGACCATTCGCTCCACAGGCGTTGCAAGGGCACTTGTATATCTTCCAGTTTGAGCGGCCCCACCAGCGCCAGTTCACCCACATTGGCCGACGCAAAACGCTGCCAGTAATCACACAATTGCGCCGCGGTCGCCAGCCGCATTTGAGCCTCGGTTTCGTCAAAAGTACGCACCTCGCGCACGTCCCCCGGCGTAAAACGATCACGCGGGCGGTACATCTGTTGCAAGGTATTACCCGCCACATTGACGGTATTGACACGGATGTTTTGCAGGCTGGCCAACATGGCGCGCTGGTTACGCTCAAATGCCGCGTCGTCAAAACGCGGCGTGCGAAGTAGCTGGTTGACCAGCTCCAAAACGGCCGCCGCGTTGCCCGCCGGGAAATCCAGCCCCACGGTGACGGCGCCCGTGCTGCTGGCAAACGAGAGCCGCGCGTCCAGCGCCTGCATGCGGTCTTTGATCTGCACTGTGCTCATCGCGCGCAGCGCGAGCGCGGTGTTGTCGAGGCTGCCCTCGGTCAATAACGGGCCCGCCATGGTGGCCAGAACGTTGCTGCTTTTGAGCGATTGTTCCGTGCCCCAGCGCAATCGCAATGTGCCGACCACGCGTTCGTCTCTGGCGGCGCGAGGCAGCACCGCCAGCTCCAGGCCTGGCCTGCCGCCCACCGTCAAACGGCCGCGCTGGGTACGCTCAGCCAGGAGCAACGGCGTGATCTCAAAATTTTCAAATCGGGCGCCGCTGGCAGAATCATTCAGCGTAGCAAGCCGGGTGGTGTTGGCGTGCGCTACGACAAAATCAGTAACAAGTGGGATTCTGGGTGCGGGCGCTCGGGTGGCGGTGGTCGATGTTGCGGATGTCGCGGGAGTCGCAGGTGTCGCTGAAGCTGAGGATGATGGAGCTGATGGTGCTGAATTTGCTGGCGACGCAGCAATCGCGGGCGACGTGGGCGAGGTGGGCGAGGTGGGCAAATACGTGCCCGCCGTACGGTTGGATGCCACCAGATATTGCCGCGCAAGGCTGCGTATTTCCTCGGCCTTGATGTCTTGCAACGCGTCGCGAATCGCCACAATCAGCCGCCAGTCGCCCAGCGCCACCATCTCGCTCAGGGCCTGCGCGGTGGACTCTGCATCGCGCAAAGTGCTGCGCCAGTTTTGCAAGAGCGTGTTGCGCGCGGTGTCGATTTCAGCATCGCCAAGTTGCACACTTTCGACCACCCGCGCCAGCGCTGCTGCGCTGCCCTGCGCCTTGATGTCAAACTGTGCCTCGCTCGCATCTGCCGCCCGCTCGGGCAGACCCACACCGACAAAAAGAAAACCCGGCTCCCGTGTGGCGCGGTAAAAACCAAACACGTTGGTTGCCAGGTTTTGCGCGATCAGGCCACGCGCCACCGGCCCGCGCCCCTGACCGAGCGCCTCTGCCAAAATGCGCGCCGCCACACCTTCACGCGTGCCACCGGCAGGCAGGTGGTACATCACCGCCGTGCTGGCCTGCCCGCCGCTTCTGCGCAAACTCACGTGGCGCTCGCCGTCTTGCGCCATCTCCAGGCTGTAGGTGACGGGCAGCGGCTCGGCCGGTTTGGCAATGCCGCTGAAAGCCGCTTCAATCTTTGATTTCACCTGGGCTTCGTCAAAACGCCCGGCGACGATCAGCGTCGCGTTGTCAGGCCGGTAGTGGCGCCGGTAGAAGGCGTAGAGGCGCTCCAGCGGGATGTTTTCGATGTCACTTTTCGCGCCCAACACGCTGTGCCGGTAACCATGCGCGGTATACGCGGCTGCGCGCATACGTTCACCCAAAATACGGCCCGCGTCACTCTCGGCGCGCTCCCACTCGTTGCGCACTACCGTCATCTCGCTGGCCAGATCTTCGCGGGTAAAACGCGCCTCGCGCATCATGCCCGCCAGCCACTTGAACATGTAGTCGAAACGCTCTGGCGTTTGCGCATCGTTGGCCAAAAAGTGCGCGAAATAGTTGGTGCGATCAAAAGCCGTGGTGCCGTTCCAGCGCATGCCCAAAGCCGCCATGTCACGCTTCGGGTCAGCCACACGCCCGCTGGATTTGAACAACATGTGTTCGAGCAAATGCGCCGCCCCCGTATCGCCCGCGCTCTCGTGGCGCGAACCCACGCGGTAGGTGATGTTGACCGTCGCCGAAGGCTTGGCGTCGTCCGGCAGCAAGAGCACCTGCAAGCCGTTGGGCAATGCGAATTCGCTGATGCCTGCGAGGCTGCGCACGGGGGTGAGCTGGGTTTGCGATGATGTCTGCTGCGCGTGCGCGGCAGCGAACAAGGCGCTGACAAGGAGCAGGCCAATCAAGCGGAAAAACTGTGACGACTCCAGACGCATCATGATGGCCACTTTAGAGGTATTTCTCGGCATTTTGCGGCATCTGGGTTTCAATGGCTCTCTGTAGGGATTTGAATTAATATTAACATGGGTGTTAATTATAGGTGGAATTTTACCTTTCTCTTCGTGTTTATTGACAAAATTGTCATCTAGGTCTCGTGTTTAATAAATATTATGCTATATATTATGTAGCGCCCTTCAGGTCAATCCACATTGCATTAAGCTTCCCCCGGAAAGGATTCCCAACCCATGGACGCGATGCGGATTGACAAATGGCTGTGGGCGGCGCGGTTTTACAAGACGCGCTCGCTGGCCAGTGACGAAATTGACAAAGGGCGCGTGCTGGTCAACGGCCAGGTGGCCAAGCCTGCGCGCGACGTGAAGGCCGGTGACACGGTGGCCCTGCGCCAAGGGCCGGTGACGCGCACGGTGCTGGTGCGGGCCTTGAGCCAGCAGCGCGGGGCAGCGCCGGTGGCCCAGCAGCTGTATGAAGAAACGCCCGAAAGCCTTCTCTTGCGCGAACAGGCCAAGGAGCAGCGGCGTCTGCACACCGAGCCTGCCGCAAGCCAGGAGCAAGGGCGGCCCACCAAACGTGACCGCCGGACGCTGCAAAAAGCCTGGGACGACCGTTGGAGCGCTTCGGCGGATTCTTGAGGCACGCCAACTATTGACGGCTGATTCGCCGCGTATTTGGAAGGATAGATGGGTGCAAACCAGTTACTCCTGAAATAGCGACAACCCAGGTTCAAGGCGCTTTCTTGGGCACCAAAGAAATACTCAAACCCTCTAGCGTGATCTTGAAGGCGTCGGGGGCATAACCCCATCCTTGCACCACTGCCAGGTCTTTG
>JANOXL010000058.1:0-19676 GCA_031418395.1 Rhodoferax sp. | reverse complement strand
GTGCAGCCGATGGTGATGAGCACGCTGCATCAGATCACCCCCGAAGCGCGCCATGGTGAAGCGCTGGGCCTGCGGCTGATGGCGATCAACGCGGCCAGTGTCACGATGCCGATTTTGTTTGGCACGCTGGGCGCGGCCGTTGGCGTGCAGATGGTGTTCTGGCTGGTCGGCGCCGTGGTGGCGCTGGGCGCACGGCCTGCGTTGGGGCTGCGCCCACCGGGGCAGGAAAAACTAGGTAATTCAGCTTAGAGGATTGAGTAATTAACCTGTATGTTAATTATGGATCCGAAAAAGCTATTGACCCAGGAAATTCAGTGTTTTTGCCTCTCAGGTCTCGTGAAATAGGATACCTTAGCTATAAATAATATAGCTTTTTGAGTTTCACGAACCGATATCTCGAAGCGCATCTACTTCTTTCCGTAGCCTTTGCCCGGGCCGGAAGCATTTGCAAACACCTGAAACCAGACCCTGCTGCCCAGGATGGTCAAACCGCTGGATACTGATGCCATGCCAGATCAAGCGCACTTCCTCACGACCCGGCGACGCTTTTTGAGTGCGGCAGGTGTCGGCGGAGCGGCGGTTGGGGCAGGTTGGGGCTTACTCGTGTTTCCCGCTGGACGGGTGGCCGCAGCCCCTGCGCCGAAGATGCCCGGCGCGCGCCTGACGGCAGACTTTGACGCGACCGCTGCCGTCTGGCTCGGTTACGACGCTGGGCACGAGGCGCTCACCGCGCAACTTGTCAACGCGCTGCTTCCCTTTGTGCGTATCAAGATGCTGGTGCGGGATGCTGCGGCGCAAGCGAAAGCCTGGGCCCTATTGCGAGGGCACGGGCAAGGGCGTGGGCAAGGGCGCGGACTTCAGGTCGACCAGATCGAATTTGTGCAGGACGCCAGAGCCCCCTTTTTTGTGCGGGACGCCGCCGTGTTTGGCCTCGATGGCGGCAGCAGGCCCTTCATTGTGGACTTCAAATGGAGCTTCTACGGCTGGGCCCCCTGGTGCCGAAGCCGCCAGCAGCCGGCTGGCAGCCCTGGCCTTGACTGCGAGCGCGCCGATGGATCAGCGGTCGGGGAACTCGACCAATGGCTGGCCGACCAGCAGGGGTGGGCCAGCTTCCAGTCGAACCTGGCGATCGAAGGCGGCGGAGTCGAATCCAACGGACAGGGTCTGCTGATCGCCAACAGTGCCCTGTGGCGCAGCCGAAACCCGCGCCTGGCAGCGGCGCAGCTTGAATCCGAAATTAGGCGCTTGCCGGGTGTGCGCAAAGTCATCTGGCTGCCGCACGGACTGGCCCACGACCCGCTGCACCGCAGCACAATTGCCGGGCCCTATGTGGGTTGGGGCACTGGCGGTCATACCGACGAGTTCGTGCGTTTTGCTGACGCCAGAACGGTGCTGTTGGCCTGGGTCGATGACGCCCAGGCGCGCAGGCACCCCATCGCGCGGCTGAATCAGGCCCGCATGCGGGCGAACTACGAGGTGCTGGCGGCCAGCACGGATCAGGACGGCAAACCCTTGCGCGTGCTGAAAGTGCCGCTGCCCCAGACGATCGAACGGCCGGTCGTTCTGGCCGCCGATGCCGACATCACCTATTCAGACCAATGGTCGGCGGCTTCCTTTGCGCCTAAGGAAGGGCGCCGCAACGGCGACACCGTGCGACAAGTGGCGACCAGCAGCTACCTGAATTTTGTTGTCGCCAATAAAGTGGTGTTGCTGCCGGACTATGTGCCGTATGGCACGGCGCCGGCGCTGCAGGAGCAGGTGCGACAAATTGTCGGGTCAGCCTTCCCAGGACGAAGCGTGAAGTTCATCGATATCGGCCAGACCAACTGGCTGGGTGGGGGGATGCATTGCGCCACACTGAATGAGCCGCTGGGGCTTAGCTGAAGCCGGGATAGTCATTCCATTTCCAAATCATCCCTGAACGTCGTTGCGCCTCCTGGCCATACGCTGGCACTGTCGTCGTCGGCGCGCCTAATTCACGAAGGATTTGGAAATGGAATCAAACGGGCGTCAGGCAAATAATTAACATGTATGTTAATTGTCGGTGAAAAATCTTGAAAGCCACGACGTTTTGAGCCGTTTTGGGCTTTAGGTCTCGTGAAATGGTCTTTGTTAGCTATTTAAAGTATAGCAGCTATCCCAAGTCTGGAAGATGCCAAACTTCCAATCGTTAGACAGGAGCCAAGCCGTAAAAATTGCAAATCACGCTCCAGGCGTCTTGCGGCGTATCGGCGTAGCTGAATAGCTTCAGGTCCTCCGGCGAGATTGCGCCGTCTTCGACCAGCACGTCGAAGTTCACCAAACGCTTCCAGTAGCTGCTGCCAAACAGCACGATCGGCACTGGTTTGGCCTTTTGGGTCTGTACCAGGGTCACGATTTCAAACAACTCGTCGAGTGTGCCAAAACCGCCGGGGAAGGCCACCAGCGCCTTGGCCCGCATCATGAAATGCATTTTGCGCAGCGCGAAATAGTGAAACTTGAAATTCAGCGTAGGCGTGACGTAGGGGTTGGCCGACTGCTCGTGCGGCAGTGCGATGTTCAGGCCCACGGTGGGTTGGCCCACGTCAAACGCGCCCCGGTTGGCGGCCTCCATGATGCCCGGGCCGCCGCCGGTGCAGATGTAAAGCCGGTCTGCCGCCGCCTGCGCCGCGCTGTGGGTGGCGACCAGGCGTGCGAACTGCCGTGCTTGGTCATAGTGGCCCGCGTTGCGCACGTCGCGTGTGGCCCGCGCAAGCGCCGCCGCATCGCCAGAGGCCTGCGCTTTGGCAAGCGCCGCCTGCGCATCCTCGGGTGTGAGCCAGCGCGCGCTGCCAAACACGACGATGGTGTTCTCCACACCCTGCGCACTTTGTTCCAGATCGGGCTTGAGCATCTCTAGTTGAAAACGAATGCCGCGCGTCTCGCGCCGAAGCAAAAATTCAGGGTCGGCAAACGCCAGGCGGTAAGCGTCTGCGTTAAGCGGCAGCCCCTGGTTCGCATGTGATTGCAAGTCTGCCCAGGCGTCGGCAATGCGCCGGTCAGCCAGGTTTTCGGTGAGGTTTTGGGTGTTTTCCATATTTTGGATTGTGCCTATGTTGGGTGGAAACGGTGAGTCAGTGGTGGCCGCTGGCCCGAACCCCCGCAGCGCCGCTGACACTCAACTGCTGCAGGCCCTTCGGGCGACCATCTGCAGTACGCAACGAAGGGGCCGTCGCTCAAACTCGCCTTCGGCTCAGACAGTCGCGACTCAGTCGGTCTGCTGCGCAGCCCCCTGACCGCATCGTTTTACGTGCTTCGAGGCTGCGGCAGACGAGCGTCAGCGGCGCTGCGGGGGTTTAAGCTTTGGATTGGCTTTCGTCCAAAGCTCGGAAAACTGACTCCAGTTGAGTGGACATCCTATTCCATTGCGTCTTCATCTGTTCTCGGTATTCATTTAAATCAGATGTCAATCCAAGGTCTCTTCGAATTTCGACCAGTACCGGGATTTGCAGTTCCAGCACGGCACGAAGATCCGTTAGCAATTCCTTACTGAAGTTGACGTTAAGTCTGTTGAATTGGTTCCAAGCGACTCCTCTGTCGACGGCATGTTTTGCCGATTGCTGTTGATAACCTTCGAATGCCCTTTGCAAAGCATTGAACACGGTGCCATCCAGTCTGGCGGTTTCATTAAATGCAGCCATTTGTCCCAAAACACGTGAGATTTCTACTTGGGACTTGTTGTAAAGGTCTTCTCTGATTGCGATGTCTGAACGTGCTTGTTGAAGTGGGAGCAATCGCACCATTAGCTGAATTGTCAACTCGCCGTATGACGCTACAAGTTGATTGACCAGCATCGCAGTCTTCGGCTCGGCGACCAGTTGCAGCTTGGCTGCTGCGGCATAAAAATCTTTGAGTCCGTCTGCCGCATTGGTTTTGCTGAGATCGGTTTGAGACAGTCCCGCGAGGTAGCTGTTGGCCCTAGTTAACTCTTCAGCAGCTGACAAATAGACCTCACGTCTCAAAGTTGCAGTGTGTTCCTTAGCATTTTCATGGGCATCATGCTGAAGTTGAATTTTCAACCGTACGGTGTTACTTCGATCCAAAATTAACACACCGCTTAGGGTGACTGCGGATGCGATAAAACCAGACCAAACCACGTCAGGAATGGACAGGAGTAACTCGACTATTTCATTCATGCGGCCCACTATAGCCCGAACCCCCGCTGCGTCGCTGACGCTTGTCTGCCGCAGCCTCGAAGCGCGGACACCTTAGGGTCTGGGGGCTGCGTAGCAGACCAACAGAAGCGCGCACTGTTTGAGCCCGTAGGGCGAGTTTGCGCGCTGGCCCTGAGGGGGAGCACTGCAGATGGTCGCCCGAAGGGCCTGCGGCAGTTGAGCGTCAGCGGTGCTGCGGGGGGTCGGGCGGACGGCACAGCCTGACGCGCCAAAAAAAGACCCCCAAGGAGCCTTTTTCACTGCCATCAACCCCAAGCCTTTCGACAGGCTCAAGGCGAACGGAGGAGGTGCTTAAACACGCTTGCGGTATTCCCCCGTCCGCGTATCAATCTCCACCTTGTCGCCCTGGGCCACAAAAATCGGCACGCCGATCTCGAAGCCGGTGGCGATTTTGGCGGGTTTGAGGACTTTGCCGGAGGTGTCGCCTTTGACAGCGGGTTCGGTCCAGGTGATTTCGCGCTCGACGCTGGTGGGCAGCTCGACGGAGATGGCTTTGCCGTCGTAGAACACGACTTCAACGGCCATGCCGTCTTCGAGGTAATTGAGCGAGTCGCCCATGTTTTCGGCTTCGACTTCGTACTGGTTGAACTCTTCGTCCATACACACATACATCGGGTCGGCAAAGTAGCTGTAGGTGCAGTCTTTCTTGTCCAGGATGACCTGGTCCATCTTGTCGTCGGCCTTGAAGACGACTTCCGTGCCGAAGTTGGCGATCAGGCTTTTGAGCTTCATGCGCACGGTGGCGCTGTTGCGGCCGCCGCGGCTGTATTCGGTTTTAAGGACGACCATCGGGTCTTTGCCGTGCATGATGACGTTGCCGGCGCGGATTTCTTGAGCGATTTTCATAGGTTTTGAGAGGCCAAATGGCGCAGTGATTCAACAAAGATTGGCTTGCGCTGCAAGGGGGTGGCGGGTGAGCCTGCAAGGCCAGCCTTCCGCCCAACTACAAGCCGCTCGGTCAAACCAGTCGCTTTTCACCAGCCGCTTTGCGCAAAGCCTTCAATTTTAGCGCTTTTTGGCCACGAACTCGAGTAGCTGGGTGGTCAAATCGGCCTGCGCCAACCAGCGGGTGCGGGCCCGTGTGGCAATTTCGCCCCACTTTTCGAGATTCAGCAGGGGGATTGGGGTGTTGGGCGCCGCTTCGCCGATGCCGTTCCAGGCGTGGTGGAACGCAGTAAGTGAATCGTCCGCGCCCAAGACCTGCAAAAACGCCTCGAGTTTGTCGTGGTGCGCGTTGTCGTGTTGTGGGTAGATGTGCCACACGAAGGGCTTGCCGGCCCAAATGGCCCGCACAAGCGAGTCTTCACCCCGCACAAAATTGAGGTCCGAGGCCCAGAGCAACTCGTCGTACTTCAACTGCGTGAGTTTTGGCAGATACACAAATGATAGCTGGCCACGCACGTTTGGCGTACATGCGCGGCCCATTCGTTTTGCAAACCAGGCTTCAACGGCAGCTCGCGCGCGCCCAGCCGTCACGAACAATTTGACAGGCTGTGGCCCGATGGCCAATTGATCCAGCAGCGCGCCAAGCGCCCGCGGCTCGTAACAAAACAGCGACACCAGCAGCTCGCCGTGCCAAGGGATGCCTTGCGTTTGCAGCCAGTTTGTGCGGTCGAATGCAGTTTGGCGTTGCAGCAAATCGTGCTCGCGCAACAGGCCGCCGGTGCGCGGTGTGAAGCCGGGGTAAAAGAAGTATTTGGTGAGGCCTTTGCCAGGGCCGCTTTGAACCGGAGAGGGCAGAGTGTGGTAGCTTTCGGCGTAAGGTTCTGCGGATATGTATTCCAGATTTATCCAGGTAAATGAAAAATCGGAAATTGGTCCCGAATTATTTGAGATTTCAGCTATGTATTCAGGATTGATTTCGCAACCAAAAGCCTCAATAAGTACATCAAAATCAGAAAAAAATAGATTCTTAAAGGTGTATGACCACTTGCGAACCTCAACGCCTGCGTGCCCTTGAGGTGCCATCCAGGTCAACGCGCTCGGGTCGTCTACCCACAACAAGACCCGCTCGCCGCGCGCGGCCAGGTCGCACGACAGCCGCCAACAAACGCCGATGTCGCCGTAGTTGTCAATGACCTTGCAGAAGATGTGCCAGAGGCGGGGTGAACTCACCTGTGAATTGTCCACAATACAGGCCTATGCCCGCACCCGCTGAAGCCAACCCCAAGATCGAGGCCACACCCGAGGCCAAATCCGAGGCCAAGCTCGGCGTGAAGCTCGACATCAAACCGGAGCACCCAGAGCAGTTGCTGACGGATGTGGCCGGCCTGCCGCCGCTGCCGGGTGTTTACCGCTATTTTGATGCGGAAGGCCAGGTGCTTTACGTCGGTAAGGCGATCAACCTGAAGAAACGGGTTTCCAGCTACTTCCAGAAGAACCACGGTGGCACACGTATTGGCCACATGGTGGGCAAAATCGTCCGATTGGAAACGACGGTGGTGCGCTCCGAGGCAGAGGCACTGCTGCTTGAAAACAACCTCATCAAGACGCTCAACCCGAAGTACAACATCCTGTTTCGGGACGACAAGAGTTACCCGTATTTGAAGATCACCGGCATACCTGCTGGCAAAACCGCCGTGGATGCAGCGCCTTCGGCCTTTTTCCCTCGCGTGTCGTATTACCGGGGCGCGGTGGAGAAAAAGCACCACTATTTTGGGCCCTACCCGAACGCCTGGTCGGTGAAAGAAGCGATTTTGTTGATGCAGAAAGTCTTCAAACTACGCACCTGTGAAGACGCGGTGTTTCACAACCGCACGCGGCCTTGTTTGTTGTACCAGATCAAGCGTTGTTCGGCTCCTTGTGTGGGCCATATCAACGCGGCGGATTACGCGCATGATCTGGGGAACGCCGAGAGATTCCTCAAGGGCGACGCCATGCAGGTGATGAAATCGCTGGAGGCGCGCATGATGGCGCACGCCGACAAGCTGGAGTTTGAGCAGGCGGCCGAGCTGCGCAACCAAGTGTCTGCCCTTTCCAACGTGTTGCACCAGCAGTCGGTGGACAACGTGGCGGATCGTGATGTGGACATCCTGGCGGTGAAGGTCCATGGCGGTCGCGCTTGTGTGAACCTGGCCATGGTGCGCGGTGGTCGCCATCTGGGCGACAGGCCGTATTTTCCGACCCACGTGGAAGACGCTTCGGGCGTGTTCGCCGACGATGACGACTTGACGGTGTCGAAAAAATCACTTGAAACTCAGGTGCTTGAAGCCTTTGTGGCGCAGCATTACATTGAAATTGCCGTGCCGCCCTCGCTCATCACTGGGGAGAAAATCAGCAAAGCCTTGATCGATGCGCTCACGCTGCAGTCGGGCGTGAAAGTCAGCGCCGTTCACCAGCCACGCGAGCAGCGCCGCACCTGGCTGGAGATGGCGCAGACCAATGCCGATTTGCAGTTGGCGCGGCTCTTGTCAGAAGAGGGCTCGCAACAGGCGCGCACGCGGGCGCTGGCGGACGCGCTGGCGCTGGATCTCGAAACATCGATGGAGCCACTGGCAGAAGCCGGGTACGTGCCTGCGGCCAGCAGCCCAGGCAACCCGCTGGACGAACTGCGCATCGAGTGTTTTGATATCTCCCACACCGCCGGTGAAAACACGCAAGCATCCTGTGTGGTGTTTCATCATCACAAAATGCAGAACGCCGAATACCGGCGTTACAACATCGCCGACATCACGCCGGGAGACGATTACGCCGCCATGCGCCAGGTGCTGCTGCGGCGTTACGGCAAATTGGCTGAGGTTTTGCAAGAGGCCAAGACCACAGGCAGTTTGCCCGCAGGGACGGGCCGCTTGCCGCATTTGGTTCTGGTGGATGGTGGCAAAGGCCAAGTCTCCCAGGCGCGGGAGGTGTTTACCGAGTTGGGGCTGGATCTCTCGCTGATCGTCGGTGTGGAAAAGGGCGAAGGCCGCCGCGTCGGCTTGGAAGAACTGGTGTTTGCCGACGGACGCGAGAAGGTTTACCTCGGCAAAGACTCCGCCGCGCTGATGCTGGTGGCGCAAATCCGCGACGAGGCGCACCGTTTCGCCATCACCGGCATGCGTGCCGCGCGCGCCAAGGTGCGGGTGGGCGGCGGCAAGCTGGAGGAGATACCAGGCATTGGGCCCAAACGCCGGGCCAAATTGCTGCAACGTTTTGGTGGTGTGCGCGGCGTGGGGCTGGCCAGCGCGGAAGACATCGCCATGGTGGACGGCATCTCGCTGGAACTGGCCGAGGAAATTTACAGAGCCTTGCACTAAGGGGCCCCCAGGCGCCATCGCTTCGCGGGTCGTTGCCCCGCGAGCGCTCCTGTGCTTCGCTTGGCCTGGGACTAATTTGGCTGCACCCCTCTTCGAGAACCCTTGGGGGCGGTACGGCGGAAAATTGAGACGCATGTTTGTCCGCGTGCGGCTTGTCCCATGCCACAATATCTGCAATGTTCTTTACCATTCCGACCCTGATGACCTGGACGCGCATTGTCGCGATTCCGCTCATCGTCGCGATTTTCCATTTGCCCATGGAGGCCGCCAGTCAAAACTTGATCGCCACAGTGCTGTTTGTGGTGTTTGCGTGGACCGACTGGCTCGACGGCTATCTGGCGCGCAAACTCAACCAGACCTCGGCTTTTGGCGCTTTTCTCGACCCGGTCGCGGACAAGTTTCTGGTCTGTGCCTGCGTGTTGGTGCTGGTGGATTTGCAACGTGCCGACGTTTTTGTGGCGCTCATCATCATTGGCCGCGAAATTGCAATCTCCGCCTTGCGTGAATGGATGGCGCAAATAGGCGCCTCTAAAAGTGTCGCCGTTCACATGATCGGCAAGCTCAAGACCGTGGTGCAGATGGTGGCAATACCCTTCTTGTTGTACAACGGCGTGCTCTTCGGCGTCATCAACACCCGCGTGTGGGGCACCTGGTTGATGTGGACAGCGGCGGTTTTTACCGTCTGGTCGATGGTGTATTACCTGCAAAAAGCCCTTCCCGAGATCAAGGCGCGCGTGAAGCGTTGATGGTGACGGGAGATTCTGCTGGCGCCCAGAGCGCCTTCATCCACGCCTTCATCCGCGCGATGCCGGTGGTGTTCGTTTTGATCTGGAGCACCGGCTTTATTGTGGCGCGTTATGGCATGCCGCATGCACCGCCGATGACGTTTCTGGCGTTTCGGTTTGTTTTCTCCATTCTGTGTTTTTTGCCCTGGATTTGGTTCGCCCGCGTGGCTTGGCCGTCAACGCGCACCCAATGGTGGCACTTGGGCGTCACGGGGGTGTTGATGCACGCCTGTTACCTCGGCGGCGTGTGGGCTGCCGTGAAGCTGGGCATGGGCTCAGGGCTTTCAGCACTCATCGTGGGCTTGCAGCCGGTGCTGACGGCGATCTGGCTTTCGGGCAGCGGCGCTGCGGTATCCAGGCGGCAGTGGACCGGCTTGGCACTGGGATTTGCCGGCCTCTGTATGGTGGTGTCGAGGAAATTTGGCTTAGGGGGCGAGGCCAATTGGCAAAACCTGTCGCTGGCGGTAGGGGCCTTGGTCGGCATTACGGCGGGCACTTTGTATCAAAAGCGTTATGTCACTGCGTGTGATGTCCGCACGGCCAACGTCGTGCAGTTAGGCGCTGCATTTTTGGTGACTCTGCCACTGGCGCTTCTTGAAACCGAAGGCATGCATTGGAACGCACAGCTGGCTGGCGCCATGGCGTGGTCGGTACTGGCGCTCACGCTGGGAGGTAGTTCATTGCTGTATTTATTGATCCAGCGCGGCGCAGCGGCTTCCGTGACCAGCCTGATGTATTTGGTGCCACCGATGACGGCGTTTATCGCCTGGCTGTTGTTTGACGAGGTGATCACAGCGGCCACGATTGCCGGCACTTTGATCACGGTGATCGGGGTGAGCCTGGTGGTGCGCATGCCCAAGAAGTAATCCTGGCCTGCGCAAGGCCAGCAGGCCTCAGCAACAATAGCGGTTTTAAAAATTTTAAGGAGTGGAAAAGATGAGCAAAAAACGGATTGCAGTGATTCCCGGCGACGGCATCGGCAAAGAGACCATGCCCGAGGGCGTGCGCGTGATGGAAGCTGCGGCCAGCAAGTTTGGCATTGACTTGCAGTTTGACCACTTCGATTTTTCCAGCTGGGACTACTTTGAAAAACACGGCAAGATGATGCCCGACAACTGGAAAGACCTGGTGGGTGGTCATGACGCCATTTATTTCGGGGCAGTGGGCTGGCCCGACAAGATTGCTGACCACACCTCGCTGTGGGGCTCCTTACTTTTGTTCCGGCGCGAATTCGACCAGTATGTCAACCTGCGTCCAGCGCGGCTGATGCCGGGCATCATCGCACCCGTAGTGCGCCGTGACGGCAGCCCACGATTGCCTGGCGAGATCGACATGTACATTGTGCGCGAAAACACGGAGGGTGAATATTCCAGCATCGGCGGCCGCATGTTTCCGGGCACGGAGCGTGAAATCGTCATGCAGGAGTCGGTTTTTTCCCGCCACGGTGTTGACCGCGTCTTGAAATTTGCTTTTGAACTGGCGCAATCCCGCCCGAAACAACATTTGACGAGTGCGACCAAGTCCAACGGTATCGCCATCACCATGCCGTATTGGGACGAGCGGGTTGCGGAAATGGCCAAAACCTATCCTGGCGTTCGCCTCGACAAATTTCATATCGACATCCTTACGGCGCACTTTGTGCAGCGCCCGGACTTCTTTGACGTGGTCGTGGCCAGCAACTTGTTCGGCGACATTTTGAGTGACCTCGGCCCGGCCTGCACTGGCACCATTGGCATTGCACCGAGTGCCAATTTGAATCCCGACCGAAAGTTCCCATCGCTATTTGAGCCCGTGCATGGCTCCGCGCCCGACATCGCCGGCAAAGGCATCGCCAACCCGATTGGCCAAATTTGGTGCGGCGCGATGATGCTGGATTTTCTGGGCCACAAAGACGCCCACGACGGGGTGCTGGCGGCGATTGAAAAGGTGCTGCAGCCCGGCAGCGGTGCGCCGCGCACGGCAGATATTGGCGGCACAGCGGGCACGAGTGATGTCGGGCGCGCCATTGCGGCTGCGCTCTAGCTTGCATCTTGTTCGCAGGACCTAAGGGCCATTGCGGCCTGACCAATTGGCCATGGGGCCTTGCATTTGTCAAGGCCTGTTAGCCCGAATATTCCAGGATTTGGTGACAAATTTTTCTCCCACGCCTCTAAAAAATGCGGCATGCTTGGGTCTGCGGCATGAAATATTCAGTCTAAAATTCGCGCTCGCTCGCTCGAGGTTGTTGGTCGGCAGTCTGCCCGCCAATGCCAGGAGCACGAAATGCAGCTGCCACTGATGCGGGATTAACATCCTGCAGTGGGGTAACAAAATCTGATGAGACAACTGATTAACTTTTTCTCCACATAAGGGGTTCTTTGTGAATAAAACCGAACTGATTGAGCACATCGCCAAACATGCCGATATCTCCAAAGCTGCTGCCACGCGTGCGCTGGAGTCCACGATCGGCGCCGTCAAGACGACGCTGAAAAAGGGCAACTCCGTTTCACTCGTAGGTTTTGGCACCTTTGCGGTGGGCAAACGCGCCGCCCGCGTAGGCCGCAATCCGCGCACCGGTGCAGCGATTAAAATCAAGGCGGCGAAGGTGCCAAAGTTCCGTCCGGGCAAAGCGCTGAAAGACGCGCTGAACTGACACAGGCTTGTTGAAGAGGTTGCAGGTAGGGTGCTTAGCTCAGTTGGTAGAGCGGCGCCCTTACAAGGCGTAGGTCGGCGGTTCGAGACCGTCAGCACCCACCACTACCCAGCTTCCCCCACTTTAAGCTCACCAACTCAGGCGAACCGGCGGTTCGCCTTTTTTGTTTTTGAATTCCCTGTATGGCGAGGCCAGTTACATGTTTGATTTAGTTCGTAAGCACACCAAAATACTGATGTTCGTGATGTTCCTGCTCATCATCCCATCCTTCGTTTTGTTTGGTATCGACGGTTATACGAATTTTCGCGACAAAAGCGAAGCCGTCGCCAAAGTTGGAGGCTACGACATTTCCCAATCGGAGTGGGATAACGCACACAAGCAGCAAGTAGACCGCATTCGCGCTCAAATGCCCACCATCGATGCGAAGCTGCTGGATTCTGCCGACGCCAAATATGCCACGCTGGAGCGGCTCGTGCGTGATCGCGTGCTGGCCGAAGCCGCCGACAAACTCCACTTGCAGACGGGTGATGCTCGGTTGGCGCGCGAGTTGCAGCAAAGCGAAGCCATCGCTTCGTTGCGTGGCGCGGACGGCAAACTCGACATGGAGCGTTACCGGGCGCTGGCAGCCAGCCAAGGTTTGACGCCAGAAGGGTTTGAAGCGCGTGTGCGGCGCGATTTGTCGACCCGGCAGGTCGAAAGTGGCATTACCAGCAGCGGTTTTGCTACGCCGGCTCAGGCCGGCGTGTCCTTGAATGCATTTTTTGAGAAGCGCGAACTTCAATTTGTGGCTTTTTTGCCTGCGGACTTTGCAGCCAAAGTCAACCCGACCGATGCAGAAATAGAAGCCTTCTACAAAGACAACCAGGCCCTCTTCAAGGCGCCGGAGTCTGCCAATGTCGAATATGTCGTGCTTGACCTGGAGGCCGTTAAAAAGTCCATTACCCTGAACGAAGCCGACCTGAAGACTTATTACCAGCAAAACCAGGCGCGTCTCTCCGGTAGCGAAGAGCGCCGGGCAAGCCACATTTTGCTCAATGCACCCAAGTCTGCTTCAGGCGCAGAACGCGCCAAGGCAAAAACGCGCGCGGATGAGTTGTTGGCCGAAGTCCGCAAGGCACCTGACAGCTTTGCCGAAGTGGCCAAAAAGAATTCGCAGGATCCTGGGTCGGCGCCCAAGGGCGGTGACCTCGATTACTTCACCAAGGGCGCGATGGTCAAACCCTTTGAAGATGCAGTCTACGCCCTGAAAAAAGGCGACATCAGCGAGGTGGTGGAGTCAGACTTTGGCTACCACATCATCCGATTGACCGACGTAAAAGAAGTCAAGCAAAAAAGTTTTGAAGAGTTGCGACCCGGCCTTGAGACCGAGCTGAAGGCGCAGCAGGCCAAGACCAAATATGCTGAACTCGCCGAGAGTTTCACCAATACGGTGTACGAGCAATCCGACAGTCTGAAGCCCGTGGCTGAGAAGTTGAAACTTGAAATCAAGACCGCGAACAATCTGGCGCGCCAGGCCGCGCCTGGCACCACCGGTGTTTTGAGCAACCCCAAACTCCTCGCGGCAATTTTTAACCCGGACGCCATCGAGAAAAAACGCAATACAGAGGGTGTGGAGACGGCCCCGAACCAGATGGTGTCTGCGCGCATTGTGCAGTACACGGCCGCCCGCACGCTGCCACTTGCTGATGTACGTACCAACGCCCGTGACCGGCTGGTGACACAGCGCACGCTGAGCCTGGCAAAAAAAGAAGGTGCAGACAAATTGGCCGCATGGAAAGCTGACCCGGCTTCAGCCACCTTGCCAGCAGCTTCCACGGTTTCGCGTGATCAGCCGCTTGGTGTACCGCCGCAAATCGTCGAAGCTGCCATGCGTGCGGATACCGCCAAACTCCCGGCGTTTGTCGGTGTTGATATGGGATCACAGGGTTACGCCGTAGCCAAAATCAACGCCGTCAACACCCGTGTTGCGCCGGTTGAAGCGGCTGCCAAACAAGAGCTAAGTCAATACACGGTGGGGTGGAGCGCAGTGGAGTCCCAAGCCTATTACAACGGCCTCAAAGAACGCTACAAAGCCAAAATCATGGCTCCCAAACCAGTTCGTTCGCCTCTGGACGCACTGGCATCTGCTGGCCAGTAGATTTTTACGCACCACAACCGGTATAATCCAAGGCTTCTACGGTGGCTGTAGCTCAGTTGGTAGAGTCCAGGATTGTGATTCCTGTTGTCGTGGGTTCGAGCCCCATCAGCCACCCCAATCATTAGGTCGAACCCGCTAACGGGGTTTACCATTTCAGCCTGCTATCTTAACGATAGTGGGCTTTTTTGATTTGGCGTGACATTTTGACGTCACAAAATGTTGCCTGTCATGCTGGATTTGTCGACAATTTGAAGCATGGCCTCCGGAACTGAAATCATCATTGGCACGCTGCTCTTGGTGGGCATCCCCGTGCTGCTTATTTTGATCTGGCTGATGCGACGCAGCCAGCTTCGCCGCCGCGCCGCGCGTGAGATGAAAACCGGCAATCTAATCTACAGCGAATGGCGCAGAAACAGCGCCGAACATCCCAAAAATTAGGCGGCCGCCTTCGTCTCCTGGCCTGTGCAAATTTCAGAAATTTCAGCGTCGGTGAATCCTGCTGCTTGCAGGGTAGACAGTGTGTGTTCACCTAAACGTGGTGTCGGTGAAGGCGGCGAGCAGGGCGTGCCAGACCAGCGCGTGGGTGTGCGCATGGTGTGTAGTAGTCCTTCGCTGGGGTGATCGATCAGCGGGAAAAATCCAACCGCCTTCAAATGCGGGTCGCGCAGCAAATCCTCGGGCGAATTGATGTGCATGTTGGGAATGTCGGCTTTCTCCAGCAGGGTTTGCCACTGTGCCGTGGTACGGGTCAACAGGGTGCTGGCAACAAACGCGTAAACAGCGTCGATATTGGCGGCGCGCCCTTTTTGCGTGCTAAAGCGCGGATCGCGTGCCAGGTTGTCCGGGTCGCCAACGGCCTGAAAAAAACTCTTCCAGTGTTTGTCGTTGTAGATCAACACACAAAGATAACCATCCTGTGTGGCGTAGGGCCGCCGATTCGGAGTGGTCATCCGGATATAGCCGGCTGCGCCTGTGGGCGGCTCAAAACTCAAGCCCCCAAGGTGATCGCCCAAAACAAACTGGGTCAAGGCTTCAAACATCGGCACTTCGACCATTTGCCCAAGGCCCGTTTTTTCGCGCGCATACAGCGCTGCGGTGACGGCATAAACCGCGTGTAAGCCGGTCACCCGGTCGGCCATCGTCACCGGCACGTAACCGGGCTCAGGACCCCGATACTGCTGCATCAGCCAGGGTACACCCACGGCGCCCTGGATCAAGTCGTCATACGCAGGTTTGGCGGCATACGGGCCTTCCTGTCCGAACCCGACGCAACTGACGTAAATCAAACGCGGGTTGCGTGCTCGCACGGTGTCGTAGTCCAGCCCCAAGCGCGCCATGGCCTTGGGGCGCACGTTGGAAATCATCACGTCGGCGGTTTCCGCCATACGCAGCAGGGCCTCCACAGCTGCGGGCTTTTTGAGATCCAGCACCACGCTGCGTTTACCGCTGTTGACGTGCAAAAAAATGTGACCCATGCCGGGATTTCGCATCGGTCCGACCTGGCGCACGTTGTCACCTTCAGGTGGCTCGATCTTCGTGACTTCGGCGCCCAGTGCCGCCAGCGTTTGGGTGGCCGAAGGCCCCATCAAGACCGCCGTGAGATCCAGAATTTTGACGCCCGCCAAAGGGCCGGTGGGTGATGGGGAGGCGTTTTCGCTAGGGGACATGGATGTTGGATGGTGAGTTGCGGACAAGTTTGAATCGGGCGACGGCCAGCTTACAAAGATGCCCAATTTAAGCTGCATCGTAAGTCCTCTGTGATTCGTTTGTGGCGAAGGACCCCCATCGGCCCGCTTTTCATCCGTATTTTCCCTAGTGAAAATTGGGCTCCTGCACCCAGCGATAGCGCTTGGCACAGTGCATCATCGGAGGGTTTATTAATTTTGCGGGAGTTCACTATGCGTCGCGTTACTTTTCTCAAATCAATGGCTGCCTTGGCAGCGGCCGCTTCCAGCGGCCTGCCATTGAGCGCACAAGCGGCCGCCAACATCAAAATGATGATTCCCGCCAATCCTGGCGGCGGCTGGGACACCACCGGCCGTGCCTTGGCTCGCGCCATGCAAGATGCCAAAGTGGCGGACTCGGTGAACTTTGAAAACAAAGGCGGCGCTGCCGGTGCTTTGGGCCTGGCCCAGTTTGTCAACGCCAGCAAAGGTGATCCCAACGCCATCATGGTGATGGGCGCGGTGATGTTGGGTGGCATCATTACCGGCAAACCCGCGGTGACGTTGAGTACCTTGACACCCCTGGCGCGCCTGACCAGCGAATACAACGTGTTTGTGTTGCCGGCCAACTCGCCTTTCAAAACCATGAAAGACGTGGTCGAGCAACTCAAGAAAGACCCTGGTAGCGTCAAATGGGGCGGCGGCTCACGCGGCTCAACAGAACACATCGCGGCGGCCATGATCGCCCGTGAAGTCGGCGTAGATGCCTCCAAGATCAACTATGTCGCGTTCCGCGGCGGCGGTGAGGCCACGGCGGCGATTCTGGGTGGCAATGTGACGGTGGGCGGCAGCGGTTACAGCGAATTCTCGGAATACATCACCAGTGGCAAGATGCGGGCGATTGGCGTGACCTCGGGTGCGCGCCTCAAAGGTGTGGCGGTGCCGACGCTCAAAGAGCAGGGCATCAACGTCGAAATCGGCAACTGGCGCGGCGTATATGGCGCGCCCGGCATTAATGCAGAGCAACGCAAGGCACTGATCGACGTCGTGGTCAAGGCAACCAAATCCAAGTCCTGGGGTGAAGCGCTGGAGAAAAACAACTGGACATCGGCCTTGCTGACCGGCGCCGAATTCGAAAAATTCGTCGATGACGATTTCGCCTCTTTGCGCGCCACCATGGTCAAGTCCGGCATGGTGTGACATCTTGAGCACGCCAACGCCCGGATCATTGGGGTCCATAACCCTGCAAACGCTGGTTGCTGCCGGTGTCTTGGTGGTGGGCCTTGCCATGGCGGCTGGCGCAATCACGATTCCGTCGGCTGCGGGTTACGCTGGGGTCGGTCCCAATTTCCTGCCTTGGGTTGTCTCGCTGGCACTGGTGGTGTGTGGCGGGTTCATGCTGTACGAGGCCCGAAGTGGTGGTTTTCGCGAGATGGGCAGCGATGACGAAGACGATTCCGGTGCGCCTGTACCCTATTGGGGTGGTTTTGTCTGGATGTCGGCCGGGCTTCTGGCCAACGCTGCCTTAATCACGACCATCGGCTTCGTGTTGAGCTGTACCCTGTGTTTTGTGCTGGCCGCGCGTGGTTTGCGCAACGCCGCCGGGCAAGCCCGGGGCGGCCTGAACACCTGGGTGACTGATCTGGTCACCGGCCTGTGTATTGCTTTTCCCGTGTACTGGATGTTCACGAAATTCCTGGCGATCAATTTGCCGGGTATTACGGGTACAGGCTGGCTGTAGGTCGCTAGCCAGGCAGCGCGCAGCAATTTCCCAAGAACAATCTACAACGCAGGAAATCGCCCACATCCTATGGACATCTGGAACTCTCTACTGCAAGGTTTCGCAACCGCTGGCACGCCGATCAATTTGATGTGGGCCTTCATTGGCTGTGCGCTGGGTACGGCCGTGGGTGTGTTGCCCGGCATTGGCCCGGCGACGGCTGTGGCGATGTTGCTGCCGATCACGGCCAAGGTCGATGCGACGGCGTCGATGATCTTTTTTGCCGGCATCTATTACGGCGCCATGTACGGTGGCTCAACCACCTCGATCTTGCTCAATACACCAGGTGAAACCGCCACCATGGTCACGGCCATGGAGGGCAACAAAATGGCCAAAAATGGCCGTGCCGGTGCGGCATTGGCCACCTCGGCGATAGGCTCCTTTGTCGCGGGCACCATCGCCACCGTTCTGGTCACGCTGTTTGCCCCCTTTGTCGCCGAACAGGCGGTGAAACTCGGGCCGCCGGAATACTTCATGCTGATGCTGCTGGCGTTTACCACGGTGAGCGCTGTGTTGGGCCAAAGCACGGTACGCGGATTGACAGCCCTCTTTGTTGGCTTGGCGGCAGGTTTGGTCGGCATGGACCAGATCACCGGCCAGGCGCGTTACACCGGTGGCGTGCCTGAATTGCTCGATGGCGTGGAGATCGTGCTCGTCGCCGTAGGTTTGTTTGCCGTGGCGGAAGCCCTTCACGCGGTATTGTTCGAAGGCAAAGTGGTCGAATCTGAAAACAAGATGAGCCGCGTCACCATGAGCAAAAGCGACTGGAAGCGCTCCTTGCCCGCCTGGCTGCGTGGCACGGCAATTGGTGCGCCCTTTGGTTGTATTCCCGCAGGCGGCACCGAGATTCCGACCTTTTTGAGCTACGCCACTGAGAAAAAATTAGCCAAAGGTGAGAACCTGGCCGAGTTCGGCAAAAAAGGCGCGATTGAGGGTGTGGCCGGGCCCGAGGCCGCCAACAACGCCACAGTCACCGCCGCCTTGATACCGCTGTTGACACTGGGCATTCCGGTCTCCAACACCACGGCGATTTTGCTCGGCGCATTTCAAAACTACGGCATTCAACCAGGGCCGCAACTCTTCACCAGTTCCGCCAGTTTGGTTTGGGCGCTGATTGCCTCGCTCTACATCGGTAATGTGATGTTGCTGATCTTGAATCTGCCGCTGGTCGGCCTGTGGGTGAAGCTGCTCAAGGTGCCCAAGCCACAGTTGTATGCCGGCATTCTGATTTTTGCAACAGTAGGCGCGTATGGCATGCGCCAAAGCGCGTTTGACCTCTTCTTGCTCTACGGCATTGGGGTGTTGGGGCTGATCATGCGCCGCTTCAACTTCCCCACCGCGCCGGTTGTCGTGGGCATGATCCTCGGGCCTTTGGCCGAGGCCCAATTGCGCAATGCCATGTCGATCGGTGAGGGCAGCGCGATGGTGTTTTTGCAGCGGCCGGTGTCGCTGCTATTGCTGGTGATCGTGCTCGCAGTGTTGGTAGTGCCAAGGTTGCTAAAGAAGCGTACTGTGGTGGAAAATTAACCTGCAGGTTAATTTTATGCTCTAAAACACCCAAAATCACCAAATTCGAAAACAAATAAGGCTCTAACTCTCAAATAATATAGAAAAGTTGCTATTTATATAGTAGCGTTTTATATCTGACGAAGCGGCGATGTTTTTAGTGTTCGGCAGGTGCAACCGCAGCACCTGCGCTCGTGGCGGCTGGGCAGCAGCATCCCAGTCACTCATGACGATTCGCTGCAAGCCGTGGCCCAAGTCGTGTTGCGCAGGCTGGTGGGTATGGCCATGAATCAGAGTTGTAGCCCGTGCTTGTCGCAGCCATTGTGTTGCTGCTGGGCCGTCAACATCGACAAAGGTTTGCGCCGATTTTTTATGCGCTTCGCTCTGGCTTCGCATGCCTCGCGCAAGACTCTTGCGTTCTGTCAACGGCTTGCTTAAAAAGTCACTTTGCCACTGACTGCTTCGTACTATCGTGCGAAAACGCTGGTAATCAACATCATCCAGGCACAATTCGTCGCCGTGGCTTAGCAGCCATCGCTGGCTGCCCGACGTCAACACCGTGGGGTCGGTAAGCAGGGTGGCCCCACACAGTCGCATGAAATCCTGGCCCACCAGAAAATCCCGGTTGCCACGCATGAAATAAATGGCAAACCGCTGCGAGGCTTGCTTGAGCACGTTCGCACATTGCCGCTCGAAGCTGTTTTCAGTAGCTACATCGTCCCCCACCCAGACCTCAAACAGGTC
>JANOXL010000057.1:0-8070 GCA_031418395.1 Rhodoferax sp. | reverse complement strand
GATCGCCGACCTGAATCCGGCGGCGGCGAAGAAAAACCTGACGCGCGTCGGCTGGACGCCGCAACAATCGGCAGCCACCAGCGCTGCATCGGCACTGCGCGACGGCAACACCTGGATCACCGACGACTGGCAAGCGGTGGTGACGAATCCACAGATCGACATCATTGTGGAATGCACCGGCAACCCTGTGGCCGCTGTTGAACACTGCCTGCTGGCGTTCAAACACGGCAAACATGTGGTCAACGTGACGGTGGAAGCCGATGCGTTTTGTGGCCCGCTGTTGGCGCGCAAAGCGGCTGATGCAGGCGTGGTGTATTCACTCGCCTTTGGCGATCAGCCGGCGCTGATTTGCGACCTGGTCGATTGGGCGCGCACCTGCGGCTTCCCGGTGGTGGCAGCCGGTCGCGGCCACAAATGGCTGCCGCATTTTTGCGAATCGACGCCAGACACGGTATGGGGCAACTATGGCCTCACGCCCGAGCAGGCGCTGCGTGGCGGCTTGAACCCGAAGATGTTCAACAGCTTTCTCGATGGCTCGAAACCCTCCATCGAATCCACTGCTGTGGCCAACGCCACCGGCTTGACGGTGCCCAGCAACGGCCTGTTGTACCCGCCAGCGAGTGTCGAAGACATCCCGTTCGTGACGCGGCCCATTTCAGAAGGCGGCGTTTTGGAGCGCAAAGGCATGGTCGAGGTGATTTCGTCCCTGGAAGCCAATGGCCGAAAAATCCCCTACGACATCCGCATGGGCGTGTGGGTCACCGTGGAAGGCGAGACCGACTACATCCGCAACTGTTTTGAAGAGTACAACGCCCACACCGACCCGAGCGGGCGTTATTTCACGCTCTACAAACGCTGGCATTTGATCGGCCTGGAAGTCGGCGTTTCTGTCGCCTCTGTCGCCTTGCGCGGCGAGCCCACGGGCGTCGCCACCTGCTGGAATGCCGACGTGGTCGCCACTGCGAAGAAAGACTTGAAACCGGGCGACATGCTCGACGGCGAAGGCGGTTACACGGTGTGGGGCAAGCTGCTGCCCGCTGATACTTCTGTGAAGTTGGGTGGATTGCCCTTGGGCCTGGCGCACCAGGTCAAAGTGATTCGGCCCGTTAAAAAGGGACAAAGCCTGAGTTGGGCGGATGTGGCGATGGACACTGCGACTGACGCCTACAAGGTGCGGCGTGAGATGGAGGCCATGTTTGCGCCCGCTTTGGAGTTGAAGAAGGCGGCTTGATTTTTCACGTGGCACCGGGCACAGTCATTGGTGATCCGGTCGCGGCGACAAGTGGGGAGGTCAGTGGGTGGCGGTAAACCGGGGAATCCGGACTTGGTGCTTATTGATTGATCGACTGGAATGCGGCCATCTGCCAGCATTGCCGAGTGACCGCTTTGCGGCAGCAAGTTTGTTGCAGTTGGTTGACCTGGATCCCTCGGCGAGGGGCAACTATGGGCTGTCAGGAGTCAGTCGAAAGTTTCCAACGATGGTCCGGTCAGGTCCCCTTTGCGGTCATTCGCAGGGTCCTTCTAAGGCAAGCATTTCGCGGGAGCCGACATTCACTTTGTTCAACTTGTCACCCACGCTACGGTTTGAGCCCGCTTCTTTGAGAAGCCCAACTATCGCAACGCATCTGCCACATGGTCGCCGAACGCCCGCACTTTGGCCGAATGTTTGCGTGCTGCGGAACTGACCAGATGAATCGGGATGGGCGCTACTTGCCAATCCGGCATTAGCACTTGCACCTCTCCGCTGCGCCGCAGATCATCAAACAGCCAATCCGGCAGGTATCCGACGCCCTGGCCATCCAATATGGATGCACGCAGTACCTCCGAACTGTTGGTCTGCAGCGGTCCTTGCACCCGCACCGTAACGGACGAGCCGTCGGCGGTGCTGAATTCCCAGTTGTTGCGAGCGCGCAGCTCGGTGTAAACAATGCAAGGGTGTTGCAGCAAGTCTTGGGGAATGTGCGGCCAATGCTCCTTCTTTCCCAATGCTTTCAGGTACTTTTTCCCAGCGACCAGCAATCGTTGTGACGTGGATATGCGCCGCGCAATGAGCGAACTGTCCGCCAGCGGCCCGATGCGGACAGCTACATCGATACCCTGTTCAACCAGGTCCACAAAGCCATCGTCGAGTTTTAGGTCCATGATCACATCGGGGTGTTGGCGCATGAAGGATTGAACATGCGGTAACAGCACTCGCAGCCCATAGCCCACGCTAGTGGCCACCCGCAAGGGGCCTGAGAGCGTGCGTTCGCCGTTGCGCAGTTGGCCTTCGGCTTCTCCAATCTCGCCCACCAATCTGCGGGCTTCTTCAAAATAGCGCAGCCCGTCGTCGGTGGGAGTGAGCGCCCGCGTGGTGCGTGAGAGCAGACGTACACCCAGGTATTTTTCCAGCGCTGCGATCTGCTTGCTTACTGCACTCTGGGTGCTGGAGAGCTCACGCGCAACCGCAGAAAAGCTGCCCGTCTCCACCACCCGCACATAGGTCTGCATTGCTTGCAACCGATCCATCGCACACTCCTATTTATTCCATATTGGAATGGATGGTAGTCAATTTTTATGACTACCGCAATCAAGGGAATGAGTTCACAGTTCACCCCATCAACAACCCGTCTTGAAAGGACACATGATGAAAACGGTAACCGTTCCCACCTATGACAGCGTTTCCCCTGGCAACCAGGCCATCTTCGACAACCTGAAGAAGGCCCTGGGCTTTGTACCCAATCTGTATGCCACCTTTGCACACTCCGAGACTGCACTGCCGACATACCTCGCTCTGCAAAATGCGAAGAGCTCACTCTCTGCCAAAGCACGCGAAGTAATCAATCTAGCCGTCAGCGAAGTCAATCAGTGCCAGTATTGCCTGGCCGCCCACACCGCTCTGGGTCAGATGGTGGGTTTCAACCCAGAACAAATTCTGGACCTTCGCGGCGGTACCGCTCCTTTTGATGCACGTCTGGACACATTGGCTCGCCTGGTGCGCAACGTGGCGCTGAAACGCGGTCACGCTGACCAAGATGTTGTTCAAGCCTTTTTTGCTGCCGGATGGACCGAAGGCAATTTGGTCGATGTGATGCTGGTGATTGGCGACAAAACCGTCAGCAACTATCTGCACAGCACCACCAAGATTCCCGTGGACTTCCCCGCCGCTTTGTCTTTGGCTGACGCACGCGAGGTCGCTACAGCATGATTGCCGACCGCCGCCTGCTGCAAGGCGTTGCCGTGGGGCTGGTGGCGGCCAGCATCGGAGCGCTATACACCGTGTTTGCCCGATGGGGTATCGGCCACGGCATGCAATCCACTGACATGACCTTCTTGCGCTTTGCAGTGGCTGGTGTGGTCATGCTGCCGGTACTGGTGCGCGTGGTGTGGATGGATTCCCCCGCTTTTTTCGCCAAGTGGCGCGCCTGGCTTGCTGTCTCGCTGCTGGCGGGGCCCCTCTTTGGCCTGCTGATGTTTACTGCATTGCAGTGGGCGCCTGCGAGCCATGCGGCCGTGTTCCCGTTTACCGCCATGAGCGTCATGGGCACGGTGATGGCGACCATCTTCCTGGGCGACCGATTGACGCTGAGAAAGATCAGTGGCATTGCCGTTGTAATCACCGGCCTGGTTATTCTCTCGGGCCTGGAGCTGACCAGTATGAGCGGCAAAGCGCTCGCCGGCGACGTGCTATTTATTGCCGCAGGCACGTCGTGGGCGGGCTTTGGCATCGTGATGCGCAAAAACCAACTCAACCCTTTGACGGCAACATCCGTCATCTCCTTTGCAGCGTTGATCACTTATGTCCCGCTCTACCTAGGTTTTGTGGGCATGGATCGGTTGCTGACTACGGGGACGACTGTACTATGGACCGAGTTGCTAATCCAGGGCTTGATAGCCGGTGTTGGAACCTTGTATACCTACTCCAAGATGGTGGCTCTGCTAGGCCCAGCACGTGCGGCGATATTCCCAGCACTGGCGCCCGGTATTGCCGCATTGCTTGCCTGGCCCTTGCTTGATCACGTACCTACGGGCATCGAATTGATAGGGCTATTTGTATCCATCGCGGGCCTGCTCTGGACGGTGACTGGCGCCTCCGTGGGCCCACGCCCTGCGCATGCAACCATGACTGCAACCTCGACAACGCTTCCCAAACTTTCTGGAAAAACCACATGAACACCCTGAAATCCCAACTCGCCGAGTACCAGGCCGGCTTCAAACAACGCGCAGCACCCGAGCGGGTTGCGATGATGGAGGCCGCCACCGCCCAACTGCGCGCCAGCGGCATTGAAGACAAAGCGCTAACACTGGGTATGCCAGTGCCCAATGTGTCTCTCACGGACGCATTGGGAAATGCCGTCGGTTTGAAGAGCCTGCACGGTGGAAAGCCCACGGTCATCGTCTTCTACAGGGGCGGGTGGTGCCCCTACTGCAATCTGGAGCTACGTGAATGGCAACGCTTGCTGCCAGAGCTTCAGTCTGTCGGGGCACAACTAATTGCCATTTCCCCGCAACTGCCCGATAGCAGCTTGAATACTTCGCAGAAGAATGAATTGGCCTACCCGGTTCTCAGCGACTCTTCACTCGCTGCTGCCAATGCCTTTGGCATCGCGTTTGAGCTGCCACCAGAATTGGTTGAGCTGTACAGCAAAGTCGGCAACGACCTGCCAACCGTAAACGGCAACGGCCAATGGGTGCTGCCCATTCCTGCAACTTTTGTTTTCGACGCCGCGGGTAATCTGGTGTTTCGACATGTTGAGTCGGATTACCGACAACGGGCCGAACCAGCCCAGGTTATTGAGCTCTTATCAAATTTGTAGTGATCTACACAATGTTTATGAAGTCTGCAGGCTTATTGGCGTTAAGTCGGCATCGGTCTAACGTCCCAAGGTCGTTTTCACCTGCTTTTGCAGGGCTGGCACTACTTCTTCGATAAACCATGGGTTGGCCTTGAACCAGATGTTGTTTCGGGGACTCGGGTGGGGAAGAGGTAGCACGCGCGGCCAATGGCTGCGCCAGTTGCGAACGGTGTCAGTCAGCGTCTGGCCAGCGCATTGCGGCAAGTGCCAGTTGATGGCATATTGACCAATCACCAACACAAGTTCAATGTGCGGCATGGCCGCGAGCAATGGCGCACGCCATAGTGGGGCGCACTCCTTGCGCGGTGGTAAGTCACCTGACTTGCCGGTTCCAGGATAGCAAAAGCCCATGGGAAGAATCGCAACTTGCGTGGCGTCGTAAAACACATCCGATCCAATGCCCATCCAGCTGCGCAGGCGCTCACCGCTGGCGTCGTCAAACGGTACCCCACTGGCATGCACCTTTCGCCCAGGCGCCTGTCCAGCCACCAGAATGCGGGAACCGTTATCCACTTGCAAGACCGGCCGTACACCTTCGGTCAAACAGGGGGCACATACGGCGCAATGGCGTACATCGGTCAAGAGGGCTGATAGCTTAGCGGATGCGGTCATGGCTAACGACTTCGCCGAGCTCAGGGGGGCCGTACACGACCGTATGCTCCATCCCGTGCATTTGTGGCTCTCCTAGAACAAAGTTTCAGAATCCGCCTCGATAAGTTTATTTGGAAGGATCGGGAGGTTTCAACCAAAAACAAAGAATGTGACATTTGGTTCAGAGCATAGCCCAGTGCCAGGATGTTGACGCCATTGGCTAGCCAGGAGCAAGCAGATCGGTAGGTTGGCTGGCAGCTATGTGCCTGTTGGCAGTCTTACTGGTTCTGCGCCTGAACGTCGGCTTCCCATTCGGGAAGAGTCATTCGCGGGTTCAAATCCTATCCCCGCAATCGCGGCAATCCAGCCCATCGCCTATTTGGCAGATCCCGTCAATTCGATGACTGCTTTAAGGTGATGATTTTTAGGTTCTGTTTGCCCGCTTTGTCTCGAATCCAGACGGCCATTGGCAATCCCAGAACCCCGGTAACCTGTCCCCTACACCCTCCAAAAAACGAGCGCAAGCGCGGTGATCGGGAAATGCGATCGGGCTTTGGTGGGGAAGGCGCGTGGAAGCTCTGTTGGCGGAAATAACAAAAAATGAGCGACCACCGTGTCGCACGCATTTTTAGCTTCGCTAGTAGACCGTGTCGCGCGTGCTTTCACACCAAAACCGCATGCGCATTGCCCGGTCGGCGCGCGGTGTCAAAGGCCATCACCAGCCGTTATCGGCAATGCCGCAATTCCTCAGCGCATCATTGCAGCTCTATAAGCAGACTCAACCGCCCGAAGCACTGTCGCATGCAAAGTGCCAAGCTTGGGGTTGTTCCCATGGCGGCTTTTGGGTGGCGCTTTGAAGTAGCGGTCTGTCCACGGCAACTCGACGATGGCTTTGAAGTCAAACTTGATGTCGTAAGACAAGCCGGCCAAGGCATAGGCCGCTGGGTGTTGCGCCTGTTTGATTGCCACTTCACCGGTTTTAAGTCGGTCCAGTTTCTGGGATGTACCGTAGGCCACCCGCACTATGCAACCGTCTTCCCGGTGCTCCACGCTCAAGACCAGTGCGGGTCGCGGCTTGGGGCCGTGGTGGGAATCTGGCAATTCGGGGAACAGGCACCAGACAATGTCGCCAGGAGCAGGGGCGCTCCACTCACGCTTCACTGAAACAAATCCTGCCGCGCCAACACCTTGCCTTGGGGCATATGTTTGGCAGCATCCTTGCGCAAGGCGGTGATTTGTTTGGCGGTCAGCGGCCCAGCGGCTGCCTCCGTGATCGTTTTGGACTTTGAAGGCGCCGGTAACCAAGCGCAGTTACTCAATTTTTATAATGGCGGTACCGATAGTTTGGGTAATTCCGGCACGAATTATGGCATTGCGTTCGGTTCGAATGCGCTGTCGCTGGTTGATGCAGATGCCGGTGGTAACGGCAACTTTGCCAATGAGCCCTCTCCTAACAACATTATGTTCTTTTTGACGGGCACGGCGATTTTGAACTATGCGCCCGGTTTCGATACGGGGTTCTCATTCTTTTATACCTCATCGACCGCTGCAACGGTGAATATCTATGATGATCTCAATGCAACCGGTTCCCTGCTTGCTTCGCTGAACCTGTCGGCCCAGCACACCGCCAATAATTGTGGCGGTGATCCAAGCGGAACTTTCTGTAATTGGACGGGTATTGGAGCCAGTTTTAGCGGAATTGCCAAATCTATTGATTTTGGCGGCACGGTCAATCAAACCGGATATGACGATATTACTTTCGGTTCAGCAACTCCCGGTGGTGGACTAGCCGTGCCGGAACCCGCTACTTTAGCGCTGCTGGGGCTAGGTTTTGCCGGTCTGGGTTTTATGCGTCATCGGATGAAAGTCTAAAGGACGCAGTTTCTCGCGGCGATTCTGTTCTAGTCCATTACTGAGAAAAACCGCTCTCACCCTGCGTGGCGAGAGCGGTTTTTTTTGGATTGTTCAGCTCTAATGATCGTGTTATGCTTTTGCCACGAATGGGTTTTCAAGGTGTAGCAATGTCTAGATTGGCGGGAATGATTCACTGAACACATCGAGTTTTACGGTAAGGATTAGCCGGGCGATTTTATTAGGGGCATTTTTTTTTCTTGTCTACGGCTCAGTTAATTATTATACCGCGGTTTTTGTTGCCGGGGTGCCCAGTGTATTTTTTGAATGGGAACGGCACATCCCTTTTATTCCATGGACCCTTATTCCTTATTGGATCATGAATATCATGTTTGTGATCGGTTTTCTGGTAACACCCAATCCGCACCATCTCAATCAATTAAGCAAACGGGTTATTTTTGCCATTTTATTATCGATTTTGGGATTTTTATTATTCCCGCTGCATTTCGGTTTTCAGAAGCCGGTTGTTGAGGGTATTTTTAAACCCTTATACGATATTTTTACCTGGGGGGATTTGCCCTATAATCAATTTCCTTCCTTGCATATCAGTTTAGGGCTCTTGTTTTGGCAGGTGATGCATCATTATTGGCAACGTCCGATTTATAAAATATTAAATATGCTGTTGTTTTTAGCCATTAGCTTATCTACCCTCACCACGTTTCAGCATCATGTGATCGATATACCCGGTGGCGTACTGGTGGGATTGCTAAGTTTATATTTTTTTCCCAATCAC
>JANOXL010000056.1:0-2669 GCA_031418395.1 Rhodoferax sp. | reverse complement strand
CGTTTTCCTCGGGAGCGGCCCGTCGGAAAACATCCCCCCACGGTCGCTCACTGCGTGTAGCTTCCTGCCCCCAAGGGGCCGCTTTATTAAGCCAACACGCCCCACTGGCGTAAAAAATAACGTGTCATGCCGGCATAAGGTCGGTCGTCCCGGGCGGCTTCGGCCAAACTTTTTTTTACGATAGCGCTGATGGTCGCATTCGGGCCACTCTGCAAAACTTCAGCCAGCACATGAATGTGCTCGTACTGCGGATAGCGCCACTGCTTTAGCTCCAGGCGGTTCAAGCCCAGAATCGATTCGCAAGCCAACACGGCCTGCGTTGATTTGGGTTTGCCAGGCCGTGCCACCAGTACCACTTCGCGGTTGATGTCGTCTGCCTCCCAGGCCAGCAGGGCTTCGGGGTCGTCAACATACGGGTGGGGCAAGTGTGCCTTCTCGCGCCGCCACAGGGCATTCAGGCTGGCCTGGGTGCTGGTGGCAGGGTCAGGGCACAACTGCGTCGCGAGTTCGGCGAGTTTTGCGTCTGAAGGGCGGGCCGCAGGTACGATTTTGGGTGGTTTAAGCACTGCGGGTGAGGGCAGAAAATTGTCGCTCTTGTGCGTTTGGTTGCAAATCTGGCAGGCGTAGGTGTAGTTGTCGTAGCTGTAGGCCAGCCACCAATAAATGCTTTTGGGACGAAAGTGTTCAACGTCGCCATGCGCCACCGTGGCGGTGGGCGACTCGCAGTACGCGCACTTGTTGAACGACTCTTTCTTCAGGTTGGTTTTGGACTTTCCCCAGATTTCCAGCGACTTTTGTGTGCTGTAGGGCACGGTGCGGTTGTTGACAAAATAGGCGTCCAACAACTTGGCCATCTCGGCCGCCAGCCCGGCACCCTGGAACTTGGCCGGTATGCCGTCTTTGCGACGCTGTAGGGCAATCATGGCCGGCCACCGGCCCTCAAAGCTGCGCTGCTGATCTTTTGGCCCATCTGGCGCTGCAGTTGGGCCAGATTGAGTTTTTGCGGCGAAACACCTCGGGCCTGGGCCAAAGCATTACTCAATTCAGCGGTCGCCTTGAGTTGTTGTTGCAAGACGCCCGGCAGCGTTTTCAAGGGCGCAAGTTTTGCCAATTCATCCCGCTCACCGGTGCTCAGTGCGCTGCGGGTCACCCGCGCCTTGCTGCGCAAACTCTCCACCCGTTTGGATTCAGGTGTATCGATACCGAACATCGGGCCCATGAGCTGGCTCAGGGTCAACTGGCTGGGGTCACCCGCGACGGCTCGGGCCACTGAGCCTTGCTTGGCGCCCGCGCGCTCGACCACATACAACTCGCCTTCCCGCAACTGCTGCGCCACCAAGGGCGAATGGGAGGTGGCGATCAACTGCATGTTAGGCAGGGTTTTGGCGATGAAGTCCACCAGGACGCGCTGCCAGGCCGGGTGCAAATGCAGATCGATCTCATCAATCAACAAAACACCCCGCGTCTTCAGCGGCGTTTTATAGTCTTCAAAGGTGTTGGTGATGCGGTAGAGGACATCGCCGCACCAATTGGCCATGTTTTGGTAACCGTCGGAGAGCTGCTTGAAGGGGATCGAGCCATCTACTGTTTTGAAACGCAACTCGCGCTTTTTACGGTCGATCTCGTCGAAGCTCATGCCAGGCAATAACTGGTTCAACGCCGAGCGCAACGCTGCATTGCCCAAAGGGCCGGTGCCGCCACTGCCGCCGGTGCGGTAGTCCAGATCCATCGCCCACTGCTCAAACGACACCAGCGTTGCCTCGGGTGAAAACATCGTGGCCATGCCGCGTGCGCGCGGGTTCTCCAGGCCGCGTTCGGCGACTTGCGAAAACTCCTGCGCGCTATAGGCGGGCCGGCGCGTGACGCCATAACCCAGGGTGAAAAAATTGCGCGGCGTATGGGCCAGCGCGCTGTCCAGCGCCTGCAAATTGGCCTCGTTTTTCGACAAGGTCTGGCGTAGCGACCATTCGGGCCGCAGCGTGAGAGAAATGTCGCGATCCTGCCCGTCTTTGGTGGTCAATACCGCGCGGATGGACCCTTCTTTTTTGCCACTTCGCACCCAGCGCGCGGGCTCTTTGAGCAACTCGTTCAGCGCGTCACTGCCGGCCAGCACCAAAGCGATGGCCCGCAACGCCGTGCTTTTTCCCGAGCCGTTCTCTCCCAGCAAAACGGTGCGGCCACGGATCGGGTTTTTAGACGGCGCACCGGGCGCGGTGAAATCCAGATCGATACGGTCAATCGAGCGGATTTGGCTGATCTCAAGGTGTTTTAAAAACATCGAATGCCTCCTGCCAGCGGCGGCTGGCCAGAGATGCTAAACGATTTGCAAGGGCGCCGTGCGTTTGAAGCCGGGGCGCTTGGGGCGAATTCCCTCTGAAATCCTGGGCTTGAGCCGCACGATAAGTCTGGCAAAAATTTCCAGTTATTAACATGGGTGTTAATAATTAGTCCAGTTGATATAATTTCTTTTTCATTTTATATTTTAATAAAATATTTGTTATAGTTTTAATCAATTTACTATAATATTTTGTAGCACTTATAGCAATAAATACGAGACTTATTATCCAAAAGAAATCAAAACAAAAAATCTAAATTATATTTTCCATTTTTAGTGGAAAATTAACCGCCAAAACACGTTCAAAGGCCTAAACCCCGGCGATGCGCCACCA
>JANOXL010000055.1:0-4021 GCA_031418395.1 Rhodoferax sp. | reverse complement strand
CCTGTACGGCGCAAATGTTGCCGAAGTACCCGGCGGTACCGACATGAACGCCGCCATGGCCAAGCTGGCCGATGAGTTACGTGCCAAGGGGCAAAAGCCGTACATCATTCCCGGTGGCGGCTCCAACCCGATTGGTGCGCTGGGTTATGTGGTTTGTGCGCTGGAGATGGTCGACCAGTTCAACAACCTTGGGCTCAATGTGAGCTGCATCACCCACGCCACTGGTAGTGCAGGCACGCAAGCCGGACTGGTGGCTGGCCTGGAAGGAACACGTAGCCAGATCCCGGTGCTGGGCATTGGTGTGCGTGCGGCCAAAGAAGCGCAAGAAACCAACGTTTACAACCTGGCCGTTAAGACCGCCGATTTGCTGGGTGTGCCCGGCTGCGTCAGCCGCGAAAGCGTCATGGCCAACTGCGACTACGTGGGAGGCGGCTATGGCGTGCCCACCCCGGGCATGATTGAAGCCGTGACGATGATGGCTCGGCTCGAAGGCATTTTGCTTGACCCGGTGTATTCAGGCAAGGGCATGGCCGGCCTGATTGATTTGTGTCGTAAGGGGCATTTCAAGAAGGGCGAAAACGTCGTGTTCTTGCACACCGGCGGCTCCGTAGCGTTGTATGGCTACATGGATGCTTTTAGCGGTTTGAAGCCGCTTTAAAAATCTGCCTTGATGACAACGCTTGCGCCTAGAGCGGCTCTTGAGTTCACGAAAACTCTCATCCCTGGCCTGCTGGTAACTGCACTGGTCGCCATGGCCGCAGCCTTTTTGGGAGGCCACTACAAGGGCTCGATGCTGCTTTTTGCCCTGCTACTTGGCTTGGCTTTGCACTTCATCAGTGACGACAAGCGCTGTGCGGCGGGTATTCAATTCGCGTCCAGCACTGTGCTCAGGATTGGTGTCGCCTTGCTCGGCCTGCGGTTGACGATAGATCATGTGGTGACACTCGGTTGGCAAACCGTGGTGGCACTGATGGTTGCCGTTGGTTTGACGATTGGTCTCGGATTACTACTGGCGCGGTTGTTCAAGGTCGAAAGCAGTCTGGGCGTACTGATTGGCGGCGCAACCGCCATTTGCGGCGCGTCGGCAGCTTTGGCCATTTCAAGCGTGCTGCCTAAAAATGCCAACCTGGAGCGCAATACGACCCTCACCGTGGTCGGCGTCACTACATTGTCGACCATGGCCATGGTGGTGTATCCGCTCATCACCCAGTGGCTGGGTTTTGATGCGGTGACGGCAGGAAAATTTATAGGTGCCACGATCCATGATGTTGCGCAAGTTGTGGGTGCCGGCTACAGCCTGTCACCAGAGGCCGGCGACGCCGCGACCATCACCAAGCTGATGCGGGTGGCATTTTTAATGCCCGTGCTGGTCGTTATATCGCTGGTCGTGCGCGCCCGGATGGTTGGTGCCGCAGGTGCAGGCAGTGCCACCAAAACACCGCTGCTGCCATGGTTTACAGTCGCGTTTGTGGTGTTGATGTTGATCAACAGCACGGGTTGGGTGCCAATTGCGGTGCAATCCGCTGCGTCCAATGTGTCACAGGCTTTTTTGGTGCTGGCCATCGCCGGGGTGGGCTTGAAAACGTCATTGCAAGAAGTCACACAACTTGGCTGGCGGCCTGTGGCCATGATTTTTTTGGTCACATTGGGCTTGGCGTTTATGACAGGCGGCTACTTGATAGCCGTTCACTGACTAGTATTCGCAGGAGCAACCATCATGATCGGTGTTTTAGGCGGCATGGGCCCACTGGCAACTGTTGATTTCTTCAACAAAGTGATATCGGAAACGCCTGCCAAGGGAGATGCGGATCACGTGCCAATGCTGATTCAGTCCGACCCGCGCATTGCACCGCGACCAGCGGCCATCCTTGACGAAGGTCGCTCGCCACTGCCTGAGTTGTTGGCCGGGCGCGATCGCCTGATTTCCGCTGGAGCGAAAGCTTTGGTTATGCCTTGCAATACTGCGCATTTCTGGTACGCCGACCTACTTGAGGGATGCAGCGTTCCGTTTTTGAGCATCGTGGAGGCGAGTGTTAATGAGCTTTCGCTGATGGCTAATGCTGGCTCGGCAATTGGCATCATCGCCACGCGCGCTACCCTTTCAGCGCAGATTTTTGATCCGGCACTTGTTCGCTCGGGTTACACCGTCATGTTGCCCGATGAGGTCGTGATGAATACCCTAGTTTTACCCGGGATAGAGTTTGTGAAGGCTGGCGATATCTTGCGCGGCGGACAACTCATTGAGGAAGCTGTTCGGGCGCTTCTGAACCAAGGCGCGCGCGCGGTGATTCTGGCTTGCACTGAAACGCCTTTGGCGCTTGACGCGCTAAAGTCACCGCTTCGCATCCATTGTGTTGACAGTACAGCAGCGTTAGCCAGATGCTGTGTGGCCTGGTGGCAGACGAATCAAGCCGGCCCGGCCGCAAGCTAGTGACACGAACCTGGAATGAGCTCCCGAGTCCTAGAAGTGAATTCACTACCCATCCTGCCCTATCAGAGGGTTGGCGTCGGCCCCACGCTGGTGTTGGTACACGGCTACTTAGGGGGCGCCAGCCAGTGGGACGGGCAATTGCCCTTGCTCAGTGAACACTTTGAGGTAGTGGCGCTTGATTTGGCAGGATATGGCAAGGCCAATCACCTGGTCGCCCCCACCGATATGGCCGACCACGCCCGCAATGTTTTGGCTACGCTCGATCACTTGGGGATCGAGCGCTTCCATTTATTGGGCCACTCAATGGGTGGCATGGTGGCGCAGGAAATCGTGCGCCAGGCGCCTCATCGGGTGAATAAACTGGTGCTTTACGCGACCGGTCCGCTGGGCATCATTCCGGGCCGGTTTGAAACCATGGCGCGTTCGCGCGAGCGCTTGAGAGATGACGGCGTGCATCGCACGGCCAGGCGAATTTGTGCCACTTGGTTGCTCGATCGCGAGGCTTCACCGGCGTTTGAAGCTTTGGCCGCGGTGGCTACCCAGGCTAGCGAGCAGGCCGCCAGCGCGGGTCTGAGCGCCATGGAGTCTTGGGATGGACGCGCGTATCTGGGCCGGATTGAACAGCCCACTTTGGTCATTTGGGGCGAGAGCGACCGCACCTACGGCTGGTCCCAAATTGAGATGCTTTGGCGCGGCATCCCCCACGCGTCACTAGCCGTGTTGCCCCGATGTGCCCATGCTTTGCATCTGGAGCGCAGTGCGCTGTTTTGTACTATTCTTGTTGAGTTCCTGTTGCAAGTCGAGAACAAGCACCTGACCCAGGTGGTTTGACGTTGAAAGGAAATTGGTTTGGAGCATAGTCCGCCACGTCGGACTATTCGACTGCTAATTTACTGCTGATTTCTGGTCATTGTCGAGCTGGCGAATTGCCCCGCACCACAAGCTCCAGGCCCGCTCAATTTGTCCCTCGGTCGAGGCTGCGGCCAACGCCGCTTCTTCTTCATTCAGAAAGTTGATGGGCCCCAGCGCGGCGGCCTGCATTTGCAATTTGGCGTTCACCTCAGCGTAAATTGCTCGGTACACCGCCAGTTCGATCGACGGCGCGACGGTGGTCGAGCCATGTCCGCGCATCAGCACGCAGTTGTGTTGAGCCAGCGCGGTGGCCAGGGCGCGGCCTAAGCCCATGTTGCGGATCAACATGTCCGTATTGCCACCCAAGCCCTCCCCCGAATCGCGGATTTCAAACAGCGCGCTGCCGCTGCCCAAAAACCCGCTCATGTGAAACACCGGTCGCAGGCGCTGGCCGGTCACACCAAACGGAATCACCGAGGGCGAATGACTGTGAACGACCGACATCACATCGGGCCGCGACTGGTAGATGGCACTGTGAATAAAACGCTCCAGGTAAGAACGTTTGTCAGACGGCACGGCCAGGTCGCCATTCATGTCGTAAGTCAGGATGTCCTCCGACCGCACCAGCCCTGGCGCGCGGTTGCACGAGAGCAAGAAGTGGCCAGGTGAGTTGGGGTGGCGCACGCTGATGTGCCCAAACCCATCGACCACACCGTGTTGAAACAGGATTCTGTTGGC
>JANOXL010000054.1:0-3393 GCA_031418395.1 Rhodoferax sp. | reverse complement strand
GTGATGCCTTTGAGGTCTTCGTCGTCGCCCAAGCGGCCCAGCGGCGAGGATGCGGCCATTTTTTCTTCACCCAGTTCCTTGATCAAACCGGCGGCGAGTTTGGTCATGAAAAAGCCGGGGCAAATCGCGTTGACGTTGATGTTGTGTTGACCCCATTCGGCGGCCAGCGCGCGCGTGAAATTGACCACCGCACCTTTAGACGTGCTGTAGGCGATAGTGTTCATGCCGCGCGGGTTACCGTTGAGCCCGGCGATCGACGCGATGTTGATGATGCGGCCCGCTTTGGCCGGGATCATGCTCTTTTTGGCGATGTGCTGCGAGAGGATGAAATAACCGCGTATGTTGAGGTTCATCACCTTGTCCCAGGCGGCCACCGGGTGGTCTTCAGCGGGCGCGCCCCAGGAGGCGCCCGCGTTGTTGACCAAAATATGCACGTCACCCATACGTTGAAGGGTTTCGTCAGCCAGGCGGCGGATATCTTCCTCTTTGCCGCAATCGGCCGCAATCCAGCGCGCATCGATGCCCTGCGCTTGAAGGTGCGCAGCGGCGTGCTCCAGGTCTTCGGCTTTACGCGAATTGAGCATGATCTTGGCACCCGCCTCGCCCAGGGCCTGCGCCATTTGCAGGCCCAGACCGCGTGAGCCGCCAGTGACGAGTGCGGTTTTGCCAGTTAAATCAAACAACTGTTGGATGGTTCTGCTCATGCGGCCACTTTCGTATCAGGTGATTTGAATTTCATTTGCGTTTCAATTGCGTCTTAAAAAGCCCAAGGATCTATTTCCCCTCGCCTTTCATTCTGGAGCGTACATAAATCAACACGGCACCCACTGCAGATAACACGCCGCCGCAGGCGACCATCCAGGCGGCTAACAGCGCACTTGCGTCAGGCAAAAACAGCGACACCACGACGGCCAGCAGGCCACCGTAAATCAAGGTCCAGATCAATACATCCACCCGCTTGCGCGAGAGCATCAAAAGGCCTCCAAAGGCAGCTCGGCACAGGTCATATCGCGCGACTCGACCACCCTGTACCAGGCGTCGATTTTGGGCAACTCGTAGCGGAAGAAATACTGAGTGGCGCCGATTAACCCTTGCGTTCGGCCTCGAGTTCTGTCTTTAATTATGTTTTGAGTTGTGTCCAGAGTAGCGGACTGCGTTCCGACTTGAGCGGGCGCAGCATCCAGTTTTAAGGCGGTGGTCGCCATATCCAGCCACATCCAGGCCAGCACGGTATGGCCAAAAGCCTGCAAATAGGGCACGGCGTTGGCCAAGGCTTCACTTGCGTTGCCGGTCGACCAGGCGGCGCGGGTCGCAGTGTCGCCGCGCAGAAGCGCCTGAGTCAACGCGTCGGCAAAGGCGGCCAGCGTATCAAACTGCTTGGCGCGCGCAACAGTTGCCATGACACGCCCGCCCAAGAGCGCAAGGCCACGCCCGTCTTCCATCAAAACCTTGCGGCCCAGCAAATCTGCCGCCTGAATGCCGTGGGTGCCTTCATGGATCATGTTCAGCCGGTTGTCACGCCAGTATTGCTCCACCGGGAAGTCCCGCGTGTAGCCATAACCGCCATGGATTTGGATCGCCAGACTGTTGGCTTCCAGGCACCATTCGCTGGGCCAGCTTTTGGCGATCGGCGTCAGTACTTCCAGCAGAATGCGGGCCTCGTCGGCCTGCGCAGGCTCGCCGGTGTGTTGTTCGTCAACCAAGCGGGCGCAATACATTTGCAGTGCCAACGCGCCTTCGCCGTAGGATTTTTGGGCCAACAGCATGCGTTTGATGTCGGCATGTTCGATGAGCGGCACTTGCGGCTGCGTGGCGTCTTTGCCACTTCCTTTGATGGGACGCCCCTGCGTGCGGGTTTTGGCGTAGTCCAGGGAGGCTTGGTAACCTGCCAGGCCCAGCATGGTGGCGGCGGTGCCGATGCCGATACGCGCCTCGTTCATCATATGGAACATACAACGCAGGCCCTCGCCCGGTTTACCCACCAGATAACCCACTGCGCCCGCGCCACCGCCAAATGGCCCATCGCTGCCCACGGGGAACTTGCCTTCGCCGAAGTTAAGCAAAGTGTTGGTCGTGCCGCGCCACCCGAGCTTGTGGTTGAGCCCGGCCAGCGCCACGTCATTTCTTTGGCCGGTTAGCTCACCTTGCACGTTGACCAGTATTTTCGGCACAATAAAAAGCGAAATACCGCGTGTGCCGGGTACGAGTTTGCCGTCAGCATCCGGAATTTTGGCCAACACCAGGTGGATGATGTTCTCGGTCAGCTCATGCTCACCGGCAGAAATCCACATTTTGTTGCCTTTGAGGCGGTACCGTGGGCCTAGCGCGTCGTTCTCGAAACCCGCACCCGCGATACCTGAAACATCGGTATCCGGTACCGCACGGGTGATGATGTCCGACAGGCTCGACCCGGCCTGCGGCTCGCTCAGGCACATGGTGCCAGACCAGCGCCCGGAGAATTCATTCAGCGCAAACACCTTTTTCTGCGCCGCCGTGCCGTGTTTCATCAACAAATTGGCATTGCCCACCGACAACAAACCCGAACCCATGCTGATCGAGGCCATGGCGAAAAATGAATTCGCCGCAGCCTCCAGGGTGTAAGGCAACTGCATGCCGCCGATGTCGTAATCCTGCGCGGCGCTCAACATGCCCGAGGCGGCGTAGGCGTCGTGGGCATCTTTGGTCGCTTGCGGCAAGACCACGCGCAGACTGCCGTCGGCCTCGGTGACAGTGCGCGGCTCCTGCGTGTCGATCAGCCGGTTAAAGGGCGCGTATTTTTCCCGCGCGATGCGCTCGCAGGTGTCCAGCACTGCATCAAAAGTCTCACGGGAATGGTCGGCAAAACGCTCGCGTTGGTTCAAGGACGCGACGCCCAGCCAGTCATAGAGCAGAAAGTTCAGGGTGGGGCGCAGGCTCATGGCAGACTTGGCAGACGCAGCGGGCAAACCTTACAGCACCTCAAACACCCCCGCCGCGCCCATGCCGCCACCGATGCACATCGTGACCACCACGCGCCTGGCGCCGCGGCGCTTGCCTTCGATGAGCGCGTGGCCGGTGAGGCGCTGCCCGCTCACGCCGTAGGGGTGGCCCACCGCGATGGCGCCGCCATTGACGTTCAGGCGGTCCATCGGGATGCCCAGGGTGTCGGCGCAGTAGAGCACCTGCACGGCGAAGGCTTCGTTCAGTTCCCACAGGTCGATGTCGGCCACCGTGAGACCCAGGCGCTTCAGCACCTTGGGCACCGCGAACACCGGGCCGATGCCCATTTCGTCGGGCTCGCAGCCGGCGACCGCAAAGCCGAGAAAGCGGCCGAGTGGTTTCAGATTCTTCTGCTGCGCATAAGTGTCGCTTACCAGCACACAAGCGCCGCCGCCGTCGCTGAACTGGCTGGCG
>JANOXL010000053.1:0-10989 GCA_031418395.1 Rhodoferax sp. | reverse complement strand
AGCGTGGAAGAGGTGGTCACTACCGCGCTACAAGAAGATGCGCAGGGCATTGCCATTAGCTCCTACCAAGGCGGGCACGTGGAGTATTTCAAATACATGGTGGACTTGCTGCGCCAGCGCGGCGGCGAACACATCCAGGTGTTTGGCGGTGGTGGCGGCGTGATTGTGCCGCCCGAGATTCGCGAACTACACGCTTACGGCGTGGCGCGCATCTTCAGCCCGGAAGACGGCCAGCGCATGGGCCTGCAAGGCATGATCGGCGAGATGGTGATGCGCTGCGACAAAGATTTGTCCGGCTACGCGCCCACCTCGATAGAGGCGATTCAGGGCCACACCGAGGCCAGCTGGCGCGCTTTGGCCCAACTCATCACGTCCATCGAGAATTCGAAAGAAAACGAGGCGCTAGGTCAGGCAATACGTACCCAAGCAGCTACTAAAAAAGTAGCTGTTGTAGGTGTGACCGGAACCGGCGGGGCAGGCAAATCCTCGCTTACAGACGAGATCATCCGCCGCTTGCGCCTCGACCAGGACGACAGCCTGCGCGTGGCAGTCATTTCAATTGACCCGAGCCGCAGAAAGAGTGGCGGCGCGCTTTTGGGCGACAGGATTCGCATGAATGCCATTTCGCCCTGGCAAAAGGGCGCCCGCGTCTTCATGCGCAGCTTGGCCACACGCGACTTCGGCAGCGAGATTAGCCAGGCCTTGCCGGACGTGATCGCCGCTTGCAAGGTGGCGGGTTTTGACTTGATCGTGGTCGAGACCTCCGGCATCGGCCAGGGCGACGCCGCCATCGTGCCGCATGTGGATGTGCCGCTGTATGTGATGACCCCCGAGTTCGGTGCCGCCAGCCAGCTTGAAAAAATCGACATGCTCGATTTTGCCGAGTTCGTGGCCATCAACAAGTTCGACCGCAAAGGTTCACTCGACGCCCTGCGCGACGTGGCCAAACAGGTGCAGCGCAACAAGGAGGCGTGGACCACGCCGGCCGACCAGATGCCCGTGTTTGGCACCATGGCCGCGCGCTTTAACGACGACGGCGTGACGGCGCTGTATCAGGCCTTGAAGCCGCGTCTGGCCGCGCTGGGCGTGCCGATCAAGTCGCAAGCTGGCCTGTTGCCCAACGTGACGGTGCGCCACAGCACCAACCAGACGCCCGTCGTGCCCGCCGCCCGCACCCGTTACCTCGCAGAAATCAGCGACACCGTGCGAGGCTACAAGGCGCGTGCCCGCAAGCAAGCCCATGTGGCCCGCGAGATCCAGCAACTGCGCGCCACGGCAGGCATGTTGCAGACGGACAAACCCGAGCGCCATCGCGCCGTTGAAGCCGTGAACGACATTGCCCAGCAGCGTGACGCGCTCCTGGGCGCGGCGGAGCGCAAGTTACTTGCGCAGTGGCCCGCGATGCAGCAGGCGTACGCGGGGGACGAATACGTCGTCAAAATCCGCGACAAAGAGCTGCGCACGGCACTCACGAGCAAATCATTGAGCGGCACGACGATCCGCAAAGTGGCGCTTCCTACGTACGAAGACCACGGTGAAATCCTGAAGTGGCTGATGCTCGACAACGTGCCCGGCAGTTACCCGTACACTGCCGGCACCTTTGCGTTCAAGCGCGAAAACGAAGACCCGACACGTATGTTTGCCGGCGAAGGCGACGCTTTCAAAACCAATGCACGCTTCAAGTTGCTCAGTAGCGGCATGGACGCCAAGCGCCTCTCCACCGCGTTTGATTCGGTCACGCTCTATGGCAACGACCCGCACCTGCGGCCGGACATTTACGGCAAGGTGGGCAACAGCGGCGTCTCCATCGCCACGCTGGACGACATGAAGGTGCTCTACGGCGGCTTCGATTTATGCAACCCGACCACCAGCGTGAGCATGACTATCAACGGCCCCGCGCCGTCGATTTTGGCCATGTTCATGAACACCGCCATCGACCAGAATCTGGAGAAATTCAAAACCGACAATAGCCGCGAGCCGACCGACACCGAGGCCCAGAAGATCAAAGAGTGGGTGATGGAAAACGTGCGCGGCACCGTGCAAGCCGACATCTTGAAAGAAGACCAGGGCCAAAACACCTGTATTTTCAGCACCGAGTTTTCACTCAAAGTGATGGGCGACATCGCACAGTTTTTCGTACATAACCGCGTGCGCAATTTCTACAGCGTCTCGATCAGCGGTTACCACATTGCCGAGGCGGGGGCGAACCCGATTTCACAACTGGCGTTCACGCTCTCCAACGGCTTTACCTTTGTCGAAGCGTACCTCGCGCGCGGCATGCACATCGATGATTTCGCGCCGAACCTGAGTTTCTTCTTCAGCAACGGCATGGACCCGGAATACACCGTGATGGGCCGGGTGGCGCGGCGTATCTGGGCCGTGGCGATGAAGGAAAAATATGGCGCGAACGAACGCAGCCAGAAACTCAAGTACCACATTCAGACCTCGGGCCGCAGCCTGCACGCGCAGGAAATCCAGTTCAACGACATCCGCACCACGCTGCAGGCGCTGATCGCCATTTACGACAACTGCAACAGCCTGCACACCAACGCGTTTGACGAAGCCATCACCACACCCACCGAAGACTCGGTGCGCCGCGCCATGGCGATCCAGCTCATCATCAACCGCGAATGGGGCCTGGCCAAGAATGAAAACCCGTCGCAGGGCGCGTTCATCATCGAAGAACTCACCGAGTTGCTCGAAGAGGCCGTGTTGCTTGAATTCGAACGCATCGCCGAGCGCGGCGGCGTGTTGGGTGCGATGGAGACCGGCTACCAGCGTGGCCGTATCCAAGACGAATCGATGCATTACGAGATGCTTAAACACACCGGCGAGTTGCCGATCATCGGTGTCAACACCTTTCGCAACCCGCATGGCGACGCGGTGCAAGACAAGCTGGAGCTGGCGCGTTCAACCGATGAAGAAAAGCAGTCGCAGCTCAAGCGCCTGGACGACTTCCATGCGCGTAACGCCGCCGTATCACCCGCTATGCTGAAAAAACTTCAGCAGGCCGTGATCGACAACGCCAATGTGTTTGAAGTGCTAATGGACGCGGTGCGCGTGTGTTCGCTCGGGCAAATCACAAACGCCTTGTTTGAGGTTGGCGGGCAGTACCGGCGCAATATGTAATTGCGCTTTTCCATCCTTCGCGAAGGGCGTTGTCGTTGCCGGTCGTACCCTGGCCCTGCCCAAGCACTGTTGTTGTCGGTGCGCGGACTTCACGAATGATGTAGAAACGCCTTAAGCGGTGCGCAACTTGACGGCGCTAAACGCCGCTCTTGCGTGCCCGCGCACGGGCCAGCGCCGCCTCAACCACGGCCCGCTTTTTGTCAAGTTGAGCGGCGTCTGTAATGCGCGAATGGGCGGGCAGGTCGGCCAAAGCATCTTCCAGCGCAGTTTCGTGGCGCGTCAGCTTGTCTGCGTTTTGCTGCGTTTTGCGCAGATTTCTCTCGGCATAACGCGCGGCTGCTTCATCTGCTTGCACCTGTGGCCAGGCTGCCCAGCCCGTTAAATCGCCACTGGCGTTTTCCATCACGATGCAGTCCACCGGGCACACCGGCAGGCACAACTCGCAGCCCGTACAGTACGGCGCGATCACGGTGTGCATACGTTTGTGGCTACCCACAATGGCGTCGGTTGGGCAAGCGTCGATACACAAGGTGCAGCCGATGCACCAGTTTTCGTCAATGAAGGCCAGGGCGCGTGGGCCTTCTGTGCCGTTGTCGGGGTTCAGGTCGGTGACAGTTCGCCCGGTAAGGCTCGCAAGTCGCTGGATGCCTTCCGCGCCGCCGGGTGGGCATTGGTTGATCGCTGCACCCTCTTGCGCAATAGCCTCAGCGTAGGCGGCGCAATCCGGGTAGCCGCAGCGCGTGCACTGCGTTTGCGGCAACAGCGCCAGAATCTGCACTGCCGAGGGCGCGGGGCGCTTTGGCGGGGCCAAAGGCTGCTGCCGCATGGCCGTTGTCTAGCGCGCCGAGCTGGTCGTGCGGGCTTTGCGACCGGTGGTGGCTGGCGGTTTGTTCGTCGCTTTTGAAACCTGGCGGGCAACAGGACGGGTAACTGGGCGGGTCGCTGGACTCGCCACGGTACGGGCGGCAGTTCCGGTACTAGCCCGCGCGCCAGTTCGAGTTGAAACCGGCGTCGATTTACTGTCGTTTTTTGTAGTTTTTACAGATTTCTTAGATGAAATAGTAATATTTTTCACTTCTTTTTTCGAAGCAATAATGCCACTATTTACGAGACCTGAACTTGCTTTGGAATCAGTAATGTGATTCGATAATATAAATTTCTTAACCTCGGGGTACACCACATCGCGCCAACGCCGCCCAGCGAAGATGCCGTAGTGGCCTGCGCCTTGCGCTTCCAGGTGCTGTTTGCGCGCTTCGGGTACGCCACTGCACAGGGCGTGCACGGATTGGGTTTGGCCGGCGCCGGAGATATCGTCCAGCTCACCTTCGACCGAGAAGAGTGCGGTGGTCTTGATATCTTGTGGCCGCACGCACGCTACAGTGCCGTCGGGCGTGGTCACGTCCCAGGTGCCGTGAACGAGATTGAAATCCTGAAACACCACTTTGATGGTGTCGAGGTAAAACTCGGCATCCATGTCCAGCACGGCGTTGTACTCGTCATAAAACTTGCGGTGCGCCTCGGTGCTGGCGTCGTCGCCTTTAATGAGGTCTTTGAAGTAGTCGTAATGGCTCTTGGCGTGGTTGCTGGGGTTCATCGCCACAAAACCGGTGTGCTGCAAAAAGCCGGGGTAAACGCGACGCCCTGCGCCTGGGAAGTTGGTGGGCACGCGGTAGATCACATTGTTTTCAAACCAGCTGAAACTCTTGTTCATGGCCAGGTTGTTGACAGCGGTGGGCGATTTGCGCGCATCGATGGGGCCGCCCATCATGGTCATACTCAGGGGCGTGGTTTCGCCGCGCGAGGCCATCAACGAGACGGCAGCCAGCACCGGCACGGTCGGCTGGCAGACACTGACGACGTGGCAGTTGCCATAAATGCCCTGCAGGTGGCGGATGAACTCCTGCACGTAAGCCACATAGTCGTCCAGCGGGAATTTGCCTTCGGCCAAGGGCACGGTGCGGGCATTTTTCCAGTCGGGGATGTAGACCTTGTGGTCCTTGAGCAAGGTCTTGACCGTGTCACGCAGAAGCGTGGCGTAGTGGCCCGACAGCGGCGCGACGATCAACACCGGCGGCTGGTTTTTGAGCTTGGACAGCGTGCTGACGTCGTCGGTAAAGCGCTTGAAGCGGCGCAGCTCGCAAAACGGCTTGTTCAGCTCAATACGCTCGTGGATGGCGACGGGTACACCGTCCACATCGACCGTGCGAATACCAAACTCTGGTTTTTCGTAGTCTTTGCCCAAGCGGTGCAAGAGGCCGTAACCTGCCGAAATACGCTGCGAAAACGGGTTTTGCCCAAGCATCGTCAGCGGGTTGGCGTACATTTTGGCCGCGGCCTGTGCCATGTCGGAAAACGGCTCCATCAAGGAGCGCTGGGATTCATAAAGTTGGTACAACATGTCTAATGGCCTCTCATTCAGCATCACATTATGGTGCACTGCAATATATTGATTGTCGCAGCTTGCAATTCATTTGAAATGCGCAAAATACAACGAAGACCATTTTTATTAGAGTTTGGCGCTTATTCCGCACAAACAGCGCTTTTTGGAGCTTTTATGACCGAAGTTGTGGCCGCTGCTGGCCTGGAGTCCCTCAAAATTTTGAAAAAGTCGCCGCGTATGCCGGTGATGTTTGTCGGCCACGGCAGCCCGATGAACGCGATTGAAGACAACGAATACCGGCAAAGCTGGCAGAAGCTGGGCCAGGATTTTGGCAAAAAGTACCCGACGCCTCAGCTGATCCTGTGTATTTCAGCCCACTGGCTTACAAGCGGGTGGTACATGACGGCCATGGCGCAGCCCAAAACCATCCACGATTTTGGCGGTTTCCCGCAGGAGTTGTTTGCCCAGCAGTACCCCGCGCCTGGCGCGCCGCAGGCGGTGGCCGAGATGACGCGCAGTTTGATCCAGCCCGGCGGCGTGGTGCCCGTTGCGCAAGACCAAGCCTGGGGCCTGGATCACGGCAGCTGGTCGATATTGAAGCCGATGTTCCCCAAGGCCGAGATTCCGGTCGTGCAACTGAGCATGGACTACAGCCGTTCGATGGCCGATCACTTCGCCTTGGGCCAGCAATTGCGGGCACTGCGCGAGCATGGGGTGTTGATTGTTGGCAGTGGCAACGTGGTGCACAACCTGCGGGCGGCGCGTTTTGGAGTGGCCGCGAACCAGGCTTACGACTGGGCGATCGAGTTTGATCAGATGGTCGCGAAGCAGGTGAGCACTGGCGATTTGGCGGCCTTGAAAGACTTTCAGAAAACTGGGGCGCTGGCGCAAAATGCCCACCCGAGTTTCGAGCATTATTTGCCGGTTTTGTATGCGGCGGGTGCGGTGTATCCGGGCGAGGCCGTGACAAGCTTTAACGCCAATTACCAAGCGGCATCGATCGCCATGCGCTCGTTTATTTGGGGTTAAATTAATTGGGGTCAGATTCCAATTAATTATGTGATTTTTGTATAGTTAATTGGAATCTGACCCCAATTCTTTTTGGTCAGCTTATTTCCCGGCAGCCTTGAGTATGCCCCGCACCGCATTGCGGCTGTGCGCCCCGAATCGTCCCATGAGTTCAACCACACTGGTCTCCAGCGCGGCACGTTTGCGGGCCTCTTGTTTGGCCAATTCGCTGGGTAGGTCGATGCCCTCGCCTTGAGCGCCGAAGTCGAATTTGGGGTCTGACACGTAAGCACCCGGCATCGCTTCGACAATGTGGTTGGCCAACTGGGCGCCGTAATCGTAGGACTCTTTGGCCACCACGTCACGCACGTAGAACGGGCTCCAAGCGGGGTATTTGGCATCTGTCGCCGGGTTACTCAGGGCCTGATTGACGGCCAATACGCTGCCGCTCGAATTCGCCTGCTGCAAGATGCGGCCCTGGTAGTTCTCCAGCGCCAAATGGCGGTTCGACAACAAAGTAATGGTTTCATCGCGTTTTTTGGGGAAGCCGCCCATCGCCATGGCATTGGTCAACAGCAATCCCGTCGTCGAGCTTCCAGGTGACAAATTGGCATGGTAAGGCTGCGTCATGTCCTGCACGTAATGCAGCGCCAGGCCGGTGAAACGCCAGCCCCAGTAGTCGTGCCCGGTCTTGAAGGCCAGCGCAGCGAGGCCCGCGTATTGGTTGACCCGCAAGAGCGGAAAAGTGCGCTTCAGGAAGGGCGCGGCCAGGTACAAGATGCGATCCTCATGGTAAAAACCCATGTGAAACGGCGCCTGTGTCGAAAAACTCAGGCGCGGGTTGCCAAAGGGCAATTTGCCAAAGCCATAGAGCTTGCCCCAATCGCCGGGGCTGTCCTCCCACACATTGATGTCCAGCCCGTAATCAGGCTCATAAGACGCAGAAGCCACGACTTGCAGCGGTGCCACCTTGTCACCGGCTTTTAATGGAAAATATTTGTGGGGAGAGGCTCTGGATGACGGCAGGGTGCTGATGTCTTCATTGCCCAAAGCGGGCGAGACGTCTGCTGGTTTGGCCTGATTCTTCACGTCATCCTGAAAATACAGCGTGAATTTGCTGTTAGCCGCGATGCGCAGCGCCATGAAAAAGGCTTTGCGCCGCGCTTCATCACTGCGGCTCGCGTCTGCTGCAAAAGCCAGGGCGGTGGGGCGCGGCGGGTAGGCGTTGACGTGGGAAATCGCCCAGATTTCCTGCTCCCGCAGCAAAGCCTCAATGGCTTTCTCTTGCGCTTTGAGAAAAACCTCCAGCGGCTCGGCCACCACCGGCGCGGCCTTGGCCACCTCCGGCAGGCCTTCCAAAGCGCGGTAAGCCGCCAGCGTGTGATTGCCCCACGCACTGGCAACAGGGCTGGCTAGAGCCAACACCAGCGCCAGGCAAAGTGCGGGTGTTTTGAGCTTGCGAAAGGATCTCAACATGGCGCTGCCTCGTTAGGTGTGAATTGGTGTGAATAGGTGTGAATTGGTGTTAACAGGAGTTAAAGCCCAGCCAGCAGGGCGACGGACACATCCCACAGTCGCAAGGCGCTGGCCGTATCGGCAATGTGGGGCGAAAAACCCGAGACACGGTTGCTCGGCTCGGCCGGCAGACCCAGGTTGCAGTCTTCCAGATACAGGCCGCCATGGCCCTTGAGCAGGGGCGATGTGGCCGCCCAAACGCTGGTGGACGCGCCTTGCGCCGGGTTCTTGAAAATATCCAGCGGCGTGTCGTCGGCCTTGAGCCAGCCCAGGGCGCGCATTTCTTCCATCGGCAAATACTTCTGCAACCCGGTCATGATGCCACCGGGGTGGACGGCGTTGGCCGTGATGCCCTGGCCGCCAAATTTGAGGTGCAAACCCAGCGCGAACAACGCATTGGCGCTTTTGGCCTGGCCGTAGGCCTTCCATTTGTTGTACTCGCGGCGCTCGTAGTGGATATCGTCAAAATCGATGCCTGAAATCTTGTGGCCACTGGAACTCAAACATACCACGCGCGCGTCGCCGTGGGCCGCGCCCGCTTTGTGCAGCGCAGGCAGCAAGGCCGTGGTGAGCGCGAAATGGCCCAGGTGATTGGTGGCAAACTGCGCCTCCCAGCCTTGCGGCGTGCGCGTCAGCGGGCAGGCCATGATGGCGGCGTTGTTGATCAAGATATCGAGTGGTTTGCCAGTGGCGTTCCAGTCAGCCGCAAATTTGGCCACCGATGCCAAATCGCTCAAATCAAGCAGTCCCACGGAGATGTTGGCGGCAGGAAACTCCGCCTTCAACGCGGTCGCTGCCGCTTCGCCCTGCGCCAGATTACGTACTGCCAGCGTCAGCGCGGCCCCTGCTGAGGCCAGCGCCCGCGAAGTCTCCAGACCGAGGCCTGACGCGCCGCCCGTAACGATAGCCGTCTTGCCGACGAGCGATAGGCCGCTGACCACCTGCATCGCGGTGCTGCGTGCGCCAAAACCTGATGCCGGGAGAGAAAGGGTTTCGCTCATGTGTCGATGCTCTGGTGAGGCGCTGTGGATCGCAGTGCCGGGTTTTGGATCAGTCAGAAGTAAAAAAGACTATTTAAAAAAGAATACTATAAAAAATTCTGTGCAAAATATAGGCTAAATTAGACTAAAAATAGTAGCAAACTATTAAATAAATACGAGACCTGACGCTCATTCAATTCAATGAAAGTTTATTTGAAATATTTATTTCATCACCGTGGCAATCGAGGTACACACGTGGTCGATGTTCCCGCTATTCAATGCGGCGACGCACATGCGGCCTGAGTCGGTGCCGTACACGGCAAACTCGTTACGCAGGCGCAGCATCTGCTCTTTGGAGAGGCCCGAGTAGCTGAACATGCCGATTTGAGTGGTGATGAAACTCATGTCCTTCTTCACACCAGCGGCTTTGAGGCCATCCACGAGTTTTTGCCGCATGAGTTTGATGCGTACCCGCATTTCGGCAAGCTCGGCTTCCCACTGCGCGCGCAGGGCCGGGTCGTTCAACACGGCCGCCACCACCGAGGCGCCGTGGGTGGGCGGGTTGCTGTAGTTGGTGCGGATGACGATTTTGAGCTGGCTCAAGACGCGGTCAGCCTCTTCTTTCTCGCTGCACAGAACGCTCAACGCGCCGACGCGTTCGCCATACAGGCTGAAGCTTTTACTGAAGGAGGTGGACACAAAAAATCGCAGTCCCGCGTCGACAAACTTCTGCACCACGGCGCCGTCTTCTTTCAAGCCGTAACCGAAGCCCTGGTAAGCCATGTCGAGGAAGGGCGTGAGTTGCCGCGCCTTGATGGCGGTGATGACCTCATCCCACTGCGCGGGGCTGATGTCGTAACCCGTGGGGTTGTGGCAGCAGGCGTGTAAAAGTGCAATCGAGCCTTCGGGCGCGGCGTTCAAATCGGCCAGCATGCCCGCAAAATCGACCCCACCCAGGCCGCCGTTTTGCGCAGCATTGAAATAGCGGTAACTCTCGACCACGAAACCCGCTGCGGTAAACAAGGCCCGGTGGTTCTCCCAGCTCGGGTCGCTGATCAGTACCTTGGCGTTGGGCAGGAGGCGGCGCAAAAAGTCGGCACCGATTTTCAAACCACCTGTGCCGCCTACGGCCTGCACCGTGGCCACACGGCCGCTGGTCACCGGCTCGGAGCCTGCGCCAAATACCAAGGATTTGACAGCTGCGTCATACGCGGCGATGCCGTCCATCGGCAGGTAATTACGCGCGGTGGGTGCTGCGACCATGGTTTTTTCAGCCGACCGCACACATTGCAACAGCGGCAATTTCCCCGCGTCGTCAAAATAAACGCCCACGCACAGATTGGCCTTCTTGGGGTTTTTGTCCGCTGCGAATTGGGCCGAGAGGCCAAAAATCGGGTCGGGCGGGGCCATTTGCACGGAGGAAAACATCGACGCAGGAAGTGTGGAGCGGGCAGACATGGGTGAAGAATTCAAAGTGGCCCACGCGCGCATGGCGGGCGGGCAGGGTTGGGGAAGCGCTGATTTTACGGCCTTCACCGAAGGCGATCATGCCGCCGATTGGCCGCCGAATTGCGGGGGTCGTACACTTCACGACGTGACGCTTTTTAATACCCACACGCCGCCCAAACGCAGTGCTAGCTGGCTCCCCCAACTGCTGCTCTGCCTGGCCGCTTTCGGCGCAACCAGCAGCTTCGCTGGCCGCCCACTGGCGGTGGACGATGCCAATGTGAACGATGTGGGTTCGGGCCATGTCGAAACCTTTTATCAGCGCCAGCCGGGCGGCGCGAATACCTGGACGATTTCACCTGCCTTTGGGCTGGTAGAAGGCATTGAAATCGCTGCGGCCTTCAACCGTGACAACACAGCGGACGTCAACACGACGGCAGTGCAACTCAAGTGGCGCATCACGCCCGCCCAAAAGTCGGGGTGTAACGTGGCCACGTCGATGGGGCTGTCGCAGCCCAACGTGGCCGGTGC
>JANOXL010000052.1:0-4770 GCA_031418395.1 Rhodoferax sp. | reverse complement strand
AATCGGTGTACTTATGACTACTGAGCAGACTGTGAACCCGATTGCCCAAAGTCAGGTCGAGCAAGGCGAATCCGCTTACGCCTGGATGCGCTTGATGGTCTCACTGGCGCTGATGACGATTGGCGGCGCGGGCATGTATTCGGTCACCGTGGTTTTGCCGGTGATCCAGCGCGAATTTGCTGTGGCGCGCGGCGACGCCTCACTGCCGTACACCTTGACCATGATTGGTTTTGGCATCGGCGGCATCGTGATGGGCAAACTTTCAGATCGTTATGGCGTGATGTGGCCGGTGCTGATCGGCACGGCGGGCCTGGGGCTGGGTTTCGTCGCGGCGGGTTACGCGTCTAACCTGTTGATATTCAGTCTGATCCAAGGCCTGGTGATCGGGCTTTTGGGTACCTCGGCGACGTTTTCACCGCTGGTGGCTGACACCTCGCTGTGGTTCACCCGTAAACGTGGCATTGCGCTGGCGATTTGCATGAGCGGCAATTACCTGGCGGGCGCGGTTTGGCCGCCGGTCATCCAGTATTTTGTGGCGTCGGTAGGTTGGCGCCAAACTTATTTTGGCATCGGCATTTTTTGTTTTGTGACGATGTTGCCGTTGGCTTTCGTTTACCGCCGCAAACCGCCAGCGCAGGTGGCGCCCGTGGCGGCCTCGGCTTCGGCGCTGGCCTCTGAGCGCCCTCTGGGCATGTCACCTGCCACCTTGCAAATTTTGCTGTGTGTCGCGGGCGTATCGTGCTGCGTGGCGATGTCAATGCCGCAAGTGCATATCGTGGCTTATTGTGGTGATTTGGGCTTTGGCGCGGCGCGCGGCGCCGAGATGCTCAGCCTGATGCTCGGCATGGGCGTCGCGAGCCGTTTGATCAGCGGCTGGATTTCAGACCGCATCGGCGGGCTGCGCACGCTGCTTTTGGGCTCGGTTTTGCAAGGCTTGGCGCTCCTGTTGTTTTTGCCCTTTGACGGGCTGGTGCCGCTGTACGTGGTGAGTGGCATGTTTGGGCTGTTTCAAGGCGGGATCGTGCCGAGTTATGCCCTGATCGTGCGCGAATATTTCACGCCCAAAGAGGCTGGGGCACGGGTTGGCACAGTGCTGATGGCCACACTTTTTGGCATGGCTTTGGGGGGCTGGATGTCGGGTGTGATCTTCGACTGGACGGGCTCCTACAAAGCCGCGTTTCTCAATGGCATCGCTTTTAACTTGTTGAATCTCAGCATCGTGCTCTATTTGTTGTACCGGGTCAAAAAGCTGGCGGCGGGGCAACTATTGGCGAAGAATTGAGGAAGAACCCGTTGGATTCAAGCGCGTTTATTATTATTTATAAGTTTTAAATTAAGTGTAATTTAACCTTTTTTGGTGCTAATTTAATAGCTAAATAGTAAATAAATACGAGACCTATATCAAAAAAATATAGAGTATTTAAGCGTAGAGTAATTTATTATAATTCGCACAATTGTGATCATTGATTGCTCTTAGCCGTCCTAACCTGAAATGGAAACCCCCATGACCCCCACCGTGATCGCCACCTGGCACGCCTACGCCAAATCCCGCAACACTGCCGCTTTGGCCGACTTGATTGACGAACATTGCACGTTCCAGTCACCTGTGGTGTTCACGCCGCAACAGGGTCGGGCGATCACCACAAAATACCTCGCCGCCGCGATGCAGGTGCTGGGCAACGAGAGTTTTGTCTACAAACGCGAGTGGTACAGCGCCGACTCGGCCGTGCTGGAGTTTGAAAGCACCATCGACGGCGTGCGCGTGAACGGCGTAGACATCATCAGTTGGAACGCTACAAACAAAATCACCGACTTCAAAGTGATGGTGCGGCCACTCAAAGCAGTCAACAAGCTGCATGAGTTGATGGGGCAGATGTTGGTGAATATGTCGACAAATAGGTCAACCAAGTCGCCGGAAAAAGCCTAAACCAGCAACTCCAGCAGGCGGTCCAATCCACCGGAGTTGATCGCCACCATCGCTTGCTCACGCACCTTCGGCTTCGCGTGGTACGCCACCGAGAGGCCTGCAATTGACATCATCGGTAGATCATTCGCACCGTCGCCCATGGCAATCGCGTGGCGAGGGTGGATGCCGTTGCTGGCGCAGGTTTGAATCAACATCCGGCGTTTCTCCTCGCCGTCGCAAATATCACCCCAATGCTGGTCCAGCATGCGGCCAGTGAGGCGTCCAGATTCGTCGATCTCCAGAATATTGCTGCGCGTCGCGTTGATACGCAAGAGATCGCGCACGCGGTCAGTAAAAAACGTGAAACCACCGCTGACCAGCAGCGTCACCATTCCTACCGCTTGGCACGCCGCCACCAACTCAGCCGCGCCGGGGTTGAGTTTGAGCCGGTGGTTCAACACCTCTTCCATGTGGCCGACCGTCACACCCTTGAGCAGGGCCACGCGGCGGCGCAAACTGTCTTTGTAATCGGTAATCTCTCCGCGCATCGCAGCCTCGGTAATCGCCGCCACCTCCGCCTTGCGGCCAGCGGCGTCGGCGATTTCATCGACACACTCGATATTGATGAGGGTGCTGTCCATGTCGAAGGCGATGAGTTTGAAGTCACGCAATTTCAACGGTGGCGCAAAGCCCTGGATGACCAGGCCGGGGGATATTTCTGTGGTGCTCATGGATACCGCAGCTACGATTTCCGTAGCTAGAGACGATTATTGAATAGGGGCAGATGGGGTGAGTTATCTCCACCGCCCCACCAGCCACCGGGCTTACTGCGGCACCAGGCCAGCTGCCTTGACCAACTCTGCGTGCAGCTTCAGGTCGCGCGCGATCAAGGCGCGCAAATCCTCGGGGCCGGCGGGCGCCACATCCATGCCGATCTCGGCAAGTTTGCTGCGGTTGTCCGCATCGAACGCAGCAAGCACCGAGCGATTAAGTTGATCGATGATGGGTTTGGGCGTTTTCGCAGGGGCAAGCAAAGCGATCCAGGTTGGAAGCACCAGGTCGCTCACGCCGCTCTCGACCATCGTCGGCACTTGGGGGAAGATCGATGAGCGGTTGGCCGTCATCACCGCCAAGGGATAAAGCGTCCCCGATTTGACGTGTTGGACCGCTTCAGGCATCACGGCGAAGATGGCATCCACGACGCCAGCGATGGTGTCGTTGATAGCCAATGCGCCGCCCCGGTAGGGGACATGCAACAGTTTGGTTTGCGTTCGCGTTTCAAACATCAAGCCAGCCAGATGTTGGGGGCTGCCGTCACCTGACGATGCGTAGGTGAGTTTTCCAGGGTTGGCCTTGGCGGCAGCCAGGAACGCACCGAAGGTCGGGTATTTTTGTCGATCTTTGACCACCAGGATCATGGCCTGATTCACCAAGCGAGTGACCGGGGCGAAGTCGGCTTCCGGGTCGTAGGCCAGAGTTTTGAAGATGGCTTTGTTGGTCGTCAAAAACGAAGCCGGCGAAACCGTCAGCGTGTAGCCGTCCGGGGCGGCCTTGGCGACCACTGGCATGCCAATTTGCCCGGAGCCGCCCGCCCGGTTGTCCACCAAAAACGGTTGCCCCAATTCAGCGCCCATCCGCACCGCCAGATTGCGCGCAATCACGTCTACGCCCCCGCCGGCAGGCAAAGCCACGATGATCTTGACCGGCTGGTCCGGGTATTTGGTTTGGCCAAAAGCCTCGCCTGCCATTGACAGGGCGCCCAGGGCACCAGTGAATGCGAGGGCTGAACGTCGAGTTTGCATGGGGTTCTCCGGGGTGGAATGGGCACCTGATTACGAAGCAAGTTAAGTGCCAGAAGATTATGCACCGAGAGGGTGCGCTACTGCGCCGCCTTATCAGACCTGCACCGGCTGCCCCAAACGCCTAAGCACATCCCGCACCGTTTGCGCCCGATCCTTGGGTTCCGGCAGAGCCAGCTCAATGCGCAGCTTCTCGTTGCCAGCTAGTTTGATGTAGCGGTTTTTCTGGATCAACTCGATGATGCGCATCGCGTCAATTGGCGGGTCTTTCTTGAAGGTGATGGTAGTCAGTGTGGGTGATGCGTCTACCTTGACCACGCCGTAGGGCTTGGCCAGGACACGCAGGCGATGCACGTCCATCAAAGTCTGCGCCTGCGGCGGCAGTTTGCCGAAGCGGTCGACAATTTCTTCCAGCAGCGCGTCAATTTGGTCGGCGTTTTTGGCCGTGGCCAGCTTTTTGTAAAACGACAGGCGTAGATGCACGTCGCCGCAATAACTGTCGGGCAACAGGGCCGGGGCGTGCAGGTTGATGTCGGTGGTGGCATTCATGGGCGCCATCAAGTCGGGCTCGATACCTGCCTTCAAACAACGCACCGCCTCGGACAACATCTCGTTGTAAAGTTGAAAACCCACTTCGAGCATATTGCCGCTTTGGTTCTCGCCCAGCACTTCACCGGCACCGCGGATTTCCAGGTCGTGCATGGCCAGGTAAAAGCCGCTGCCGAGTTCTTCCATTTGCACAATTGCATCCAGGCGCTGGCTGGCCTGTTTGGTCAGACTTTCTTTGTCGGGCACCATCAAGTAGGCATAGGCCTGGTGGTGGCTGCGGCCCACGCGGCCACGCAGCTGGTGCAGCTGGGCCAAACCGAACTTGTCAGCGCGGCTCATCACAATAGTGTTGGCGGTGGGCACGTCGATGCCGGTTTCGATGATCGTGGAGCACAGCAGCATGTTGTAACGCTGGGCAACAAAATCCCGCATCACGGCCTCAAGCTGGCGCTCGGGCATCTGGCCGTGGGCCACCGCGATGCGCGCTTCGGGCAGCAATTCCTCCAATTTGGCACG
>JANOXL010000051.1:0-5550 GCA_031418395.1 Rhodoferax sp. | reverse complement strand
TTCATGCGCAGCTCGGGCATGACTTCGCCAGTGTGGAACTTGAAATCCTTCAGGATGTAAGCGCCCTCTTTGGGGGCCGGGAAGGTTTGGGCCGAGGCGGCGATGGCCAGCAGCAGGGTGGCGGTAACACCAGCGGCTTGCAGGAATTTTTCAGTCAAGGTCATGGTCATCATTCCTTTTTATGAAGAGGGGTTCCATCATTGCAGCACTTTGCTGGCGCTGGCCTGGTTATTCAGAAAACTGGCATCTTCGGGCAACAAAAAGCCCGCAGCTACCGCGCGGGCGGTGGCCTGGCGTACAGCATCGACGTAACCGGCATGGTTGCCGTAACGCTCTTGCAGGCTGGGGCGCGGGTCATTGTTGGCTTTGCGTTCGTAGGCGTCGCGGGCGAAGGGGATCATGCCACCCACGTAGTTGCAAATTTGTCCTTTGTGAAAGGGCCGCTCGCCGCCTGCGGTGATGTTCCAGCCCAGATAGGTGCCCAGCGGTGCATCGAGCAAGGCCACCGGCACGCCGCCCAGCTCATTGCCGTCGGAATCGACTCGGGGTGCCAACATGGCCAGCGATTGCTTGATGCGCGGCGGTGTTAGCGTGGGCACGCCAGACGCATCACGTGGGTTGAACTGTGGCCCCATGTCGTAGTCGTGCACCGGCATGATGAAGTCAGGCTCAGGCACTGTGTCGCGCAGGCCAGGCAGGTTAGGAAAACCCATGGCCACCTTGTGCGCGGGTACCAGCTCACCCTTGGCCAGCGTGGGGAAACGGCTCGGTGGCGGCGGTGTGCCCTTCATGACCCAATTGCGAAAATGCACGCGCAGGGCGTTGTGCGTCTGGGTCAAGGGCACTGGGTTGGGCGGCAACACGGCGACACCGAAATTGTTGCCGGGGCACGCCGCGCCGGTTTTTGGCAAGCCTACTTCAGCTAGACTGGTATCAAACCCGCCCGCACCACCATTGTGGTTACTGCTCGCAATATAGTAGCGACGTACGTTGTCGGGCAGCGGCAAGTCGGCTTTGCCGTCGGCACCCACCCATTCGGGTGTGAGTTTCAAGGCCCAGACTTCGGCAGAACCAAAATGTTCGATCACCTTGGGGCAGGTTCTGCTGGCAGTGCATCGGTCCAGGATGCCCAATGCCGGGCCACCCGGGTCGCGAACTGGATCGGGGTGGGGTGCCCACCACTGCGGCCCTTCACTGCCGGCTTGGTAGAGCTCCAGCACGCCATCGGGCTGCGCCCAGCGGAAGTTCAGCGCGATGCGCCGCCCGGCAATGATCGGCCACATGCCGTCATGCACGGCATGGCCACCCTCGGCCTGGTTGAAGCCCAGGTGCAGCCAGCCGCGCAGGTAGTTGCCACTTTGTGACACGCCGCGCGTGATGCTGTGTTTGACGACGCTCTGGCCATTGACGGCCAAGGGGTTGGCGTTGCCTGCATCGTCCTTGGCAGCGCGTTTGAAGAAGTCTGCCACATCGCGCCACGCCGCAAATCCGATGCCCAGCACATACGGGTCGGCCGAGGTGAAGACCACCTGATAAAGCAATTTGTTGTCAAACCCGCTTTTCAGGCAAATTTGTGTGGGATCTGGCGTGCCGGGGAAGGGGTTGCTGGCGCTGCATTTGGCCCAGGCCCAGTCGCTGGCCGCAACGGTTTTTTCGCCAAAAACTTGGCCGCGCTGGTTCTCGCGCTCGCGTGAGGTCAGGCGGGCCAGGCGGGTGTCCAGGCTGGCAGGTGTGTAGGGCACGGGATTGGTTTGCACCATGAGCGGCTGTGAATCCGGCCCCCGGCGGTTGACGATGCGGCCCAGCACTTCGCCGGTGACGGGCGCGCCCTGGGGCCCACGCGCCACCGGGACTTGCAGAAACTGCAGGGCGGCAAGGCCCGTGGCCGCTTTGGTTTGGACGCGGGTTTGCCCGGCGTTGTCGCCCTGCCAGGCGCTGAGCAACACGATGTCGCCGAGGGCCAGCTCTTGCGGCGCGTAGCTGATAAAGCGGCCCCGATTCGGCACTTCATGCCACATCAGGCCGCTGGCCTGCGCCATGTTGGTCGGTTTGAACACGAGGAACGACGACACGTAACGTACCTTGCCATCCAGGTCTTTGGCCAGCTCGATGTCTTGAATGATGGCGTTGCCAGGGTGTTTGGGATCCAACTCGCCAAAGGCGCGACCGGCCACCATTTCGTAGGCAGGCAGGTTGGTGGGGGCGCCGTTGGTGGGCGGCGGCGGCGTGAAGGGCGTGCGCTCGTCAATCACGATATGCGTGACACGGGCCAGCGCAGGCGCGGTGAGCGCCAAGGCAAGTGTCACGGCAAAGGTCGAGGCGAGGGCACAGCGGGCGAGCGCGGCGGGCAAAAATCGCATGTCGGTCTCCATTTGGTTTTTCAGACACTTTACCTCGGTGCGGCGCCAATGTCCTGCGCAGGCGATGAGGGATGGAGGACTCGAACTTTGTTAACATGCATGTTAACAATCTACTCGCTTGAGCGATCGTTCAAAAAAATCAAACGTTTTGGCACTCAAGATCTCATGAAATGGACATATTTAGCTACTAATTGTATAGCGTTAAGGTTTTTAGTGAACTTGGAGTGACGTCTGAAATTGAATGCAAATAGCGTAACGAAAGACCTGACGCCGGATTCCGTTGGCGACCCAATTGCGATGTGCGCCAACCGCTATCTAGGATTGCGCGTCGCGAAACTGGGTTTCTCAGGGGCGACTATTTAGAAAAATAAATGATCAAAGGAGAAAGCCATATCGAATAGAAAACCAAAAAGGAAATCAGGACACATAACCCGCAAGCATCTGCCGAAGTATCTTTGTCGATTGTTGTACCGCAAGACATCAACATTACCACCCGTCCTCTCAGCACATTTCTAACTGCTGAAATCTCATAAAAAATCCAAAACATCACAATCAGCAAACCCAGCGCCGTTCCGGTTGTCATTTTGTCGGTATACCAGCAAGCTACCAACGCTGTAAGGCCAATACCAATTGCACAGGGCGCCGCAACCAAAAATGGCTTGCTCAGCTTTCTTATTTCGTCCAGCTCAGCGTCTGTCATAACCAACTTTCACGGCTGCTTTCACCCTTCCGTCGCTTTATCAACAAGCCACCCAAAACCTTTATCGACAACATGTCCAGAGTCAATAGAGTCACGTCTTCCAACATAATGTTTCCCCAAAAGTCGGCTACGCCAATTTGCGACCTCCAACCTTAGCTTTCAGACAAAACCAAACCCAAACTAAAGGGCCTGTCGCAGCCTTGGGTTAGACAAATTCTCCCCAAATCGGCAAAGGCTTACACCTGCCGATTCCGCGCCAGCGGCGGGTTTTTCGCGAAATACGCTTCAATCCCCCGCATCAGCGCATCGGCCAATTGCTCTTGATATTCGGGGCTGATCAATTTGGCTTCTTCTTCGGGGTTGCTGATGAAGGCGGCTTCGACCAGCACGCTGGGGATATCGGGCGCTTTCAAGACGGCAAAACCGGCCTGTTCGACGCGGGGTTTGTGCAGTTTGCCGACGCGGCCAATTTCACTCAACATCGCGCCACCCAATTTGAGGCTGTCGTTGATTTGCGCGGTGGTGCTCATGTCCAGAAGCGCGCGTTGCACTTGGGCGTCTTTCGCGGTGACGTTGAGGCCACCTACCAAGTCGGCCTTGTTCTCCTTGTCGGCCATCCAGCGCGCCGCCGAGCTGCTGGCGCAGCCCTGGCTCAAGGCAAACACGCTCGCGCCTTGCGGGCGCGGGGTGAAAAACGCGTCGGCGTGGATGCTGATGAACAAATCGGCCTGCACGCGGCGCGCTTTTTGCACCCGCACGTGTAAGGGTACAAAAAAGTCGGCGTCGCGGGTTAAAAAGGCGCGCATCGCCAGGGTCGATTTGCCATTTCTAACGCTGGCAGCGTTGATGCGGTCGCGCAGGCGGTGCGCCAGGCTGAGCACCACGTCTTTCTCGCGTGTGCCGCCGGGGCCCACTGCGCCGGGGTCTTCGCCGCCGTGGCCGGGGTCCAGCGCGATGATGATGAGGCGGTCGGTTTTGTCACCCACGGGCTGGTTTTTCAAGTCGCTTAAAGCATCGGGCCTTTGGATGATCGCGCCCCCGGCTCCTGAATTGGGCGTAATTCCAGGCGTCGAAGTTCCCGCCTTTCGGTTGGTCTGCGCGATGAGGTCGCCCAGCGGGTCGGCTGCTGCCAGGCCTTTTTCAACAGCCTGTTTGGCGCTGTCGGTTTGCTGTTTGTCTTGGAGCCGTTCGGCAATCAGCGCGGCCAACGGGTCTGCCGTCTGCGTGGGGTAGAGATCAAACACCAGGCGGTGCTGGTAGGCGGCAATCGGCGGCAGCGTGAACACCTGCGGCAGGATCGGCACTTTGAGATCAACCACCAGGCGCACAATGCCCGGCGCGTATTGGCCGACGCGGATGCCAGCGATGTTCGGGTCGTCGGCCTGCACCTTTGCCACCAGCTCTTTGAGCGCCGGGTTCAGCTCGATTCCTTCAATGTCGACGGCCAGGCGGGGTGGCGAGGCGACGAACTGCTGCGTGGCTTTCAGGAGACCGTCGGACTCAATCGTCACCCGCGAATAGTCGGGCGCGGGCCACACCCGCACCGCCAAAATCGTTGCACCCAGGGCGATGTGTTGCCGCCCGAGCAAAAGCACCAGCGCGCCGGTTTGCAGCGCTGCGCGGCGCTTCAAGCGGCCTCTCCTGGCGGTGCGGCCGGTGTCGTTGAAGCTGAAGGCAAGGCACCCGCACCTTGCAGCAAAGCCGCGCCAGTCGCTGTTTGTGTCGTGAGTGTGGCGCTGCGGGATTCATCTGGCAACACGGCCAGCTCGATCACCAGATCCGCCAGCGGCAACTGGCCACCCGCGTTTTGCGGCCATTCGGCGAGTTTCAGGCCGGTGCTGGCAAACAGATCCCGAAACCCGGCGTCCGTCCATTCGCGCGGGTCATTGAAGCGGTAGAAATCGAAGTGCCAGATGTTGAATTGGTCGAGTTCATACGGCTCCACCACGGCGTAGGTGGGGCTTTTCACGCGCCCCTGCACGCCCAGTGCGCGCAGCAAATGCCGTACAAATGTGGTTTTCCCTGCGCCGAGCGGGCCTTTGAGTTCAATAAAAGCGTTGCGAATCAAGGGCTGGACGGCAAGCCGTTGGGCAAACGCTTGCGTCGCGGCTTCATCGGGCCATTGCACACCGGCCACAGTTTTTACAATGGTAGCTTCACTATGGCCGACACCCCTCCCATCGCTGCTCTCATTGCTGCTCCCACGGCCGCCGCCACCGCCACCGTCAGCACCCATTTCAGCTCCGCTCAAAACCGTCAAATCTATCACGCTCACTTGTTGTCCCAAATACGGGCCTGGGCCCTGGAACTGGGATTTTCCCAAAGTGGCGTAACCGGGGTGGATTTATCTTCGGCTGAAGGGCCTTTCGCAAATTGGCTGGCGCGCGGATTCCACGGCGACATGGCCTACCTGGCCGCGCACGGCAACAAACGCACGCGCCCGGCCGAGCTGGTGCCGGGCACGGTGAGCGTGATCACCGCGCGGCTGGA
>JANOXL010000050.1:0-1857 GCA_031418395.1 Rhodoferax sp. | reverse complement strand
GTTGACGATGTTGCCGGTGTACCAGGTCTTGGCCGCGTTGTTGACGTTCCAGATGGCCCCGGCTTGCAGCGTGATGGTCTCGTCTGAGTAATAACCCAGCCAGACGTTGGCGGTGGCCCCGCTGGCCTGCACGGTAATGCCCGAGCCGATGGTCAGGCCGGTGCCCGCCGTGTTGCGGTAAACCTGAACATTGGCGCCCGCCAGGTTCAGCGTGCCTGAGCCCGTGATACTGGTGTTGCCGATGTAAAGAAGATTGGAGTTGGTAGCAAAGGTGACAGTGGCTCCACCCGAAAGACCCAGGTTGCCGCTGATGTAGCTTGAGCCACTATGGGCAACGTTGGTGGCCAGCACCACATTGTTCAAAGTGCCGCTGGTCCAGGCCAGCGCGCTGCCATTGCCTGAGGAAATGCTTCCCCCTTTAAACGCCAAGGTCGCCGAGCCGCCCAAAGTGGCCGCACCGCCTCCTACCGCATCCGAATTGGCATTCAGCACCAAATTCAGTTTGCCCACACCCGTGGCGCTGATGCCGGCGTTGATATTGATGTTGTTGTGCGCCGTAAGCGTCAGCGAGACATCGGTCGCGCTGCTGGTGGTGATGGCATTGGCGAGGGTGATGTCGCCCAACTGCGCGCCGCCAGCGCTTGTAGTGATGGTGACATTGATGCCTGCGTTCAACGCCGTCTGGATCGTGGCCACAGTGATGATGGCGCTGTCTGCGGTGGTGACCCAGTTTGGGTCGCCGTTGGCGTTGACGGTCGCCGCACTGCTGATCGTCACATTGTTGGGATCCAGCAACCATAGCCCCGCTTTGCCCCGCGTGCCGTCTGCAAACGTGCCCGCACTCGCATCCGCAATCCAGCCATCCGCAATGTCGAGCATGCGTTTGCCCGAAGTCTCAATCGCCCCGCCGTCACCGCCTTGCGCACCGCCGCGCGCCGTCACTTTGCCGTAAACCTGCGCGGTGTCATTGGCCCACACCACGACCAAGCCGCCGTTGCCTTTCAAATCGGCGTTGGCATACAAGGTGGCGGTTTTCGCGATGTAGGTGGTGTCTGCCGTGATGATGTTGGGGTTCAGGCCTTGCCAGCCGCCGCCGACCAAAATGCTGCCTCCGCCCAAGGGGCCGCTGGCGTCGATCAAGGCGCCATCACCCACGGTGACGCGGCCACGGGCGCTCACGCGGATGTTGCCGCCCACGCCGTAACCGGCACTTCCCTGGCCGCTGCCCGCAGGGGCAGGTGAGGGGGAGGGCGCTGCGGGTAGGGCGGGCAGGTTGGATGAATTTGGCTGCGGCCGTTCGGGTGACGACGGGGCGGAGGGCCGCGACGGTGAGTACGGCGAAGACGTCGAATTTTGCGCGGCTGGTGAGTTGGCGGCACCTGACGTACCTGCAAGGCCCGCCGCTTGCCCCGCGCCAGACGCCGCTGTGCCGCCTGAATCACCCGTAGCCGACAGTGGTGTAGAAGCGTCCGCCGCGCCTGGTGCGCCGACCGCTGCGTTATTCGCAACCGATTGGCCCGTAGACTGGCCCGCCGACTGTGCCACCGGTGCAGGCAGCGCAGAAACTGGCGCAGATTTGCCGTTTTGCAGCGTGCCGGAAACTGAATTATTTGCCGAAAAATTTACATCTGATTGAAAAAATTGACCCGTTGAGGACGATTTCAATAACAAATTTGTAGCGTTCTGTTGTGTATTTACGAGACCTAGAGGCAAAGCTGAATCTGTAACACTGGTTGAATAAAGATTTTTACCATCCAGCGTTGGCTTGGTAGACAACACACCTTGTACGATGACCTCGCCGCCGCCGTTGATACCGAGTGCGTTTTCAGCAGAAATATCAATATCGCCACCCGTGGT
>JANOXL010000049.1:0-4558 GCA_031418395.1 Rhodoferax sp. | reverse complement strand
CTTTTGCCACCGACCCTGCGATTGCCGCATCTTTTACCGCGCTTTATCCTTGGCTCACGGTAGGCCATTTGCCCACGCCCAGCAAAGAGATTCGCCTGGTCGCCGTAAACCAGGTCGTAGCCCGCGCGGATTGGGCGACGCTGACACCGTTTGACGGCGTGTTCGACCGCGCGCTCAACCCGAACGACCTGCTCAGCATGCCGATGCTGCGCGTCAACACCGGGGTCAAACGTTTTAACGGCAGCGACTTTACGGCAGACTTTTTGCCCATGGCCAATGGGCAGCATTTACTCAGCCTGCGCCCCCACAACGGCACTTTGGCCAGCTTTGCTGCCGGCCGCCTGCCCGCCGCGCTGGCCCAGGCCATGCAGGGCGCACTCGCGGTGGGTGCCACACCCACGCCGGGGGAGATGGTGTTGCCACAGCAGGAGATTGGCCTGATTTTTGACGCCAAAGCGCCGCTGGTCGCTAAAGGTGTGACCCTGCCGTTTGACGAGGTGAATGCCAATTTCCGCAATCTGGATGGTGCGGGCGGCGTGTATGCGCACAGTGTGTTCAGCACGGCCGGCTTGCAAGTGGGCGTGGATGGTTTGTCGATGAAGGCGACGGACGTGACGGCTTTTTTGTTCAGCAAAAAGAACGTCTTTGGAGAGACTTTTGGAAGCGCTGCATTGACAGTCAACTTTGGCGGTGGCAATTTCCTCACTAACTACGTAAGCTTCAAGCTCTACACCTGTAGCTGGCCCACGCCCAACCTGCGCTCGTACTATCTCGCAGTAGTTGATGCCAAACGCTGGGTGGTGTCGCTGGCGGCGATTCAAGCGCCTGAGGGCACTCAAGTGACACCGGGCAAAACAGCCTACAACCCATGGCCAAACGACCCGCGTTGGAGCATCAACGCGGCGTTGCAGGGAACTATTCCAGCATCGACCTCAGCAACGTCGTCGAACCTATTTTTTCTAAAGATTGCGACAGCGACCCTACAAGGGCAGCCAGAGCCAGCCGCGCCTCCTTCGGTTCCAGTGCCCACCTATTGGGACGTGGTGGCCGAGGCGGCGCAATACGGCTTTGTGCTCAGTGACGGGGTTTACACACACGCGTCGTGCGTGGATAAATAAAATTATTTACAGGTACTTCAATAGAATAATCGACTATTAAGTCTCGTAAAATAGCGATATTACGCTACAATAAAATAACTAAAATAGAATAAAAATATTACAATAAATTCGTCTAAATATATTTTAGACGTATTTTTTGAGGCCAATTGACGCCTGCCAAAACCTTCGAAGGCTCCCGAATCCCCCGCATTCCAGGGTGTCCGAAGACCCGCTCGACTAGTAGCCAGCGAAGCCCCGGCCACCGAAGTCCTCAAGCCGGCTTTTCGTCCACGATGCCGTTGCGCAGAATGCCAATGCCTTCGACTTCGACCTCGCAGATGTCGCCAGCCTTCATCCACATTGGCGGCATGCGGGCCAGGCCTACGCCGGATGGCGTGCCGGCGATGATGATGTCGCCTGGAGTCAGCGCCATGGCTTCCGAACAGGCCGCAACCAGGGTGGCGACGTCGAAGATCATGTCGCGGGTATTGGCGTCCTGCACCACCTGGCCATTCAGGCGGCACTTTAGCTGCAGGCCATCCGCGCCGGGCGGCAATTCGTCGGCGCTGACGAACTCGGGGCCAAAGCTGCCGCTGGCATCAAAGTTCTTGCCCATCATCCACTGGTTGGAGCGGAACTGGTGGTCGCGGATGGAGCCGTCGTTGAACAGCGAATAGCCGGCCACGTAGTCCAGCGCCTTGTCTTTGGGGATATAGCGCCCGGCCTTGCCGATGACCGCCACCAGCTCGGCCTCGTAGTCGAATTGCGTTGACACGTGCGGGCGCACCAGGGGCTCGCCGTGCGCCACCCAGGACGACGGGTAGCGGTGGAAGATCACCGGGTATTTGGGCGGCTCAAACTTGCTCTCTTTGGCGTGGTCGACAAAATTCAGCCCGATGGCAAAGGCCTTGGTGGGCTTCAGCACCGGCGGCAGGTAGTTGATGCCGGCCAGCGGCAGGCAATGCGCGCGCTTTGCGATGGCGCCTTTGGCAGCGGCCATGCCGGCGTCGCCCTGGCGCAGCAGCGCGTCCAGGCTGTCGGGCAAACCTGCGGCGGTGAGATCCACCACCTGGTTACCCACTCGGGCGCCCAGCCGGGCTTTTCCGGCATCGTTCTTGAAGGCAATTAATCGCATTGGGTCTCTTTCTGTAGGTGGTTCAATCGGGTGCACTGACTTACTGCGCCATCGCGTTCAAGATGCAGTTCCGCAAGGAATGAAAGAATTGGCCTTGCCGGTCACTTTTTCAAGTATCTCCACGCTCGCGGCGGGCCAGGCGTTGCCCCGCCAGGCCACGTGCTGGTCGGGCCGGATGAGTGTGAAACGGGTTGGGTAAAGCTCGGCAATGCCGGCCTCGTGCGGTTGCAGCACCTTGAGCGGAACCCCGGTGTTTTGCGCCTGCACGCGTGCCTGATCGATCGCTTGGGATGGCGCATCCTTGGATGCCAACAGGGTGAAGCCGTCGCCAAAGTGGTCAAACAGGGAACTGCCGTCGTGCATCCAGGCGTGTGGTGCCCGCGCACCAGGGCGAGAGGTGGGCACGAAGTTGACGAAGTCATGGCCCGGGGCGAGACTGCCGTCCGGCACGATCACGGGTGAATCGTCATACCGGTAGCCCAGCATCACGCCCAGTGTGGTGAACTCGCGCATCTTGGTCGACTGGATGCGCCCCCCCACCTCGCGGCGTAGGGCGGCGCCGGCCTCGCTGTCGGCGTCCAGCCCGTCTTTCCAGAGTTGGTTGCCCAACATGGCGTGATTGGCCACGGCTTCGTCCAGCACCATGTCATGCACCGGGCGGCGTTCGCGTTCATAGCTGTCCAGCAACTGGGCGCCGCCCCAGCCAGTGAGCACGGCGGCCAGTTTCCAGCCCAGGTCAACGCCATCGGCCACCCCCATGTTCATGCCATAGCCGCCAAAGGGTGGGTGCAGGTGGCAGGCATCACCCGCCAGGAAGACGCGGCGGTCGCGGTACTTGTCACCCAGAAATCGGCTGGCCACCCACTCGTCGGTAGACAACACTTCATAAGGCAGGTCAATGCCGGTGGCCTTGCGGATCAGCGCAGGGGCGTCGGCGGCGTCGAGCTTCCAGCCTTCCTGCACGCCGGTAGGCATGAAAAACCATTTGTCGCCTCGATCCATCGGTCCGATCAGGCTCGGCGCGTCGCCGTTGACCTGCCAGTACATGATGGCCGGCCCAAGGCTATGGGCTTGGGCCAGGCCTGGCGCACGGAAAACGATGTTGTAGTTGCGGGACAGGCCGTAAGTCCCCTGCATTCTGGCGCCAATGCCTTCGCGCACCATGCTGCGTGCGCCATCGGCGCCGGCCAGATACTCTGCCTCGATCCTGATGTCTTCTCCGCGCGCCAGATCCCGCGCCACCGCCTGTACGTGTTCGCCATCCTGGGCAAACGATTTCAGTTCACAGTTGAAACGCAACTCAACGCCTGGCAGCGACTGCGCATGCGCCCGCATGACTTCTTCAACCGTGTACTGCGGAACCCATTGCGCATGCTCCGAATACAACGGGTTGCGGCCAGGTGCGCAGTACAGGGCATTCTCAAACCGGGTCAGCTCGAAGCCTGAAAGGCGGGTGCAGAACACCACATTGGACGGGTAGTCCACGCCCAGCGGCGAGGCTGCGCGCAGCTTGTCGGCAATGCCCCAGCGCCGAAAGTGCTCCCGCGTGCGGACATTGGTAGTCTTGGCGCGGGGCGCGTACCCGACGCGGTCATTGCGTTCAATCAACAGGCAGGGGATGCCGCGGTGGCCCAGTTCAATGGCAAGCGCCAAGCCGACCGGCCCGGCACCAACGATCAGCACCCGTGTGCGCAGCAAAGACTTTTCCGCCATCACTTCTCCTGTGGAACTGCTTGCCACGGTTTGGCAGGGAGTTGATTGAATGTTCGTCAGGGATCATACGGATGCACCTGTGATGCGAGAAGATGATAATTTTTCGTAGGTAATGTCAAATTTCGATCACCATCCATCGTCCTAAAAACTATGGCGGTAAAGTTCAGTTCCGTGCGAGACTTTCTGGCCGTTGCCGAGCGCGGCAGCCTGCGTGCGGCTGCGCGCCAGTTGGGCAGTGCGCAGCCCGCCATCAGCCGCAGCATTCAGGAGCTGGAACGCGAACTGGGTGTAGTGCTGTTTGAGCGTCGCCCCACCGGTGTGCGCCTGACACCCATGGGCGCAGTGTTTCTGCGCCGGGCCAGCACCGTGCGCAATGAGCTCAGGCTGGCGCAAGAGGAGCTTGACCAGCTGCGCGGCGAGACCCATGGGCGTTTGACCATTGCGTTATCCAGCGTGGCACATATGGCGCTGTTGCCCAACGCCTTGCGGCCCTTCCGGCTTCGTTATCCCAATGTGTCGCTGGACATCATTGATGCGGTTTACCCCACGGTCGAACTGGATCTGAAAGAGAGCCGTGTGGACTTGTACATCGGCCCTGCCCCAGGCGAAGTGG
>JANOXL010000048.1:0-2460 GCA_031418395.1 Rhodoferax sp. | reverse complement strand
GGTCAGCCAGCCTTCAGCATTGTCATGCTGACCATCGGCATTGGTTATGTGGCACGCGGTGTGATCACCATGATTCCCGCCATTGGCACCGAGACACACACCATGCCCGTGCCTTACAAAGATCAGATCTGGAAGGTGGGTGGCTTGATCCTCAACGTGGAGCAAATGGTGGTGATTGCCGCTACCGCCGTGTTGTGTGTGTTGTTATTTGCCTTGTTTAAATACAGCAAGCTGGGCATCGCCATGCAGGCCTCGTCGCAGAACCAGCTTGCAGCGTACTACATGGGTATTCCAGTCAAGGCGCTCAACGGGCTGGCCTGGGGCCTGGCGGCGGCTGTGGCGGCAGTTGCCGGGCTCTTGTTGGCACCCATTACCTTTGTCCATGCCAATATGGGTTTTATCGGGCTTAAAGCCTTCCCGGCAGCGGTGGTCGGGGGCTTTGGCAGTCTGCCCGGTGCCATCGTGGGCGGGCTCATCATTGGCATCATCGAGTCGCTCTCAGGTTTTTACTTGCCTGACGGCTTCAAGGACACCGCCGCCTACATCATGGTGTTGATCATGTTGATGGTCAAACCCAACGGCCTCTTTGGCGAAAACCTCAGGAAAAAGGTCTGATGCGCTTTCTTTTTAAAACCGATTACGCGCAAGACCTGAAACTCGCCAAACATGGCGGGCACGTGTTTTGGTACGGCGCCTTGATGGTGGCTTTGGTGCTGGCACCTTGGGTGGTGGCCGAATACTGGCTGGCGCAGTTGACTTTTGTCATGATCTACTCGATTGCCGGGCTGGGCTTGATGCTGCTGGCCGGCTTCACAGGCCTGTTTTCGCTTGGGCACGCGGCCTTTCTGGGCGTCGGGGCCTACACGCAGGCCGTGCTGACCAATGCGGGTGTGCCCTTCCCGATTGCGCTTGTGGGTGCTGCAGCACTGTCAGCGGCGGTGGGTTTCATCGTTGGCCTGCCGGCGCTGCGGGTAAAGGGCATTTACCTGGGCATGGCCACCTTGTCCTTTGGCTTTATCGTCGAGGAAGTGTTGGCGCGGTGGGAGTCGGTCACCGGCGGCAACGCGGGCAAACACATCAAGGCGCCCGACATTTTTGGCTGGAAGATTGAGACGGGTAACGAGTTTTACTTTCTGTGCCTGGTGCTCACCGTCATCGCCACGCTGGCCATTTTGAACCTGCTGCGTTCGCCTACGGGCCGCGCGTTTGTGGCAATTCGGGACTCTGAAATTTCTGCCCAGAGCATGGGCATCCAGCTGTCGTATTACAAAACCATGTCGTTCGCCATTTCAGCGGCGCTGGCCGGTGTGGCGGGCGCGCTGTATGCGCACAAGCTGCAGTTCATCTCGCCCGAGCAATTCAACATTTTGCAGTCCATTGATTTGCTCTTGATGATCGTGATTGGCGGCCTGGGTTCGGTGCACGGCGCGTTTTTGGGTGCGATTTTCTTGATCACCATGCCGCAGGTCATCGCCTTGATCAAGGACTATTTGCCGCCCGTCATCGGCCAGGCGCCCGGCCTTCAGGGATTGGTCTACGGCGTGGTGTTGGTGGCCTTTGTCTTGTTTGAGCCAATGGGTCTGTATGGGCGCTGGCTCAAGGTTCGCACCTACCTGCAGTTGTTCCCGTTCTACCGCAAGGGCATGTTCAAGCGTCAAAAATCATTCCAAAAATCGGATAGGCTGAGATGAGTGAAGTTCTTCTTTCTGCCAAAAACCTGAGCGTGCGCTTCGGTGGCGTGCTGGCCGTCAACAACGTGAGTTTCGACGTGCAAAAGGGCGAGGTTTTCACCTTGATCGGCCCCAATGGCGCGGGCAAAACCACGGTGTTCAACCTGATCAGCCGCATCTACACGCCGACCAACGGCGAGATCTTCTACGAAGGCCAGAAGCTCACCGCCCAGCCGCCGCACAAGATCGCCACCATGGGCATTGCGCGCACCTTCCAGAATATCGAATTGTTTGAAAATGCTTCGGTGCTGCACAACCTGCTGATTGGCCGCCACACGCATCGCAAGTCGGGGCTGTGGCAAGACATGTTTTTCACCGGCACAACGCGCGAGGCTGAAATCAAAACCCGCAAAAAGGCCGAAGAGGTGATTGATTTCCTGGGCTTGCAGCACCACCGTGATTCCCACGTGGCCGGCCTGCCCTACGGCGTGCGCAAGGTCGTTGAGCTGGCCCGCGCCCTGTGCACTGAGCCCAAACTACTGCTGCTGGACGAGCCTTCCAGCGGCTTGAATGTGGAAGAAACCGAAGACATGGCGTTTTGGATCGCTGACATCAAAAACGTGCTGGGCATCACCGTGCTGATGGTCGAGCATGACATGGTGCTGGTCAGCAAAGTGTCTGACCGCGTGCTCGCCATGAACCAGGGCGAGGTGCTGGCCATGGGCACGCCGCGCGAGGTGCAGAACGACCCTGGCGTGATCGAGGCTTACCTTGGCTCTGTGGATGATGT
>JANOXL010000047.1:0-4451 GCA_031418395.1 Rhodoferax sp. | reverse complement strand
CTCGGCCATTTTGCGGATCCACTTGTCGCTTTTGATGCTCATAAGGTGTTGGTTGGGTTCATCATGGGATTGAGTCGAATTGTAGGGAGGCCCGCAAGCCCCATGCCCAGTAGAAAACTTCTACTGCCGCACCGCGCCGATATCCACCGAAACGCTATCCCTCGTAAACACACGAACTTCAGTGCGACCATCCTTGACAAGCCCCCAGGGCAGCGGCAGGTTGTCGCTGATCACGGTCAACACATGGGCGCCGGCGGCAACATAGGGGAACTCAAAACGACCTTGCGCATCGGTTTGCACGGCAAAACGGCCATTCAGCAGCACCGTGACGTTAACGGCGCCTTGTTCTCCCGCTTCGCGTTTGCCATTTTGGTTATCGTCCAGGAATACCGAGCCTGCCAGCCGCCCCGCCGCAGTGCCGGGTCGTCCGCCCACAGGCGCGCGTGCGCGACCCGCAGATTCGTCATACCGCAACAGCGCGAAAATGCCACTGTCATTGTTGGTGGTGGTTGTCACAGTCGGCGCTGTTAAAGGGCTCGCGGCAATACTCGCGGCGTTGCTTTGGCCCTGAATCGCGTACACATTAGTTTGCAAAGACCATTGGGGGGCCAGACGCCAGTTCAGTCCGGCATTCAGCGTGTATTGGGTTTGATCGCTGCTCCATCGCCCCTGCAGGCTTTGACTGAGTGCCACGTTTTGGCCTATCGACCAATCGACATTCAATGCACCGCCCAGTCCAGCACTGTCACCCGTTGGGCGAAATTGGCGATCCATCGACGCCGCCGTCGAAAGGCGCATATTCTGCACCTGTGTCCAGTCATGATCGAGTTGAAGACGCACCAGGCGCTCCCCGTTGTCGGAGCTGCCCCATTCGAACTGTGCCCGCGTGGCCCCCAGCTCATTGCTGAACTGGCTGTAAAGCTGGATCGCCTGCGCTTGGATACCGTAGCGCCGCACGCTGGCAGTTGCACCAAAACTGGTGGTGGTGCTGAATTGGTACCGCGCCGTTCCATTGGCAAAATAGCCATCCGCCGTGGTGCCGCTGATCGAGCGCAAAACTTCTATTCCGGATTCCACCGACCACTGCCGCGTGCGCCAGGCGTGACGCCCATACGCGCCTTGCAGGTCGTTGGCCATCGGTAAATCGAGCCAAGCCAGGCCGGTTTCCAGGCGAAACAGACCCCAACTGAGTCGATGTGTGCCCAACCCCACTGCACCTTCCAGCCACAATCCGCCGGCCGGAACATTGGCAATACCGCCCGCGTCAGTGCCGGTATTTCGACCGAATACGACATTGAGTTGCGCATAGGTTTCATTGCCCAAATTTGCCGACGCCCAGTCACGCCGCAGCCCGAGATAGGCGCCCTGTGCATCCATACGGCCCTGCCCGAGGGCGGTTTGGGCGAGCACCGACGTCACGTCCTGCGCTTGTGCGACTTTGGCACCCCATTGCCATACCCCGTCATCCAGAAGCCGTTGGTTTTGCAGCCCCGCCATGGCAAGTGTGCCCTGTGAAACACTGAAACCCGACGCCGGGTAACCCTGCACTTGCCCAGCGCGCCCCGCAGCCGCCAGCAGACTCAAACCGCCTTGACGCACTTGGGTGTGCAGGCCCTGCATGGCTGGCGTAGTCAGCGTGATGCGTTGACTCGAACGGGCAAGGTCAAGCACTGGCAGATTGATCAAGCCCAGCGCGTTGTCCAGGCGCCAGCCGCCGTCAAAGGGCATGCCAATCTGGCGCAGGGTAAAGGAAGCATCCGAGTCCTGTGCGACATCGCGTTTCAGCAAGGATGCATTGGCCGACAAGGTACCGTAATGCAGGGTGTCGGTATAACCGTTGGCTTTGAGGCCGATTGACTGCGTCGACTGCCCGGATATCTGGCGCTGGTCGACAAAGGTCTCAAGGCTCCACGCACGCAAAAGCCCTGAGCTGTCATAGTTATCGACCGGCACACCGTCGACTGCGTCAAATGTGCGTTCGATAACTTTATCTTGATAAGGCACCGCAGGCCGTGCTGGCGGTGTCGGCACAGCGTCAGGTCGCTGCTGGGCGACCACCCACGGTGCAAGGCAGAACAGAATGCCCAGCGCAGCGCCTTTCAAAAATACAGTGAAGTTTGCAGAAGCCGAAATTCCAACGGCAACGAGCAGTGGAAGACTACTGCGCCAAGGTCTCACTTGTCGTTGAACGTGTGCTCAAAGGGCACACGTTGCCCGCCCCATTCCAGCGCGCCTTTGACAGTAACCGGGTAATTGATCTCCTTGACCAAGCCCGCACCCTCCATATTGGCGTTGAGCACGATCGCTCGCGTCTCGCCCGGCAATATCGGCAGGCTCGAGGGCGTGAACTCGAGTTTGACGCCTTTGGCATCACTGCCTGTCAACAGACCGACCAGTCGGCCATGCGCCGAGCCCGTGTTCTGAACTTGCAAAGTAGGCAATTTGGCCGGGTCGGTGCTGACGAATTGCTGTAACACTTTGAGATCAGGCTTGCTGCCCGCCATGCTCGCATAAACGATGACGCCGATGCGGCCCGAGACCGGAAAACTGATGCCGCCGCTGCTGGCATTGCTGCTGTCCAAACCTTCAAACATGATGGCAAAACGGCATTCTGACGTGGGCGCATCGGCAGGGGGTGAAATCTCAAATCGAAAGCGCGATTTGCCGTTGCCGGGCACTGTCAATTCGCGCTTTTCCAGTGCCACCCAGGGGCGGCAGCTACCGGCTTGAAGCTCGTCACTGAAATCAACGCCACCACCGGCATTCAAGGTCCAATCGCTGGTATAGACCCGAAATCGCCCCATCATCGGGCCGACCTGGCTGACTTCTAACACCTGTCGTGTCGTCTGGCCCGGTTTGACGCCAGTTTCCACCCGTGGGGGCGATACCAAAGCGGAAAATCCCCCCTGCGCGAACACGATACCGGGCAAGCCCAATAGCGACAGGATTGCCATTAGACCGGTCAGGAAAACCAATTCAATTCGTCGCATAAAAAACTCAATCAAGGCAAGTCAATCTCAAAAGTGAAGCGCAGCGCTTGCGACGTTGCCAACAGGCGACCATCGGAGATGATCGTGACCGTCATCAGGTCTTCCAGCAGTGCCCTTGGTAATACCCCGGACCACACCAGTCCCCGCTGTCCGGAGTTTAATTGACCATTGAGCAGCTGCCCTTGAGTCTGCCAACTGGCTTTGACAAGTCCGTTGGGCTGCGCGGGCAGGACCATGTAGATGCGACCGAATTTGCCCACCCAGGCCGAGGTGTCCAGCCGAAGCTGAACGCGGGTCACCCCCTGCACGGCATGGTCTCCTTTGGACGGCGACAGAGAGCGCCATTGCAGGGGAATGTTGGGGTCCAGCACGACGCTTTTGGAGTCGTCCACGACAAAGGTGGCGGCAAGGGCCCATACAGGCGACAACAATAAGGCCACCAGCCCCCACAGCGAGAGCCTCGATGTGGAAATCTTCCCGAAACAATTGCGCTGCAATGGCGTCGTCATGGCGCTGTCAGCGTGTAAGTTGCGCGACCGTTGTAGACCCCCGCCGCGACGGGATTGGTGTTGGCATAAGTGAAGGTGTGGCAGTTTTCCACATAGGTATTGGCAGCAAAGTTGCGCAGGGTCAAGGTGCCGGGGCTGGAAAAGGTGCCTGCCGGAATATCTGCTGCGCCAGCGTTGCCAATCGAGGTACTGGTCCAGCTAATTTGGCTGAAGGGAATGGTGTTGGCGCCGCTGCTCAAACTCGCCGGCGTGCTCACCTGTAACTGTGCGGTGGTGGCGCTGGCGGCAGGCAAGCGGTAAAAACCACCGACATAGACTTGGCCCGTGGCCGGTGTACAGACGACAAAGTTGTCAAATGGACTGTTGGCCTGCGTGCTGCTCGAAGCGGTTGTTGTATTCATGACCTGCGCTGCACCCGAGCCCACTTGGGCGGCGGGCAGATCCAGGTTGACCAGATTGATCGTGGCGTTGTCGGCATTGGCCGTGGCGTTCCCCACTGCCAAGTACACGGCGCGGGTGCCGGGCGTGACATTGAGCACCCAAGCCTGCGCTAACGGATGAACGGCCAGCGCACACATTGCCATGGCCAAGCGCACCCACCTGGAAATAATCAAGTTGCACATCTGTGCCCCCTTGCCTTTGAATGCTGCAAATTGTCCCACAATGAACCTGGCTCCTGCCAGTTTCAAAACATGCTCAAGGCAGCGCCGCCGTATAGGTCACCCGCCCGTTATAAGTGCCCGACGCAACGGGTGATGCATTGGCATAGTTGAATGTGAAGGTTGCGGTTTGATTGACCACACCACCGACAGGTACCAGGGCTGACGCAACACCGGCGACGCCATCCCCAATGGCCGGGTGCGGCAACGCGCCGCCTAAAGCCAAAGGCACAATCTGCGACCATGCGACGCGCCGAGCGCCGGATGCCAAGCCCCCCACCACACCCCTGGCC
>JANOXL010000046.1:0-3889 GCA_031418395.1 Rhodoferax sp. | reverse complement strand
TATTCGCCACCCCGACGATGCAAAAGAGCGGCAACCGATTCAGACGATATACGATGGCGTCGGGGGTTCTGGCAGTGAATCTGATCGCCTGCGCCCAGCCGACGACAACGCAAACCCCGACTCAACAAATCAGCGCCTGCGCCCCAGCGCAAACCCAAAAGGCCCAACAAACCATGAAGCTCGAAAAAGTCCGTGACGTCAAGCACCTGATCCAGCAAATCCATGACAACCTGGGAAACGACATTCTTTGTGCCGATCCCGAGTGGCTGGAGCTGCAATGGGGGGTGAGGATTTTTGGGTGGCGACCCAAAAAAGGGTTGCAAGAATTGGCGCGCAAGATGGTGGATGGGAAGCAGGTAGAGCCGCCGCCCATAGAGCATGTGTCGTTGTTCTGGCGGTATGGGACTGGCAGCGCTGCGGAAAAAATACCAGCGCGCACCTTTTTTGACGTGAACTTGGGCAGAGGGCGGGACTTACCTGGGCATTCAGTTATACCTCTGAGCGATCTCGAGGTGATTTTGGGGGCTCCCACTACTGACAAAAGGTTCGGTAGCAATCCACCACCTCTGATGCCAGGGCAGCAACCAAGACTACCTCCAAACGCTGAGGGCCCCCGCCCGAACCGGGAATTGACGTGGAGCAAGACTCACCACCTGAAAGTAGTTCTCATCGCCGGGTTTGGATCTGAAGTTCCTAGCCTGTCATTTATTCACACTTTTGATTGAGGACGACAACCATGTTGAGTACCAATAGTAGGAATTTACTGGCGGGTGTTGGCTTTTCAGCCGCTCAAATTGCAGCGTTTGAGCAGTCCGCAACGCTAACTGCAAAGATCGAACATTTTTTGGTCGTCTCCGGCGGTACCTTGGAGGCCACGACAGGTGCGACGCAATGGAGCGGCAACCGCATCCAAATCAACTTCGGCCAAGTCACCTCCACAGAAGAAGCCGTTCGCCTGCTCACCCACGAACTGGGCCACGCCACGGGCACACAGCAGGCCAATGCAACGAGCGCTTACAACAACCCCGGTGCCTACAACACCGCCCGCACCACGGGCGAAGGCGAAGCCATCTGGCTTGAATTTAGGACCTCGAGTAGGACCTCGGGGTCGGACCTCGGGGTCAGGTCTTTCAATATCGCATTCGAACGGCAATTTCTACTCAGACCGCATACGCCAGAAGCGCGCGGGAACGCTGACGCCGATGGCACTGAGGTCGGCCGGCTTGGAGGAGTCCGCCCGCTACTGAAGAGAATCAATACACTGGCTCAAACTTGCGGATAGCCGCGCGCACCTCAGTCGTCATCTTGAACCCATCGCCAAACTTCGCCGCCAATTCGTCGGCGCGTTTCTCGAAGGCCTCAATGCCCATGCCGTAGATGAACTGCATCGCGCCACCAGCCCAGGCCGGGAAGCCGATGCCGAAGATGCTGCCGATGTTGGCGTCATGCACGCTGGTGAGTACGCCCTCACAGAGGCAACGCGCGGTCTCGACGGCTTGGCGATACAGGATGCGGTCTTTCAGATCGGTGATGTTCCAGGCGGCGCCCGGCTTTTCAAACTGCGCCACGAGGCCGGGCCACAGGGCTTTTTTGGCACCGGCTTTGGCGTCGTCTTTCGACGGGTAATCGTAAAAACCGCCACCGCCTGCGCGACCGGGGCGCTTGAGTTCTTTGACCATTTTTTCGACCAGCAACTGGCCAGAAGTCGGCACGTAGGGCTTGCCCTCGGCTTCGAAGTCTTTGCGGGTTTGATCCATCACGTGAACGCTTAGGGAGAGCGAAGTCTCGTCGATCACCGCCAGTGGCCCCACGGGCATGCCGCATTGCACACCGGCGTTTTCAATCGCAGGGGCGGGGATGCCTTCGCTCAGCATCGCCACGCCTTCCATCACGAAGGTGCCAAACACGCGGCTGGTGAAAAAGCCGCGTGAGTCGTTCACCACAATCGGAATCTTGCCGATGGCCTGCACGTAGTCAAAGGCGCGGGCCACGGTTTCATCGTCGGTCTGTTTGCCGCGAATAATCTCGACCAGCTTCATCTTGTCCACGGGGCTGAAGAAGTGGATGCCGATGAATTTCGCCGCATTGGCAGACGCCGTGGCCAGCCCGCTGATGGGCAGCGTGGAGGTGTTGGAGGCGAAGAAACCACCGGCGGCGAGCATCGGTTCGGCTTCTTTCGTCACCGTGGCTTTCAGGGCGCGGTTTTCAAACACTGCTTCGATGATGAGGTCACAGCCTTGCAGATCGGCCGCTTTGTCAGTCGCGGTGATGCGCTTGAGCAAATCGGCCTGGTCATACGGGCTCATGCGGCTTTTGGCCACGCGGGCGTCACTGAGTTTTTGTGAATAGGCCTTGCCCGCGTCGGCTTTTTCCTGGGTCACGTCTTTGAGGACGGTGCTGATGCCCCGGCTGGCCTGCGACCAGGCGATGCCTGCGCCCATCATGCCGGCGCCCAGAATGCCGACTTTGGCGGGCTTGTATTTGGGCACGTCTTTGGGACGGCTCTGGCCGCTTTTGATCGCGTTCATGTTGAAGAACGTAGTGATCATCGCGCGGGCGTTTTTGCCGACAAACAACTCGGCAATGTAACGCGACTCGATACGAAGCGCGGTGTCCAGATCGACCTTGAGCCCGTCCACCATGCAGTTCATGATGGCTTGCGGGGCCGGGTAGAGGCCGCGCGTTTTTTGCTTCAGCATGGCCGGGGCTACCGACAGCATGGCGGCGATTTTGGGGTTCGACGGTGTGCCGCCGGGCACTTTGTAATCTTTGTGTTCCCAGGGGTGTTGGGCAACAGGCGCCTTGGCAAACCAGGCCAACGCCGCCTGGCGCATGGCGGCGGCCGAATCCGGTCCGGGTTGAACCAGCTCATGCACCAAACCCAGCGCGTTTGCTTCACGTGGTGAGAAGGTTTTGCCTTCAACCAAATAGGGCATGGCGGCTTGCAGGCCGAGGTGGCGCGTCATTTTGGTGACGCCACCGGCGCCGGGCAGCAGGCCCAGCGTCACTTCAGGCAGGCCGAGCAAAATTTTGTTGTCATCCACGGCCACGCGGAAATGGCCCAAGAAGGCGACTTCAAAACCACCGCCCAGCGCCGAGCCGTTCAAACACGTAGCAATTGGTACGCCGAGCGATTCGATGGCGCGAAAACGCTTTTTCGACGCTTCGACACGCGTGAAGACTTCTTTGGCGTCAGGCTGGGTGTCGCGCATCGTGCCTTTGAGGTCGGCGCCGGCGAAAAACGTCTTTTTGTTGGAGGCCAGGATGATGCCTTTCAATGCATCGCCGAATTGGGCCTTGTCTGCCGTGAGCTGGGCCACCAACTCGGTCATGTCGACGTTCCACTGCGTGCTCATCGTGTTGACGGCACTGTCCGGCTCGTCGAAGGTCACCGTGGCGATTTTGCCCGAGAATGCGCCAATAGTTTCGTCGTTAATTACGTATTTTATATTTTTCATGGGTTAAAAAAGATCGTTATTTACTATGAAAATAGAAGCATAGTATGAATATATTACGAGACCTATGTCCGAAAATAGGTCAAGAGAAAATTTTAGAAATATTTATTAGATACGTTCTACGATCGTGGCAATGCCCATGCCGCCACCCACACACAGGGTAGCCAGGCCGTAACGCAGCTTGCGGCGGTGCAACTCGTCGATCAGCGTGTTCAAAATCATCGCACCGGTGGCCCCCAGCGGGTGGCCCATGGCGATGGCCAAAGCCGGGATGACGATTGACCAAATCGACCTCTTCGAAGTGAACGAAGCCTTCGCCGCCGTGCCCATGCGTTTTATGCAGGAGCTCAAGGTGCCGCACGAGAAGGTCAATGTCAACGGTGGTGCCATCGCCATGGGCCACCCGCTGGGGGCCACCGGTGCGATGATTTTGA
>JANOXL010000045.1:0-13969 GCA_031418395.1 Rhodoferax sp. | reverse complement strand
GATGCTCCTTGGGGCCGGGCACGTTGCTCACCGTGGTGTTGCCCATGGGTGCGAGGGTGTTGCTGAGTTTCAGCATTTCGGCGATCTGGCCGAAGATGCCGGTCAGGATGGTGTAGGTCTCGATGGCTTCGGGGGCAACGCTGTCGATCATCTGGCGCACGTTGCGCAAGCTGTAGCCGATGTTGCGCAGGCGCACATAGGGATCGTCGGTGGGGGCGGAGAGGTCGACCAGAATGATGCCGATCTTGTTGCCCGCCGCTTTTTCGCCTTCTTTGCGAAGGTTCACCGGCATCTGGATCGTCACCGGTTTTTGCAGCGTAATGCCTTCGTCTTTGAGGTAACGGTGGATGGCACCGTCCAGGCAAGTCAGCGCAATGTGGTTCACGGTGGAGCGGGTTTTTTTGCCCAGGGCGGTGATGCGCTGCATCGACACCGCCGCCGTAGCGAGCTGCCTGCCGGGGCTGGCCATGCCGGTCAATGGCGTGCCGCGCGGCGCCATAAAGGGCAGGCTGATCGCGTTTTTGGTGAGCTTCACACCTTCGAGCGCCAGCATGGTCACCAGGCGGCCAATGCCAAAGGCGCGTTTGCTGTTGACGGTGACCTGCTTCCACAGCGACATCGCCAGCTCCTGGTTGCCCTTTTTGCGCTTGATGCCTGAACGCGTGTGGTCTTTGATCCAGACGGGCGACATTTCCAAATCGTCCGCCGAATCCTGATAACTCTCAGCGCCCCAGCGCGACATGGTGACGCCGTCTGCATACGCGTGGTGCATTTTTTGGTACAGAGCGAATTGCCCGTCCCACAAGCCGTCGATCACGTGCACCTCCCACAGCGGGCGGTCGCGCTGCAAGATGGGCGCGTGCAGGCCGGCGATGAACTCGTACAGCGCCGCGCGGTCGTTCTTTTTGGCGGGCAGTTTGTGGAAGAAAACGTGGTCGCTCAAATCCACCGCATCCACAGTGCGCCAGCTGGGCATGGCGGTCAGCGTGAAGTTGATGACGCGGTTAAAGGGCGGCGCAACATCGGTGAAAGTCAAATACTCGTCGTAAATGGCTTTGACAAAGTTCGCCTTGGCCTTCGGCGGCTTTTTGCAGATTTGCAACCCGGCCACGTGTTTCGGGCTAGCGTCCGACTCGGCGATAAAAAACGCCAAATCCATCAGGGAAAGTGTGCTCATGGGGTTCCGTTCGGGCAATGCAGTGGAGGAAGCTTGACCGCCCCATTTTGCGGCAAGCTTTGCCTGATCGGTAGCCTTAGCGCGTGGGGGTTTCCACGGGTCAAGGCCCGAGGCTGGGCTTTAAAGCCCGCCGCGCCCCTCTTTGGCGTGAAAGGCCTGCGCCGCCTCCCAGGCTGTCGTTTGCAAGTGCGTGGCGACTTCGGCAGGCAAGCCTGCGGTGTAGCTTAGACCCACTGGGCTTTTTTGTACACCGACACCAGCACCGTGCAGGCGGCGAGGTAGGTGCCAGCCAGGCTGGGGTGGCGTTTGTCGGCGATGTACAGATTCAGCGCTGGGCGTTTGGCAATGGAGGCGGCAAACGCCAGCCCGGCGGGCACCACCAGCGCGTTGTTTTGTTTGCCAGCCTTGACATATTCGGCGGCGAGTTGCTCGGTCATCTCGGGCTTGTCCTGGTAGGCCCAGGACATGAAGAAAATCGGCGCTGCGCCGTTTTTGCGAGCCGTGGCACTGTGTTTGGCCGCGTAGTCGTAAAAGATCGACTGCAATTGCGGGTGGATCGGGCATTGGCTGCAATCCATCATCATCACACCGTCAAACAGCTTGTCGCCGGGTTTGTCAAAACTGTTGAAGCGCACTTCGTTGTCGCCAACAAAGGAGTAACTGCCCACACCGCCGGGCTTGAAATGCGCCTCCAGGTCATGCCAGTTGATGCCCGAGCCGCTGATGGTGGCCGAGCTGGCCCGTGTTCCACGCACGCCCGCCGCATTGAGCAATTGACCCACATGCCCGTGCATGGAGTTGTTGTAATAAAAGAAGCTGTTACCTACCCACAGCAGGCTTTTGACTTCCGTTGACACGGGCGGTGGTGCTGGCACTGAGCCGCAGGCGGTGAGAAGCGCGGTGGCGAGAAGCAGCAAGCTGGAACGTAAAGACATGGGGTCTCCTGGAAACGTGGGGCGAAAAAGCTCAGATGGGCCAATGCGGATGACTCGGTTCAATCCAGACAGTTTAAAGCGTCTTCTTACCTGACGTCAGGCCAAGGCAACGCCTGTCCTGCAAGTTTCAGCGCCCGCTGGCCACACCGGCCCACTCGTTGGGGGCAATACGCGCCACGATGGTTTTGAAGTTGCCCGGCTGTAGTACCAGCGCGTGGCCTTCGCCAATGGCAAAACCCGTCAGCGCGCGCAGCGTCATGCCGTGAGCGACGATGAGCGTGTTTTTGCCCGGCGCGGGGCGTTGGCTGAAGAGTTGTTCAAGCCGCTCGGGGCGGCCTTCGCTCTGCGAGAAGTCGGCTAAAAGCGGAAGATCTTGTACGCCCATACCCACGCCTGGCGCCATGCCAGCCACCAAATACGCGGCAGTTTCTTTGGTGCGGCAATACGGACTGGCAAAAGTCTTATCGACAGGAATGGCCGCCTGGCGAAAGGCCTCACCGGCGGCCTTGAGTTCGGCACGGCCTTCGTCGCTCAAGTTGCGTTGGGTCTCGCAACGTGCAAAGTTGATCTTGCCCTCGGCACGGTTGCCGGTCTCCACACCCACCCGATCCAACTGCGTGCGACCGTGGCGAAAATAAATGATGTAGCCACCCTTGCGCAGCGCTTCACGCACTGCTTTGCCGCCGCCCAGCAGCGGCACCGGGTTGTGAATCGGCCCGGCGGCATACCCAAAACCCTGCGGCGCAAGGGCTTGGGGCTCGGGCGCGGCTGCGGGCGGCGCAGGAGGGTTGGATTGGGCCAAAACGCCGCTGACCGTCAAGCCCAATGCGAAGGCTGCCGCACACTGCCAGCGCTGCCGATTCAACCGGGTCATAAGGGTCGCCATGGTCTTTCGCCCTTGCGATCCAACAAGGTTTAGCGGACGCCCAAACGTTCTTGCGCCACCGTGCCCCATTCGTAGGGACCAATGCGGGCGACGATCACTTGGGGGTTCGTCGGGTCCAGCACCACGGCGTGGCCTTCCTGAATCTGAAACGTCGTCGCCAGCCAGAAAATCCCGCCATGGGCCATCATGAAGTGGTTTTTGCCGGGAGCGGGGCGCTGTTTGAAGAAGTCCTGCACACGCCCTTTGATGCTCGGGTCGATGCCGAAATCGCCTTCACCGCTCAACGACTGCGTGGCCTCAACACCGTCCGCAAAAAAAGCTGCCGATTCGGTGGCGCGGCAATAACGGCTGCTCCAGGCCCTGTCGATGGGCAGACGTGCCTGGCGAAACTGCTCGCCTGCGACCTTCATCTCGGCACGCCCTTCGTCGGACAACTGGCGTTGCGTGCTGCATTTGGCCAAGTCAAACGTGCCGTTTTTGCGGTTGTCGCGCTCGCGCTCCAGCTGGTCGTACTGCGTTTTGCCGTGGCGCAGGTAGATGATGTAGCCGCCCTTTGCCAGCGTCTGCGCTATCGCTTTGGGGCCTTTGACCAGCGGCTCCGGGTTGGTGGCGACGGGCGGCGGCGAGAAGTTGACATGTTGTTGCAGCGACACGTTGCCATCGGTGGCGCAACCAGTCAGCGAAAGTGAGACAAAAAATAATACTGAGTATTTAATAATCATAAAAATCCGACATTAGGTCTCGTAAAATATCATTTTATTGCTATTAAAATATGACTGAAAATCAATGAAAATTAATCAATAAAATTCGTAAAATTACTAATAAACAAGAGATATGCCGCGCCTTGACCTCTGTGGCATGCACGGCTTTTCGCGTGATAGCCCGGCAGTTTGCATTTGACCATGTTCGCAAAATCCCTGCGTTCCCCTGAAGCGCCGCTAGGCATTCGTATGGCGTCGAGCGATGTGGGTTGGCGGCGGAATGCGCCGGTGCCTTGAGGGTTGAACGCAACGCCCTGTTGTTGCCAGAGGCGGTGAGGCGTATCACTTCCCAGCTGGCAATACGTCTGGGGCGGGTTGATCGTGGACGACTGTGCGCCGGAGCGGGAGTTGCGCCATGCTGCGTGAGGCCGGGTGTTATCAGTCAGACCCTGGCTTGTAAGGGCCGCAACCTTCAGGGCACCAAAATCACCTTGGCTGATGCCGCCTTGCCTTGATCCAAATCCATAAACGCCTGCGCGCCATCGGCCATGGGGCGAACATCCACCCAAGCAAGGTCGCCAAAGGCACCCCGATGAATGGCTGCCACCGTGGCGCGCAAGTCTGCGGTGGTGTAGGTGTAGGTGCCCAGCAAGGTAATCTCGGCCAGTGTCAGGCGGCGCATGTCGATCTCGCTGGCCCAGTCTTGCAAGCCTATATGCATAACCACGCCACCCGCCCTGACGGACGCCATGGCAGTATTGCGTGTGATCTTGGAGCCGACAGCATCCATCACATAGTCAAAGCTATCTTCGGCTGGGCTGCTGTCTTTGGGGTTGTAGGTCTTGACCTTGGCATGCTTTTCCAATTGCTCGCGGCGTAAGGGGTTGACCTCGGCCACGGTTAGGTCAGTGCAACCGTAGTTCTTGAGCAGCAGGGCCGCCAACATCCCAATCGCACCGCCTCCCAATATCAGCACGCGGCACTCCTGTACGGGGCGCACCAGCACGCGCATGGATAGGTTGATAGCGTGCAAAGCAGTGGCCGCCGGTTCGGTAACGGCGGCATGCACCGGCGACATCTCTTGTGGCATGTCGATGAGCGATGCGGCGGGGATGGACATCATGTCCGCAAACGCGCCAGGGCGTGTCATTCCCACCATGGTACGGCGCGAGCACAGGTTATTGCGGCCCTGCACGCAGAAGTCACAGGTGCCACAAGTGATCAGCGGGTTGCCCGTGACACGTGTGCCTTTGGCGTACAGGGGCGAAGCGCTCTCCAACACCGTGCCGCAAAACTCGTGCCCGAGCACTAGTCCAGGTTTGCGACGCGGGTCGTGCCCGTGGTAGGCATGCATGTCCGAGCCGCAGATGCCGACGGCTTCAATTTTGAGGATGACTTCGCCCGCGTCCAGCTTAGGTTCCGGACGATCCAGCAATTGCACTTCGTTGGGTTGGGTGTAAACAAGGGCTTTCACGGCGGTTTCCTGTTGGGTTAATGAATGGAACGGATGGCGTTGCGCAGGCGATTCACTACTTTGTAGATTTGATTTCGAGTGGTGACAATCGGGGGGCCAACACCTGACAGACACCAGGGGCGCGGGTTATTTGGCGGTAAAACCGCCATCAATCATGACAGTTTGACCGGTGATATAACTGGACGCCTCACTCGCCAGAAACACCGTGAGTCCGTAGAGATCAGTCAACTCACCATTACGACCGATGCAAGTTTGATCTGCGTTTTTTTGCACAGCTGCCGCGTTGCCAAACACAGGCGCCGTGAGGGCCGTGGGGAAGAAGCCTGGCCCTATGGCGTTACAGGTGATCCCCTTGCTTGACCATTCTTGTGCAATGGCTCGAGTGAGTTGCACCACACCGCCCTTGCCTGCACCATAAGGCGCACTGTTGCCAAAGGCCCGCGTGCTTTGCAAGCTGGCAATATTGATGATGCGGCCCCAGCCTCGCTCAGCCATGGCGGGCGCCAGGGCTTGGGTCAAAAAGAAGGGCGCGCTTAAGTGCAGGTTGATTTGCGTTTGCCAGCTCGCAGCCGTGACCTGCCCAAAGGGTTCGCGCAGATTCACCCCAGCGGCATTGATCAAGATGTCAATGGGGCCAGTGGCCAAAGCTGCCGCCGCGCCAGCCTGCGCCGCTGCGATGTCTGACAAGTCGCACGACAGGCACTGCACGGCAATGCCCTCGGCACGCAGTTTGTTTGCGGATTGCTCCAGCGCATCGAGGCGACGCGCCATCAGCACAATGCCCGCGCCGGCTAGTCCCAAGGCCATGGCCATGACCTCACCGATGCCGGAATTGCCGCCTGTGACGAGCGCGGTCTTTCCTCGCAAATCAAACAGTTTATTGATCTTCATCAGGGCTACACCGTTACGGTTTCACCCAAATCAAAGGTCTGGCCCGGAAAATATTTAGCCAATCGAACGTCGGCAGTAAGAGCATGCCCTTCCATGCCTTCCAGGCGTGAAATACGCGCAGTGGTTAAACCTATGTCACGCGCCGCTTCCTTGGTCAAGCGCTGCCACGTGAGGGTCTTCATGAATTTATGCACCGAGAGGCCTCCGGAATAGCGTGCAGCGCCCTTGGTTGGCAACACGTGGTTGGGTCCACTGGCTTTATCGCCATAGGCCACGGTGGTTTCTTCGCCCAAAAACAGCGAGCCGTAGCAGGTCAGGGTTTGCAGCCACCAGTCCAGATCTTTGGTGTGCACTTCCAGGTGCTCAGGCGCATAGCGGTCAGACACTTCCACCACCTCCTCGCGCGTAGAACAGACAATTACTTCGCCGTAGTCGCGCCAAGCCGCACCTGCCGCGTCACGTGCTGTGGGGGGCAGTGAGGCTACCAACGCGGGGATGCGGGCCATCACGTCTTTGGCTAAAGATTCGCTGGTCGTGAACAACCAGGCAGGTGACTCATGTCCGTGCTCAGCTTGGCCTACCAAGTCGATGGCGACGATAGCGGGGTCGGCAGTTTCGTCGGCAATCACGGCCACCTCAGAGGGGCCAGCAAACACATCAATACCGACTTTTCCAAAGAGCGAACGCTTGGCTTCAGCGACAAACTTGTTGCCAGGGCCAACGATCACGTCGGCAGGTTTGCCCGTGAATAGACCGTAGGCCATGGTGGCAATGGCTTGCACACCGCCCAAGGTCATGATGATGTCAGCGCCCGCCTTGTCAAACGCATACATCAGGTAGGGGTGCATAGGGCCACCACGGAAAGGGCCGGAGCACGCCAATATGGTTTTGACGCCAGCCGCCTTGGCCGTTGCCACGCCCATATAGGCTGAGGCAATGTGTGCATAGCGCCCTGCAGGTGCGTAGCAACCCGCCACGTTAACGGGCAGCACGCGCTGCCCTGCCGTTACGCCGGGATGCAGTTCGGTTTGAAACTCGCTCATGGATTTGCGCTGCGCTGTGGCGAAGTCAAACACCTGCTTGATGGCAAAGTCGATATCCGCTTTGACGCCCGCAGGTACCTTGGCCGCGTTGGCATCCAGCTGCGCACGGGTAACGACAAATTCACCATCCCACTTGTCTAGCGTTTTGGCGTAGTGGCGCACTGCCGCTTCACCGTCCTTTTGAATCGTTGCCAGCATGTCGTTGACGACCTGCTGCGCAGTGGCGGTTTCAGTTTCAGGCGTTTTGTCGGCCCTTTTCAGATATTGGATAGTCATCGATTTTCCTGAATTTATAGCAAATTTATCCCGTCCACCGTGCCGAAACACGGTGTTTGACGTAAAACGTTTGACTTATTTGGAGTTGTTGGCGAACTCGCGCAACTTGGGATCGGCTTGCACCATAGCCATGTATTCGCCCGTCACAAAATCTTGCACCTGAGGGATGGTGGGCAGGGCGCCAGTCTCACGCATGAAGACGGAGATATGCGCAAACCAGGCGTCCATTTGCGAATTGCCGCCTGCACGGTCCATCTGCTTGAGCTGTGCGGCCAAGTTAAAGGTGGGGCGTGTGTCAAACTCCTTCTTCATCGACGCTTCGCTGATGTTGACGCCGCCTTTGGCATAGAAGTCTTTCATCATGGCGATGGCTTCAGTCTTGTGGGCGTTCATCCAACTCCAGCTACGCAAGTAAACGGCCAGGAACTTGGCCACGTTTTGGGGGTTCTCTTTGGCATAGTCCCCGCGTGCAATGAGTGCACCTGGCACCATGGCGCCGCCTTCTTTGCCGCTGCACAGCACTTTGGCACCCGCCTTTTCCTCGACGGTGTAGATATTGGGCGCCCACAGGCCTGCCAAGTCAGTGTTGTTGGACGACAAGGCCGAGATGATTTCAGACTGACCCATGTTCTTGAGGACGACATCAGACTTCTTCAGGCCATATTTTTTCAAGCAAGACTGGATCGCGTAGTCAGCCGTGGAGTTTTGTGTCAAGGTGATGGTTTGACCGCGCAATGCAGCCGCTGGGTCTTTGGCAAACTCTGCCGCTTTTTTAGCACTGCCTACCAAGGCGTTGCCGGCAGACTCGTCATTGGTGATGCCAATGGTTTTGATGCCAAAGCGTGCATGTCCCAGCACTGCAGGCACTGAACCTGTTCCACCCACGTCCCAAGACTTGGCGGCGGCGGACGCAATTTGCGGCACGCCAGCGGGAAAGGTGCTGAACTCGGGTGCCAGGCCCACTTCTTTCCACCAGCCTTTTTCTGTGGCCACATGGAAAGGCAAGGCCCAGTACAGCGCGGGCTGGTAGCTGATTTTGATGGGGGTCAGCGCCTGGGCCATGGCGACGCCAGTGAACCCGAGTGCAACGGCAAACGTGATGAGAGATTTCTTAAACATGTAGAGCTCCTAAAAAATAGTGGATAAAAATGACATTTGAAAACGCTTTAATGGTCAACCCCTGCGTGTTCTTCCCGCAAGGACTTCCAAATACGGGTACGAAGGTGCACGAAGGATTCAAGATCCATCACATCCTCAATGCGCGGGTGGGTGTCCCAGCCTTTGGCTTCGCGCACTGTTTTGATGTCAAGAATTTCCTTCACGCGCCCTGGACGTGCAGCCATGATGACCACACGATCCGCCAAGTAAACAGCCTCTTCCACTGCATGGGTGATGAAGAGAACGGTACGTGGGTTTTTGCGCGCCAGCTTGACCAGCTCTTCTTGCATGACCACGCGGGTTTGGGCGTCTAGCGCGCCAAAGGGCTCGTCCATCAGCAGTACATCGGGGTCTAGGGCATAGGCGCGTGCAATGGCCACGCGCTGCTGCATGCCGCCTGACAGCTGGTGCGGATAGGCAGACTCATAACCCTTAAGGTTCATCAAGCCGATGTAGTGCGTGATGATGTCATGCCGCTTCTCCTGCGGCAGATTCTTTGCACGCAAGCCAAAGTCAATGTTGTCGTAAACGCTCTTCCATGGAAAGAGTGCAAATTGCTGGAACACGACGGCACGGTCCGGTCCAGGCTTGATGACAGGTTTGCCTGACACCGTCAGAGTTCCACCTGTTGGAAAGTCGAGGCCCGCCGCCATGCGCATGCAGGTGGTTTTACCGCACCCAGAAGGCCCAACGATAGCGACAAACTCTTGGTCTTGAACCGTCAGGTCAAATCCCTGGATAACGGCGGTTTTCTTGCCATCTCGCTCGAATTCTCTGCCAATGTTTTGAAAGGCAATATTGCTCATTCAGTGTACCGTTCTATGTTTTAGCAAATAGGCTTCCATGCGCCGCAAGGCCAGATCGATGCCAACGCCGACCATCCCAATCGCCACCATGCCCGCCATCACAATGTCGGTGGCGATGGCACTTTGGCCTTTAACGATCAAATACCCCATGCCGCTGGACGCGACGATCAGCTCGGCACCGACCAGTGACATCCACCCCAAACCCGCACCAATGCGCAGGCCGGCAATGATGCTGGGCACCGCAGCTGGAAACAATACATCGGTAATCGTCCTGAAATTGCCCACGCCCAACATGCTGGCGGCCTCCAGATAGCGAATATCGACACCGCGTGCACCCCGGTAAGCGTTGATTAAGCAGGGAGGGAAGGCGCCCGCAAAAATGATCAGCGTAGGGCCCCCCGCCCCGGTGCCAAACCAAAGGGCGGCAAACGGCACCCAGGCCACAGGCGCGATGAAGCGCAGGCCGTCAAACAGCGGCGACACCACATCATCCAGCCAGCGGAACCAGCCCATCAACAAACCCAGCGGCACGCCAATCAGGGCGGCCAAGCCAAAGCCCCAGGCAAAACGCTGCAGGCTGGACGCCATGTGCTGCCACAGCGTGTAACCTGAGAAGGGCTCTTGTGACAAGTTGATCAGTCTTGCGATCACTTCATGCGGCAAGGGTAAAAACTGGGGCGGCGCCAGATGCAAGGCCCCGGCAAGATACCAGACACCCAAGAAGGCCAGCGCGCCAACAACGGTTAAGACTTTCATTCAGCCACCCTGCCCACACGCCAAGGCATGGCCATCTCTTCTAGTTTGGCAAGCAATGCGGTCGTCACCCCCCCGCAAATAGCAACACACACCATAGCCACTAAAATCATGGCCGGGTAAATGTCTTGGGAGCCCTGGTTCAGGATGCTGCCCAAGCCATACAAGGCGCCAATCAACTCTGCAGCCACCAAGGTCGTCCAACTGGCTTGTAAGGACAGCCGCAGGCCCGTAAAAATCATGGGGAAAGACCCAGGCACCAGCACCTCAGCCACGAGTTTCCAGCCACGAATGCCCAGCATCTTCGCCGCCTCCAACACCGGAATGTCGATATTGCGGACACCCGTATAACTGTTGATGACAGAGGGCACAAAGGCAGCCACAAAAATCACCAGAATTTTGGCCGCGTCGCCCAAGCCCAGCCAGACAATGGCGAGCGGAATCCAGGCCAGTGGCGGGATGGGGCGAAGCAGCAAAAAGGCGGGATTAATCAGCGCCTCGGCTTTGCGCGAGTAGCCCATCAACAAGCCCAGCGGAACTCCCACCGCCACTGCCACCCCAAAGCCCATGGCCACCAATTGCAAGCTGTGCAACACATGCTGATGCAAGCGACCATTGCCGTATCCCTCGCCCACTATTTGACGCAAAGCCACCCATACCTCAGGTGGCGCTGGAAATCGCGCAGCAGAGACGATGCCCGTGACGGTTGTCAGAACCCACCAGGATAGCAACGTGACGAGCACGGTACTCCAGCCCAGCCAGGTACGGCGCGACAGTCCTATCCATTTGAGGTTTCCCGATGCCATGATTTTGGTTGTCCCAGCGAGGATCGCCGATGCAATGTAAGCGTTTGCACTAATTTTGCAATGCTCTTGCGCAAACTGTCAAGCGACAGATCCCTAGTTTGTAGATTGCTAATGGTAAATACTTAATTGTCTGTTCAAGTTGTTGCGTGACGAGTTTGCAAGCGCTTGCACAATTTGCCGGTAAAATATGCAGCAGGCATGCAAAAACGGATCCGAATTGAAGATGTGGCACAGATGGCCGATGTGTCCACTGCGACCGTCTCGCGCGCTTTGTCGCGTCCTGATCGCGTGCGCCCTGAGACGCGTGATTTGGTGCAGCGCGCTGTGGAGAAGCTCGGCTACGTACCAGACGCCGCCGGCCGTGCGCTGGCATCAGGTCGCACCCGAACCGTGGGTTGTGTCATCCCCACGCTGGACCACGCCATTTTTGCGCGTAGTACCCATGCATTGCAAAACACCTTTGCGCTAGCCGGCTACCAGTTGCTGGTCGCAAGCCACAACTATGACCCTTTGCAGGAGTTGGCTCTGGTGCAGGCCCTGCAACAGCGTGGCGTCGATGCGTTGGTGTTGGTGGGTGCCCAGCACCATAAGCAACTTTGGACATCTTTAAGGCAATGGCAGAAACCTGTCTTGCTGACCTGGGCCTGCGACCCACGCTTGCCCTCTGTCGGCTTTGACAACCACGCCATTGGTGTCTTGGCCACACAGCACCTGCTGGACTTGGGACATCAACGAATCGGAATGATCTCTGGTTACACCGAGCACAACGACCGTGCGCAAGCCCGTGCCGCCGGTTTACGCGACACCTTGGGCAAGGCCGGCTTGCATCTGCGCCCGGACGCTGTAACCGAGCAGCCCCTGAACCTCAGCGGTGGACGCTTGGGCCTGATAGAGCTACTGAAAGCCAAGCAGGTCCCCACTGCAATTGTCTGTGGCAACGACCTGCTGGCGACTGGGGCTTTGCTGGAAGCCCAACGACAGGGCATTCGGGTTCCAGAAGAACTGTCAATCTGCGGTATCGACAATCACGACTTGGCAAGTGAGGTTTCACCAGGTGTGACCACGATCAACTTGCCCACCCGCGAGCTGGGGCAAATTGCCGCGACGCAGGTCTTAGCTGCCATTGAGGGTGCGCCGATTGCACAGCAATCGCTACTGCCCTTTCAGTTGTTGATCAGGGGAACTACGGCCAAACCATCGGCCCAATGAAGAGTCGTGTTGAGGAAATGCAATGTGTAACGCAGCAGCGCCTAAACAACTCAACTATGCGGTAGAAGTAGGTCGGTTAGGCTGAAGCGCTTCCAATTTAACGACCGACCATTCAATGGAGAAGTAGGGCGCTCAGACGTTGATGCATCGTCGAATTGCTGTTTCAGCTTCTTTTTGACAACTCACTCACATAGTCATGCTGCTGTGTATTGATGGTGGACACTCGGTACTCGACAGGTTTTTCGCCAAAGGTGACCGCCACGCGGTGCACTTCCATGACCGGCAGGCCAAACTGTACGCCCAGTACGCGGCTTGCCTCACGGTTGGCAGCCACTGCACGTGCGCGTTCCTGAGCCCGCAGCACCGTGATGCCGTAGTCGCGCTGGTAGAGGTGATAGACAGTGCTTTCGCGCTCGCCGAAACGCTTCTCGGTCAGCCCTTTGAAGGTCAGCGCCGAAATGCTGAGGCGGTCATAGACAACCGGTCGCCGCGAAAGAGTCAGGCGGTTGCCAATGCGAAAGACCGGGTCTCCCGGGCGAAGGGCCAAAGCAACGGCTTCGTCCTCATCGGCGCGGGCTTTTTCAAACGAAATACATTCGACTGCCGGGTACTGAAGTTCATTCGCGCCGTCAAGGCCTCGCTTTTCCACATGAAAAAACTGGAACAGAAAACGGTCGTTGTTGTGCATGGCGACAAAGGTGCCTTTGCCCTGGCGACGAATCAGCACATTTTCATAAACCAGTTCATCAACCGCTTTGCGCAAGGTCCCGATGCTGACCTGAAGGCTGTCGGCAATGACAGACTCGCTAGGCAGGCTATCGCCCGGGGCGTAGCGGCCTCCTTCAATCAACTTGATCAACGCACGCTTGACCTTGCGGTACAAGGGCAAGCCACCGGTGTCGGCAATCGGTCCAAGCTCCAGCGGGGTCGGTGCCTGAGGGGCCAGCAGTTTGATTTTGTCGCTTTGCATGCGCCGATTCTAGGTTCAATAAAAGAATTCATATAAGTCATATATATGACATGTTTGACAAAGAAATTTCAAACATTAGACTTCGTGCTGTCAATCATTTTTTTAACGGAGACCCCATGATCCATTGTGTTTTGCATGACCCCGAAGACAGCGTAGCGGTTGTCGTCACCGAAAACGTCAAGGCCGGCCAAAAACTCACCGCCCTGATCCTTGATGAAAACCGCACGATTCAAATTCCCTGCGCGGCCGACATTCCGCTAGGCCACAAAGTTGCCATGAAAGACATGGCCGTGGGTGACACCGTCATCAAATATGGCGTTGACATCGGCAAGGTGGTTGCTGCCATCAAGACCGGTGAGCATGCGCACGTCCACAACATCAAGACCAAACGCTGGTAAGCCCTGCGCCCATTCAAAAATATAGGAAACAACATGTCATTTCTGAACAAGGATTCCACCTTCTGGGGCTTTCGCCGCGAGAACGGCCGCGTTGGCGTGCGTAATCACGTTATTGTTTTGCCGCTGGACGACCTGTCGAACGCCGCCGCTGAAGCCGTTGCCCACAACATCAAGGGCACGATGGCCATCCCGCATCCCTACGGCCGCCTGCAGTTTGGTGCCGATCTGGATTTGCACTTTGCCACGCTCATTGGCGCAGGCAGCAACCCCAACGTGTCAGCCGTGATCGTGATCGGCATTGAAGACTCCTGGACGCAAAAAGTTGTCGAAGGCATCGCCAAAACAGGCAAGCCCGTGGTGGGCTTCGGCATTGAAGGCCATGGCGACCATGAGACCATCCTTAAAGCGTCTCAAGTCGCTAAAAAGTATGTGCAGCACGCCACCGCGCAGCACCGCGTTGAATGCCCGATTTCTGAACTATGGGTT
>JANOXL010000044.1:0-4677 GCA_031418395.1 Rhodoferax sp. | reverse complement strand
GCCTCACGCTGGCAAGAGGCTAATGCGGATTCAAACTCTTCAGCGCGCTCCACCGCCCGCATGCCTTTGCCGCCGCCGCCGGCACTGGCCTTGATAAGCACGGGGTAGCCAATTTTGTCGGCCTCGCGCTTGAGCAGGGCGGTATCCTGGTCAGCGCCGTGGTAACCCGGTACCAGCGGCACACCCGCCTTTTCCATCAATTGTTTGGATTCCGCCTTCAGGCCCATCGCCTTGATGGCGGAAGGTGGCGGCCCGATAAAGACCAAGCCTGCATCGGCACAGGCTTGTGCAAACTCTTCGTTTTCGCTCAAGAAGCCGTAGCCGGGGTGAATTGCCTGCGCACCGGTTGCTTTGGCTGCCTGCAAAATACGCTCCCACCGCAGATAGCTGTCTTTGGGTGCGCTACCGCCAATATGGACGGCTTCATCACAGGCATCGACGTGTTTGGCAGATCGATCAACATCCGAATACACGGCCACCGTTTGTATGGCCAGGCGTTTGGCCGTGGCTGCAACACGGCAAGCAATCTCGCCGCGGTTGGCAATCAATATTTTGTTAAACATGTCTTTCCCAATGGGTTCCCGGTTGTGGCTGCATTAGCGCCTTTTCGCTTTACTTCAGGCGGATTGCTCCGCCGCGCCTGAGCCACCCAGCCAGGTTTTGATGCGCTTCACCAGCGCTTTTAAAAACCTTAACAGCACGACCAGCAGGCAAATACTCAGCACCAACACGATCACTAACGCGACGCCAAACGCTACCGGATAGTTGGTGGCCAGCCACATCATGCCGACGACCAAGCCGTCCTCCAGCAAGCTCACGGCAATGTTCGAAAAAGGTTCCGGCGAGGTGTTCAGTGCCGCACGTGTTGTGGCTTTCGTCGCATAAGACGTAGCTGCAAGTGAGCCGCCCAGCAAGCCCGCCATCATGCCCATGGTCGCGCTGTCCGCGCCAAACACTCCCGCTGCCAGCGCAGCGCCTGCCGGGACACGAATGACCGAGTGCACCAGATCCCACAAGCTGTCCAGTCCCGGAATCTTGTCGGCAAAAAATTCGATGAACAACATGAAACCACTGCCAAACAACATGGCGGGGTGTTGCAAAACGCCAAGCCCTGAAGGCAGTGGCAACCAACCCATCCAACCGGCCATGCCCGTGATGAACACGACCAGGTACAGGCGCAAGCCGCTGGCCCAACCCAGCGCTGCGGCCAGCGCCAGCAGTTGCGCCAGGTCCATCGTTTGTGTGCCCTTTTGAGCAAGGCCCGTGATGGATTGCCAGAATTGAAGCAGCGTGTCCATGAATCTAGTACTCTTTAATCCGCTAATACCGCTTGGCAACTTCTTCCAGCATCACCTCGGTGGCTCCGCCCCCAATGGCCAAGACCCGGGCGTCACGCCACAGGCGCTCAATGGCGCTTTCACGCATGTAGCCCATACCGCCGTGAAACTGTTGGCAGGTTTGCAGGACTTCATTGACCAGTTCTCCCGTGAGTGCCTTAAGCATCGAGACCTCTTGCACGATATCTTGCTTCTGCGTCACTGCCCAGGCACAGTGGTACATGAACTGGCGAGCGGCGCGAGTTTTGGCGTCGCACATCGCAATGCGCTGACGAATGGTCTGTTTGCTCCACAAGGTATCGCCAAAAGCCTGGCGCTGGCGCACGTAATCGAGTGTGATTTGGATCGCCTGCGTGCAGTGGCCTATTGCCATCGCTGCCAATGCGATGCGTTCGGTTTGGAAGTTCTTCATCACCGAATAAAAACCTTTGCCCTCTTCGCCCAGCAGGTTCTCAGCGGGAATTCGGCAGTTGTCAAACACCAACTCCGCCGTGTCTGACGACAACCAACCCGTTTTGTTCAGAGATCGCCCCACCGAGAACCCCGGCGTGCCCTTCTCAACGATGAACATCGACATCTCGTGCCGCGCCGTGCCGGTTTTTGCAGCGACGAAATACAGATTGGCATGAACGCCGTTGGTGATGAACATTTTGGTGCCATTGAGCAGCCAGTGGTCGCCATCCCTTTTTGCCGTGGTGCGCATGCCCGCCACGTCCGAGCCGGCACCGGGTTCGGTAATGCCCACCGCCGTGATGATGTCGCCGGCGATCACTCCCGGCAAATAACGCGCCTTTTGCGCCGCCGTGCCCGCGTGGTGCAGGTGCGGGCTGGCCATATCGGTATGCACCAGCACGGTGATGATGAAGCCACCAAAAGTTGATTGCGACAAAGCTTCGGCAAACACCAAATTGGTCAGCGCGTCAGCTTCACCGCCACCATAGTGCGACTCGTACATCAAACCAAAAAAACCTGCCGCACCCATTTTGCGCAGCACCTCACGCGGTGTAAAACCGGCCTCTTCCCAGGCGGCGGCGTAAGGCTCAACTTCGCGGCTGATAAACCGAGCGATCTGCTCGCGCAGTAGCTCATGTTCGGGCGTGGTGAAAATGTTGTTGCCCATGTGTTTTGCCAATTACATCCGGAAGACGCCGAATTTCGTCTCCGGAATCGGCGCATTCAGCGAGGCCGACAGGGCTAGCCCCAACACTCGGCGGGTATCGGCCGGGTCAATCACGCCATCGTCCCACAGGCGGGCGCTGGCGAAATACGGGTGCGATTGGTGGGCGAACTGGTCGAGCATGGGCTGCTTGAATTTCGCCTCTTCATCGGCACTCCAAGTTCCGCCTTTGGCCTCGATGCCGTCTCGCCGCACGGTGGCCAGCACGCTGGCGGCCTGCTCGCCGCCCATGACGCAGATGCGCGCGTTAGGCCACATCCACAAGAAGCGCGGCGAATAAGCGCGGCCACACATGCCGTAGTTGCCGGCGCCGTAACTGCCGCCAATAATGATGGTGAATTTGGGCACCTGTGCGCAGGCCACCGCCATCACCATCTTGGCGCCATGGCGCGCGATGCCTTCGTTTTCATATTTGCGGCCCACCATGAAACCAGTGATGTTCTGCAAAAACAGGAGCGGCACTTTGCGCTTGCAACATAGCTCAATGAAGTGCGCGCCTTTTTGCGCTGATTCGCTGAACAAGATGCCGTTGTTGGCAACTATGCCAATCGGCATGCCCTCAATGTGGGCAAAGCCGCAGATCAAGGTGCTGCCAAAACGCGCCTTGAATTCGTCAAACTCCGAACCGTCAACGATGCGGGCGATGATTTCGCGCACGTCGTAAGGTTTTCGCGTGTCAGCAGGGATGACGCCATAAATCTCTTCTCCCGCATATTTGGGAACTGATGGCGCCTGATTGACGAGACCCACAAGCTTTTTTCTATTCAAGTTCTTGACAGCGGAACGCGCCAGTGACAGTGCATGCGGGTCGTTCTGCGCCAAATGGTCCGCCACACCCGAGAGGCGCGTGTGGACATCGCCGCCGCCTAGATCTTCAGCCGACACGATCTCACCCGTGGCGGCTTTGACCAAGGGCGGGCCCCCCAGAAAAATGGTGCCCTGGTTTTTGACGATGATGGTCTCGTCGCTCATTGCGGGCACATAAGCACCGCCCGCCGTACAGGAGCCCATCACCACCGCGATTTGCGCAATGCCCTGCGCGCTCAAATTGGCCTGGTTGTAGAAAATGCGGCCAAAGTGGTCGCGGTCGGGGAATACCTCATCCTGGTTCGGCAAATTCGCTCCGCCAGAATCGACCAAATAGATACACGGGAGATTGTTCTGCTGCGCGATCTCTTGCGCACGCAGATGTTTTTTGACCGTCATCGGGTAGTAGGTGCCGCCCTTCACCGTGGCGTCGTTGCAGACGATCAGGCAGTCCACACCGCTGACCCGGCCAATGCCGGTGATGACGCCCGCACACGGCGCGCTGTCGCTGCCGTCCCGGTCGGGGTACATGTTCAGCGCGGCCAATGGCGACATCTCAAGAAACGGCGTGCCGGGGTCGAGCAACATTTGTACCCGCTCGCGCGGAAGCAACTTGCCGCGTGCCGTATGTTTGGCGCGTGCGGCCTCGCCGCCGCCCATAGCGGACTGCGCGATTTTGGCCTTGAGGTCGTCAACCGCCTGGCGCATCGCTGCCGCATTGGCCTGGAATTCGGCGGAGCGGGCATTGAGTTTGGTTTCCAGTATCGCCATCTGATGCTCTTCTTTGGGAATGTGATTGGAGTGGGTGAAACGTGGTCAGTTTTGGCTGAATCAAGCCACCAGCAGATCGGGTAGATGCGCCATATCCACGAAGTGATGGTGTGCGCCAGCGTCGCGCAGTTGCCCAGGGCTAACATGTGTTGTCGCGGCCGGAGAGTACGCAAACACTGTGGCACCGGCAGCCACACCGGCGGTCACACCAGGCACGGTGTCTTCGACCACTGCACACAGTGCCGCATCCACCTTCAAAGCGGCTGCTGCGGCCAAATACACATCGGGGAATGGTTTGGAGCGTGGTGTTTCATACCCGCTGAAAATCCGACCCTCAAAACAATCAAACAAACCTACCTTGCGCAATTGCAACTCCACCTTGCGCCGGTCAGCACCCGATGCACAGGCGATTTGCCCTTTGTAACTGGCGTGCAGGCGACGCACGGTATCGACGACATTGGGAATGGCTTCTACCCGTGTGTTAAGAGCTGCATTGCGCCGCTCGGCAAATTCCGCCAGCCAGGCGGACGAAAGGGAGGCTCCTGTACGATGCTCGATGCGTTCAACTTCATCCTTGAGCGATTT
>JANOXL010000043.1:0-2917 GCA_031418395.1 Rhodoferax sp. | reverse complement strand
TTACCGTACCCGTAACAACAAGCGCACGCAGGTCATGATCGTGTCGCGTCGCAAGAAGTAAGGGGAGCGCAGAATGACTCGTTCACTCAAAAAAGGTCCTTTTGTTGACCATCACCTGGTGGCCAAGGCCGACAAGGCGGTCACCAACAAAGACAAAAAACCGATCAAGACCTGGTCGCGCCGCTCCATGATCCTGCCCGAGTTCATCGGCTTGACCATTGCCGTTCACAACGGCAAGCAGCACGTGCCGGTCTACATCACCGATCAGATGGTGGGCCACAAGCTCGGCGAATTCGCCTTGACGCGCACCTTCAAAGGTCATCCGGCTGATAAAAAAGTCGTGAGGAAGTAAGGAAAACACCATGGAAACCAAAGCAAGCCTGCGCGGCGTGCGCCTCTCGGTCGATAAGGGCCGCCTGGTGGCTGATCTGATTCGCGGCAAGAAAGTTGACCAAGCCCTTAACATTTTGCAGTTCACGCAGAAAAAAGCGGCCGTGATCGTCAAGAAGGTTCTGGAGTCGGCCATCGCCAACGCCGAACACAATGACGGCGCTGACATCGACGAACTGAAGGTGAAAACCATTTACGTCGAGCAAGGTGCTTCGCTGCGCCGCTTCACCGCACGTGCCAAAGGCCGTGGCAACCAAATCCGCAAACCAACCTGCCACGTTTACGTGACAGTGGGCAATTGATAGAGGCCAGGAACATATGGGACAAAAAATCCACCCCACCGGTTTCCGCCTGTCGGTCAGCCGCAATTGGTCGTCACGCTGGTACGCGAGCGACAAAGACTTCGCCGGCATGCTGGCCGAAGACATCAAGGTGCGTGAATACCTGAAGAAGAAGCTCAAAGCCGCTTCGGTCTCGCGCATTTTGATCGAGCGCCCCGCCAAAAATGCCCGTATTACGATTTATTCGGCACGTCCGGGCGTAGTCATCGGCAAAAAAGGCGAAGACATCGAGAATTTGAAGCGCGAGTTGGGCAAACAGCTCGGCGTGCCAGTGGCAGTCAACATCGAAGAAGTGCGCAAGCCTGAAATCGACGCCAAACTGATCGCTGACAGCATCACCCAGCAGCTCGAGAAACGCATCATGTTCCGCCGCGCGATGAAACGCGCCATGCAGAACGCCATGCGTCTGGGTGCCCTGGGCATCAAGATCATGTCTTCCGGTCGTTTGAACGGCATTGAGATTGCACGTTGTGAGTGGTACCGCGAAGGGCGCGTGCCACTTCACACGCTGCGCGCTGACATTGATTACGGAACTTCTGAAGCCAAAACCACCTATGGTGTGATTGGCGTCAAGGTTTGGGTCTACAAAGGCGATACGCTGGGTCGTAATGACCTGCCCGCCGCTGTGGAGCCACGCAACGATGATGACCGCCGTCCACGTGGTCCGCGTCGCGATGACCGTGGCGCCCCACGCCCGGCAGGTGATCGTCCAGCGGGTGACCGCCCAGCTGCACCGCGCCCAGCGCGCAAACTGCCTGTGGCCGCTGGCGCAGGCAACGTCGCACCTGCCGATGGCAGCGACAAACCCGCCGAGGCCACCGTTGGTGCCGACGCACCCAAAACCACCGTTAAGCGCGTTCGCAAAACCGCCGCGCCAGTGTCTGGATCGAGTCCAGCCGCTGACGGAAAAGGAGAATAATTTATGTTGCAACCCGCGCGTCGCAAGTACCGCAAAGAGCAAAAAGGCCGCAACACCGGCATCGCCACCCGGGGTAGCTCGGTCGCGTTTGGTGATTTCGGTCTGAAATGCACCGACCGTGGCCGACTGACGGCCCGCCAGATCGAAGCCGCACGCCGTGCGATTTCACGCCACGTCAAACGGGGTGGCCGCATCTGGATTCGCGTGTTCCCGGACAAGCCTATTTCGCAAAAACCTGCCGAGGTCCGCATGGGCAACGGCAAGGGCAACCCCGAGTATTACGTGGCTGAAATCCAGCCCGGCAAGATCGTGTTTGAAATTGTCGGAGTGACTGAAGAGTTGGCCCGTGAAGCGTTCCGTTTGGCGGCTGCCAAACTACCGCTGCGCACCACTTTTGTCGCCCGCATGATCGGCCAGTAAGGAGTATTGAAACCATGAAAACCTCCGAACTGCGCCAAAAAGACGTGGCTGGCCTGCAAACCGAAGTCAAAGCTTTGCAAAAAGCCCACTTCGGCCTGCGCATGCAAAAAGCTACCCAGCAACTCACCAACACCGCCACGCTGCGCTCTGCGCGCCGTGACATTGCCCGCGCCAAGACCATTTTGGTCGAGAAGCGGGCAACTTCCACCCCTGCCAAATAAGGAGCAACGATGACGGAAGCAAAAACATCCCTCAAGCGCACCTTGATTGGCAAGGTCGTTAGCGATAAACGCTCTAAAACCGTGACGGTGCTGATCGAGCGTCGTGTCAAGCATGAGCTCTACGGCAAAATCGTTGGCAAATCCAGCAAGTACCACGCCCATGACGAAAAGGGCGAGTACAAGATGGGTGACATGATCGAAATTACCGAAAGCCGCCCGATTTCAAAAACCAAGAATTGGGTTGCGACCCGTCTTGTGGAAAAGGCCGTGGTGGTCTGATTCCCCGCGTTTTCAAACGACGCGGTAGGTCAAAAGCGGCTCACGATGTGGGCCGTTTTTCATGGATTGGAGTGAGATGAACAGCTTGGCTGCCAAGGTAATCGTTAGCCATTAAACTGGATCCCCCCAAACCACTGTATTAACTGTTTTTACTGGAGCATTTGAATGATCAAAGTAGGTGACACTCTTCCCGCTGGCACGCTGATGGAATTTTCGGAAGTTGAAGGTAACGGCTGCAGCATTGGCCCCAACGCCGTCGACGTGGTCAAAGCCAGCGCTGGCAAGACAATTGCCCTGTTTGCGCTGCCCGGCGCGTTTACCCCCACTTGCTCCGCCAAGCATGTGCC
>JANOXL010000042.1:0-1945 GCA_031418395.1 Rhodoferax sp. | reverse complement strand
GGCCGGGCGGCGGCTCGGTGATTGGCACCGATGTGGCGGCCAAAGCCGCACCAGACGGTTACACCCTCTTGGTGATGTCGAACACCCACACGGTGAATGAAACCCTGATTGCCAACAAGCCGTTCAACCTCACGCGCGATTTTGTCGGCGTGGCGCCCATCAACTCATCGGAGCTGGTGCTGGTGGCGCACCCGTCGGTGAAAGCCAATAACCTCAAAGAGATCATTGCCACGGCCAAAGCCTCGCCGGGCAAGTACAACTACGCCTCCAGCGGACCCGGCACGCCCTACCACATGGCCGGTGAGTTGTTCAAAAGCATGGCCGGCATTTACCTCGTCCACATTCCGTACCGGGGCAGCACCGGCGCGCGCACCGACATCATCGGTGGTCAGGTCGACATGATGTTTGACGCGGTGACCACCATGACCGAGCAGGTCAAGGCGGGCAAGGTCAAAGCCATTGCCACCACCGGGCCGCAGCGCTCCAGTGTGTTGCCCGACGTACCAACCATGGGCGAGGCCGGGCTGGCCGGGTACGACGCCACCATTTGGCTCGGCCTGATGGCGCCCAAGGGCACACCCAAGGCCGTGGTGGATCGTTTGAACGAAGCGGTCACAAAAATCGCCGGCAGCGCCGAGGTCAAGGCGTTATGGGGCAAACAGGGGGCTGCCCCCATCATCTTGAACGCCGATGCGTTTGACAAATACATCAAGGACGATATTGAGAAATGGGCCAGAGTCATCAAGACCGCGGGAATCAAGGCGGATTGATCGGCATGACCCTGCAAATTTTGAGCGGCGGCGCGGCCGCAGGCCTGGTCGATGCACTGCGGGCGCAGTTCAAAGCCCAGACCAGCCACGACATTGAGGGTGACTTTGGCGCTGTCGGGGTGATGCGCGACAAACTGCTGGCCGGTGCCGCCTGTGACGTGCTGATATTGACCCAGGCTTTGATCGATCAACTGACGACCTCGGGGCAGGTGCTGGCAGGTAGCGCCCAAGCACTTGGTCTGGTGAAAACCGGCGTCGCCGTGAAAGTCACAGAGCCTGTGCCAAATGTCAGCACGCCCGCCGCGCTGAAAGCGGCATTGCTGGCCGCTCGTGGCATTTATTTCCCCGACCCGGTGAAAGCCACAGCAGGTATCCATTTTTTCAAGGTACTCCATCAGCTTGGCATTGACGCAGAGGTCGCTTCCCGCTTGCGCGCATTTCCGAATGGTGCTACCGCGATGCGGGAAATGGCGCAGTGTGATGAGCCCGGCTTGATCGGCTGCACGCAGGTCACAGAAATCCTCTACACGCACAACGTGCGCCTGGTCGCCAATTTGCCGACCGAATTTGAACTGGCGACGGTTTATACGGCGGCGGTGTGTGCGCAATCATCCCATGTGGCGATGGCCCGCGAACTGGTGGCCCTGCTCAGCGGAACGGTGTCGGCGCTTCAGCGTGCCAGTGCTGGATTTGAGTAAAGAGCCTCAGCAGATTGAGGCGGGTAGAACGGGATGGGGGCGCGACCCCGCCAATGCGGGACAATCGAGGGTTTCCCCGAACTGAACCCGCATGGCCCTCATCACCTTTCTCAATGCCCAACTTGCCTTTGGCCATGTCCCACTACTCGACCACACCGATTTCGCCCTCGAATCCAATGAACGCGTCGGCCTGATTGGCCGCAATGGCGCCGGCAAGTCATCTCTGCTCAAAATTCTCGCCGGACTTGAAAAAGCCGACGACGGCGCGTTGCAGTTTCAGCAGGGCCTGCGCTCTGTGTATGTGGCGCAAGAACCCGTTCTCGACCCAGCTGCTACTATTTTTGAAGCGGTCAGCGCGGGTTTGGCAACCGCCATTGCGGCACGGGAACAGTACCTGGCGCATGAGCCGGGCGTGGATCTGGATGCTTTGCAGTCCATCATCGAGTCGCTCGACGCCTGGAACTGGGAGCAGCGGGT
>JANOXL010000041.1:0-14586 GCA_031418395.1 Rhodoferax sp. | reverse complement strand
CCCGCGCCACCCCCCCCACCGGTGTAAGCGTCAGCCAGGAATTCACAGAAATATCGCTTCCAGGTCTCTCAGAGTGAGCGTAAGCGGCGACTGAATTGATGGCGTCACCAGCCACCCCATAAACCGCCAAGGTCTCACTCGCGTCACTCAATTTCGCCTTGGCACGCATGACAAACATACCCAGGCGTTTCGCCGTTGCCGCAGCCAAATCGCCGCTGCAGAGAAGCAAAAACTCGGCCTGGCCGTCGGCATCCAGCTGTTTGAGCGTCTGGAAAGTCGCCTGAACTCGGCCCTTGGCTGAGCAAAACGCGGCCAAACGGGTCTCGCCAACGGCCATGGTGAGCACATCTTGCGTCAACTGGCCTTGCAGAAAACTGGCCGCGTCCGCACCCGTGACGCGGATTACGCCCAAATGAGGCAGGTGCACCGCGCCGTGCACGGCGCCATACACGGCGGCTAAAACTTGAAGTGGTGCGCAGGCAGGTAAAACAGAAGCATTCATGCCCTGAATTATCATCAAAGCATGAATGGCATTCGGAAAATAGGGCTGTGCGGCGCTTCTTGTTGATTTTGGTTTTGGCGGGCGTAGCCCTCCTGGCGTCCCTCGGTGGCGCTGGCGCATGGTGGCTGCACCAGCCGCTGGCGTTGGTTGGCGACTCGGTGGAGTTGGCCATCGAGCCCGGCAGTTCGGGTCGCGCCACAGCGCAGGCCGTGGCAGAAGCCGGTGTGAAGGTCAACCCGAGCTGGCTTTTCGCCTGGTTTCGTCTCTCCGGTGACGCCCGAAAAATCAAGGCGGGCAACTACGAAATCACCCGTGGCATGACGCCGCGCAGCCTCTTGCACACCCTGGTGCAGGGCGAAGAGACCCTGCTGACCGTCACTCTGGTGGAGGGTTGGACATTTATACAAATCCGCGCGGCGCTAGCCCGCGCCGAGCACCTGAAACCCGCCACCCAAGCCCTCGATGCGGACGCGTTGATGGCGCAATTAGGCCGCGCCGGCGTGCCCGCCGAGGGCCGCTTTTTCCCCGACACCTACAGTTATGCCAAAGGCTCCAGCGACCTGAACTTGCTCAAACGCGCCCTGCACGCGATGGACAAACGCCTGGCGGCCGCATGGGAGGTTCGCGCGCCCGACACACCGCTCAAATCCCCCGAACAGGCTTTGACTCTGGCCAGCATCATCGAGAAAGAAACCGGCAAAGGCGCGGACCGCCCGCTGATCGGCGGCGTGTTCAACAACCGATTAAAGATAGGCATGTTGCTGCAAACCGACCCGACGGTGATCTACGGCATGGGCGACAAATTTGACGGCAACCTGCGTAAACGCGACCTGCAAACCGACACCCCGTGGAACACCTACACCCGCGCCGGCCTGCCACCCACCCCCATCGCGATGCCAGGTAAAGCAGCGCTCCTGGCCGCTGTGCAGCCCGCGCCCACCAAAGCCTTGTATTTTGTTGCCAGGGGCGACGGCAGCAGCCAATTCAGCGCGACACTGGACGAACATAATCGAGCGGTGAACAAGTACCAACGCGGGAAATAAAGAGGCAAATGAGTTCCATCACCACCGGCCTTTTCATCAGTTTTGAGGGCATCGACGGCGCTGGCAAGTCCACCCATATCAACAGCGTGGCCGAATTGTTTCGAGCGCAGGGCCGCCGCGTCACCGTCACCCGCGAGCCGGGCGGCACGCCGCTGTCTGAAAAACTGCGCGAATTGGTGCTCAACGACCCGATGGACGCGATGACCGAAGCGCTTTTGGTGTTCGCCGCGCGGCGCGACCATTTGCAAAAAGTGATCGAACCCGCGCTTAAAGCGGGCGATGTGGTCTTGTGTGACCGCTTTACAGATGCCACCTTTGCCTATCAGGGCGGCGGGCGTGGATTTGACTTGGAGATGCTGTCTTATTTAGAGCAGCATATTCAAAAAACAAATGACCTGGTTTCTAATTTTGTGCGTCAACCTGACATGACGATCTGGTTTGACCTCGCCCCTGAAATCGCGGCAGAGCGACTGATAGGGGCCCGCGTGCCCGATAAATTTGAAGCTCAGCCGGTCGAGTTTTTCCGCAAGGTGGCGCACGGCTATACTGCGCGCGCCAACGCTTTTCCACAGCGGTTTGTACGTATTGACGCGAGTCAGAGTCGCCACAAAGTCTGGCAACAAGTCACGTTTGCCATGGTGCGCCGTGGCTGGCTGGCGATCATGACCGCGACCAACGGAGGGCCCGCGTGAGCACCCCCAAAGACGCTGACGGCGTTGCTATTGACAGATCGACTGCGCAGGCGCCACCGCCGTGGATCCAGCGCCAGCTCACCACCTTGCTCCAGCAACGCGGCCACGCCTGGCTTTTGGCGGGACCCTCCGGTGTGGGGCAATTCCGACTCGGCCTGGAGATGGTGCGGGCCTGGCTGTGTGATACGCCCACGCCGCAGGGCGCCTGTGGCCATTGTCAAAGTTGCCACGCGATTGACGTACACGCCCACACCGATCTTTTGCTGCTGATGCCGGAAACCATCGCGCTGGAACTGGGCTGGCCATTGAGCGAAGACGCGCAGAAGAAAATTGACGATAAAGAGCGCAAACCGAGCAAGGAAATCCGTGTCGAAGCCATGCGTGACGCCGTTGAATTCGCCCAGCGCACCAGTGGGCGAGGGCGGGGCAAAGCGGTGCTGGTGTACCCGGCTGAGCGCATGAACACCATCACAGCCAACACACTTCTGAAGACGCTTGAAGAGCCGCCGGGTGACTTGAAGTTCGTTTTGGCCAGCGAATCAGCGCATCGATTGTTGCCCACCATCTGCAGCCGCTGCCTGGGCCATACGATGTTGTGGCCTGCTGAGGCTGAGTCGCTGCACTGGCTCGCTTCGCAGGGTTTGACGCCACCACAGGCCCAGACCTTGCTGCGCGCGGCGGGCGGTCGACCGCAAGACGCGCAGCGTTATTTTGCCGAAGGTTTGCAGCCCGCAAGCTGGGAGGCTCTGCCCAAGGCCTTGCAGCGCGGCGATCTGGCGGCCCTGAAAGACTGGTCGCCGACACAGGCCGTAGACGCACTGCACAAACTTTGTCATGACCTGATCGCCGTTAAAAGCGGTGCGGCGGGCCGTTTTTTTGCGCCCGCCAGCCTGCCAGCGGGCACCTGGACTTCCTTGAGGCCATTGACCGCGTGGGCAAAATCCTTGAGCCAAACCCGGCGTACTGTGGAGCACCCGTTTAACGCCGGCTTGATGCTGGAGGCCCTGGTGAGTGAGGCCAAAACGGCTATTAATTCGCGGGCCTGAGACGGGGACAGGGTGGCTAATTGGCGTGTAATAAGCGGGTGGCGAATCGTCGTTGATAATCAAGAGAGAAAATAGACATCACTATGCCGCGTCCCAGTGTCATCCAGCTCGCCATCAAGGAAAAAGCTGCGCTTTATGCAGCCTTCATTCCATTGTTCACCGAGGGCGGAATTTTTATTCCGACTTCACGTGAATACCGGCTGGGCGACGATGTTTACGTGCTTTTGTCGCTGCCAGACGACCCGCAACGTTACCCGGTCGCTGGCAAAGTGGCTTGGGTCACGCCACCCAAAGCTTCGGGCAGCCGCACGCAGGGTGTCGGCATATTGTTTCCCAAAGATGAAAAGTCGCGCGCCCTGAAGCTCAAGATTGAAGAAATTTTGGGGGGTCATCTCTCTGCTGATCGTCCGACGCAGACCATTTGAAGCAATCGGCAAGGCTCCCGCATTGAATGTTCGTCGATTCCCACTGCCACCTTTCCTACCCTGAACTCAAGGCGCAACTGCCGCAGATTCGCGAGGCCATGCAGGCTGCGCAGGTCGATCGGGCTTTGTGTATCTGCACCACGCTGGAAGAATTTGCCAAGGTGCATGCGCTGGCCACCGACTACGGCAACTTCTGGTGTACCGCCGGTGTTCATCCGGACAATGAAGGTGTGCAAGAGCCCAGTCTGGACGATTTGCTGCGTTTGGGCAGCTTGCCGCGCGTAGTCGGCATCGGCGAAACCGGCCTGGACTACTACCGGCTCAATGGCCGAAGTGTGGACGAAATGGCTTGGCAACGGGCGCGTTTTCGTACCCACATCCGCGCCGCTCGCGGCTTGCAGAAGCCCCTGGTGATCCATACCCGAAGCGCCTCAGTCGACACGCTGGCGATTTTGAAAGAGGAGGGCGAAGACGGCGGCGATGAACGCACGCTTGGGCGCGCAGGCGGCGTCTTTCACTGCTTTACCGAAACAGCAGCCGTGGCTCGGGCCGCGCTGGACATGGGGTTTTACATTTCTTTTTCGGGGATTTTGACCTTTAAGAATGCACAGGATTTGCGAGACGTGGCCGCTTTTGTGCCGCTGGATCGTTTGCTGATCGAGACGGACAGCCCGTATTTGGCCCCAGTTCCGCATCGCGGCAAAACCAATAACCCCTCTTTTGTGCCCCATGTCGCTGCCCAGATTGCGCAGATTCGCGGTTTGGGTGTCCAATCGGTGGGAGAACTGACTACACGGAATTTTGAGCGTTTGTTCAAAGGAGTTTTAGCATGAACTCTAAGCTAATAAATTACATTAAATATCTCGTTTATCCTTTTGTTTTTATTGGATATTCTTTGGCATGGTCGGGCTCCTACGAAGACTTCTTCCTGGCCGTAAAGCGCGATGATGCCCGTGCGGTCCAAACGCTGCTGAGCCGTGGTTTTGATGCCAATGTGCGCGATCCGAATGGCCAACATGCCCTGTTTTTGGCGGTTCGTGAACCTTCGCCCAATGTCGTCAATACGCTGCTGGGATGGCCAAAGACCGAGGTCGAGTCCCGAAACTCGGCAGATGAAAGCCCTTTGATGCTGGCTGCCCTCAAAGGCCATACCGAGATTGTGAAACGCTTGGTTGAAAAGGGTGCGGACGTCAACAAACCTGGCTGGGCGCCGTTGCACTATGCCGCGACCAATGGGCACATCGAGATCATGAACCTGCTGCTAGAGCACCATGCCTATATCGACGCAAGTTCACCCAACGGCAGCACGCCCTTGATGATGGCGGCGCTCTACGGAACAGCCTCGGCGGTCAAACTGCTGCTGGAAGCAGGCGCGGACCCAACCATTAAAAACACGCTGGGCCTGACGGCCATTGATTTTGCCTACCGTGATCGGCGGGCTGAATCGGCCGACATCATTGCCGCGTTTATTCGAGGCCGCGATGGCAAGGGGAAATGGTGAGGTGCGCGTCGATTCGCGGCCCGTTGGATTTTATGTATTACTTGATACGATGCATATTATGTTAAGTTAACTACTTAGTTCTGATCTGGTCTTTGAGCCTCGCCGAGCCAAGCCAGACCATCCTGCTCACCCGGAGTCAGCCTGAAACCTCGCAAACCAAAGCCAGACAACCCCGATCAAACTCAAACCACCCTTGGGAGCGCCATTTGACAGTTAAAAACAAAGCTTGCATTGCCGGAATCTATGAACATCCCACCCGAAAAGCTCCGGACAAAACCGTACCGCAGCTACACGCAGAATGCGCCAAAGGGGTTCTTGAAGACGCTGGCTTGACGCTGCAAGACGTTGACGCCTACTTTTGCGCCGGTGATGCACCGGGACTGGGTGCCATCAACATGGTGGACTATTTGGGACTGAAAGTCCGCCACATGGACTCGACGGATACGGGCGGCTCGTCCTATCTGATTCATGTTTCCCACGCTGCACAGGCGATTGCCGCAGGTCGTTGCGACGTGGCGCTGATCACGCTGGCGGGCCGGCCCAGAAGTGAAGGCTCAAGCGGCCTGGCACCCCGAGTCGTTGCCGCTGCCACGCCCGATGTCGCCTGGGAGCTGCCCTACATGCCAGTGACCGTCAACATGTACGCGCTGGCTGCCGCACGCCATATGTATGAATACGGCACAACTTCCGAGCAACTGGCCTGGATCAAAGTGGCAGCGTCGGTTCATGCCCAGTACAACCCGCATGCCATGCTGCGCAATGTCGTGACGGTCCAAGACGTATTGGATTCGCCAATGGTCTCCGACCCGTTGCACAAATTGGATTGCTGCGTGGTCAGCGATGGCGGCGGTGCCTTGCTGGTGGTGCGCCCAGAAATCGCGAAATCACTCAAACGCCCGGTCGTCTCCCTGATGGGTGCGGGGGAATTCATCAAAGGACAAATGGGTGGCCAAGTCGATTTGTCCTGGTCCGGCGCAGTGGTTTCGGGACCTAAAGCCTTCAGCGAAGCGGGCATTACACCGGCGGACATCCAATATGCGTCGATTTATGACAGTTTCACCATCACTGTGTTGATGCAGCTTGAAGACCTGGGTTTCTGCAAAAAAGGCGAAGGCGGCAAGTTTGTGGCCGACGGCAACTTGATCTCTGGCGTGGGCAAACTGCCCTTCAATACGGATGGCGGCGGCCTATGCAACAACCACCCGGCCAACCGGGGCGGCATCACCAAGGTGATTGAGGCGGTGCGGCAATTGCGCGGCGAAGCCCACACCAAAGTGCAAGTGCCCAACTGCCAACTGGCCCTGGCCCAGGGTATCGGCGGCATTTTGGGATCACGCCACGCCAGTGCCACACTCATTCTGGAAAGACAATAAACATGACCTCGATGTATGTCGACCGCACGCTGGCTGAACCCGGTGTGGACCCTGCCACCGAGCCCTATCTAGCTGCCACCCAAGCCGGCCGGTTTACGCTGCGCCAATGCACGGTGTGCAAGAAGCCGCACTGGTATCCACGGGCCTTGTGCCCGTTTTGCATGGGTGATACCGACTGGATCGACTCGCCCGGACTGGGCACGATCTACAGCGTGAGTGTGACCCGCAAAGCAGGACCCGCGCACTTTGCCATTGCCTATGTGACGCTTGATGAAGGCGTCACCATGTTGACCAATATAGTGGATTGCGACCTGGATTTGCTCAAAATCGGGCAGCGCGTCAAAGTGTGTTTTAAGCCCGCACCGAGTGGCGCCAAAGTGGCCATGTTTACGCCAATTTGAACGGCGCATTAGGCGTTTAATTTAGGCGCTTACGACACCTTGAAGCTCAGCGTTGGCACCGTAAAGTCGGCGAAGGAAGCACCCAGTGCGATTTCGCCTTCGCCGTGCAACACACATTCGTCGCGCCGCAGCAAAAGATCGGCGCCGGCGCCGGCAAAACGTAACCAACAGCCATAACTGCTAACGTCCGTCAGCACGATGCTGCCGTTGCGCCATTCAATACGCACATGTTCACGCGAGACCCGGGGGTCGTTCACAACAAACTCGACCGAGACAGAGCGGCCAACGTGTATCGGCAAGTCAAACGACTTGAACACCATGACCTGATCCAGCCACGATATCTGAACCTGAACTCCCAAAGCGTCTTGCTTGGAGTTCGGTATCATCGAATCAAACTCGGCCTGCATCGTCAGCATGTCGGAGTTCTCCTCGACTTTCCAGTCAACCTGGTAAACGTTGCATGGCTCGGTGCGGCCCCGCACAACGATGGGCCCCAAAGGGCGAAAACGCACACCAGGCACTTCTTCGAGCTCTTGCAGCACCAGGTCGGTGGCCCAAATCTGATGGCCGCCGGTCATATCGCTCAGGCGCGACGCGACGTTGACCGCATCGCCAAAACAATCGCCCGCGACAATTTCAATCTCGCCGGAGGCAATGCCCACACGAATCGGCATGCGCATGGCGACTTTGGCACTGCCCATGTGTTTCTGATGGCGTCGCTGCAACTCGACCACCGCCTCGATGGCATCACTGTTGCGTGCGAAGGTGGCCAATACGCCATCACCGAGGGTTTTGACGACACGCCCCTCGTGGGCGATAAAAATCTCACTGATCCACTCGGTTAAACCGGTAACGGCGCGCGCAGCCGTAGCATTGCCGGTGGCTTCGAAAAGCCCGGTGCTGCCCATCAAATCCGCGAATACAACGGTTGACTTAACGGCTGATTGAGAACTCATTCTCTGCCAACGCCCGATCTTGATTATTGAATTTCATGCGAATTCTGAAGTTTAGGGCATACCGGTGATTTCCAATGTCACCCAGACGCCCTTTCAGAGGTCAAACGTTGGCGTACACCCACAACCCTGCCCTATTTAGCGGGCAAACTCAATGCGTGTGTCCCCATAAAAGCATAGCATCGCGCCCTTCTACCAGCATATCCACTGGCGTACCAACTGGCAAAGTGACTTTGGTCATCACATGGCCAAACGGCAAATTGGTCAAAACCGGCACCTTGATCTGTTTGCGCAACCAATCCACCACCGCCTGCAACTTGAAGCCCTTGTCATGTGGCACCAGTTTGTAATTGGTGAACTGCCCCATCAGTATGGCTTTTTGCGCGGCCAACACCCCCGCGTGCAGCAAATGGGTCAACATGCGCTCAATCCGGTACGGGTGCTCCGCCACGTCTTCCAGAAACAAAATGCCACCTTTGATCTGCGGAAAATACGGTGTACCTACCAAGGAACACAACACCGCCAGATTACCGCCCCACAAAGTCGCTTGTTTCACCTTGATATCGCTCGGTGCGTCTTGCTCTTTTAACAAACGCCAACCCGTGCCCTCCCCGCGCCCGGTGACCATGTCGTCAAAACAGGCCTCCATGATCTCGTCTGGCCCGCTGGGGCCGGGTTTGGCGTGGCCATCAGCCGCATCCGACTTGTCACTCACGCCAAAACCTTCACATAAGGCCGGGCCAGCCCAGGTTGCGCCGCCAGTTTTGGCCAACAGTGCGAGTTGTAGCGCCGTGAAGTCGCTCATGCCGATGAACTGTGTGCCCTTCGCGATGCTCTTGGCCAGCGCCTTGTAGTTGATATCGGTCAAGATTCGAGTGATGCCGTAACCTCCGCGCGAAATCATGGCGACATCCGCGCCACTGGCGGCGGCGCGGTGAATGGCGGCAACGCGGGTCGCATCGTCCCCTGCGAAGCGCTGGTAACTGGCCAAGGCAGCGGAATCGACCTCGACCTCATGGCCCAGTTGGGTCAACCGCCGCACGCCACGTTGAAACGACGCCTTGTCGCGTACCGCGCCTGAAGGCGAATAAATATAAATGTGTTTTTTCATGGCGGCAGTTGGGGAGCCAAATTAATTGGGGTCAGATACAAATTACCACAACATGGAATTTTGAGACGTCTTCGGGCGTCTTCTGGCGTATCGGCAAGTTCAAGGGGATAGGGCAAATTCAGGCCTTGCCAAGCATCTTGATTGCCGCGTGAGCGATGACTTCACCGTGTTCCTGCACAAAATGCCCGCCTTGCGGGACCAGCAGTGCGGGCGGACAACCCTGAATCATCCCCCGCAGCGCCTCCATCACCGGCCCGCCAAGCACCGGGTCTTGTACGCCAACGGCCATGAAAGTCTGTCCGCGCCACTTGTTTTGCCAGAAATCCCGCGCTTGACGGGACAACGCTGCACCGTCTGAATCAGCAAACTCAGGCACGAGCGCCGGAAAGGCCCTTGTTGCCGCACGATGCCCCCCATCTGGAAACGGTGCCATGTAAGCCGCGCACTCAGCAGCAGACATCTGCGGGTTGCCACGGCCAAACAGACGGGCGATGTCAAACCCCGGATTTTTCGCACACATCTCGCGCCAGGCGATAAAACCGGGTGACAGCGGCACGTCGCCCGTCGCCAAAGTGGTGTTCATCACCAGCAAACCTGTGTAGCGTTCCGGCGCGGCCATAGGCAAGGTGAGACCCAGTAATCCGCCCCAGTCCTGTACAACCAAAACGATATTGCGCAGATCGAGGTGCTCAACGAACTCCAGTAGCACCTGCCGATGCCAACTAAAACTGTGGGCATCATCTTTTTTGGGCTTGTCGCTTTTGCCAAAACCGGGCAAATCCGGAGCTACCACGCGCGCGCCACTGGCCAGAAATGCCGGCATCATCTTGCGGTAGATGTAGCTCCAACTCGGGTTACCGTGCAGGCACAGGTAGGTCAGGCCCGCCGATTCAGAGCCTTCCTTATGACCTTCATCCAGGTAATGCATGCGCAACCCGGCCAGTGCCGGCAGACTGGCGAGGTAATGGGGCCCCCATGGGTAGCCGACCAAATTGGCAAATTGGCTCTCCGGGGTGCGCAGGGCGTCGTCTCGAAGTGGGTGGTTCAACTGAGCCTCCAGGCGTTGGGTGTCGCGGCGTTTCTGAAAAAAAGCTTTCAGCAATTGTGTACTGGCCTGTGCCCAGTCGGCTTGAACCGCATCCAGGCTGCCACCACCCTGCACTGCTGTTTGATGGTTCAGTTGGGTATTGTCAAACAGATTGACGACGGAACCCGCCGCGCCGGTTTTGGCGTCCGCCGCTGCGAACACCACACGCTTGAGCCGCGCATGCAAAATCGCGCCGCTGCACATGGCGCAGGGCTCCAGGGTAACGAAGAGTTCGCAGCCGTCCAGGCGGTAATTGCCCAGCGCCTGTGCCGCAGCCCGCAGCGCGACTATTTCGGCGTGGGCTGAGGGGTCGTGCGATTGCACGGGCTGATTGCGGCCTGTGGCGATGATGTGGCCGTCTTTAACGACGACTGCGCCCACGGGCACTTCACCGGCCTCGGCAGCCAAACGCGCTTGTTCGAGCGCCGCCGCCATGAAGTCGGCGTCCTGCATTTAGGTCCCGCTGGGCCTGGATTCGGCCTGCAACTTGTCCATCCACCGCGCCAAAGCGCGTTCGTTGTCATTACCCGCCGCGTACAAGGCGCGCATTTTGTCAAAGGCCTCCGGCCGGTGTTGGTTAACTTTCAATTTGCACTGAAACTCCAGCACGCGAAGCTCGAAGGCTACGATGCCGGCGAGCATTTTGTGTTGGTAGGCTTCACCCAGGGCGATCCATTGCGGGGCGTAGCTGGGGTCGTGGTCACCAATGAGTTTTTTCAACAAACGGTCTTTGGCCAGCGGCTCCTCGATCAATTTGACGCTCACTTTGGCATGCACCGACAGGTAGTTCCACGTGGGCACGCGCACCAAATCCGGGTAGACACGCGGCGTCATGTAGGCGTGGGGACCCATGAAGGTCACCAGCGCTTCAGGACGGGCCTGCAAATAGCGCCAATGTGGGTTGGGTTTGGCGCAATGGCCCAAGAGGCTCCACGACTGACCATGATTTGCGCCTTGACTTGCGCCCTCGCCTGACGTTTCCAGATGCAGTGGCAAATGGGTGACGAAAGGAAAACCGTTGTCGTCATTGGAGATCAGCGAGGCCAGCGGATACGCACGTATCAACTCGACCGCGTGGGCAGCGTCTTGCGCCTTGAAGTGCGGAGGCAGGTACATCAGGCTTTGACCATACAAAACGCGCACAACTTGTTGCCGTCCAGGTCACGGAAATAGGCACCGTAAAAACCACCACCGCGCGGACCCGGCGCGCCTTCGTCTTTGCCGCCCATCTCAATGGCCTTGGCGTATACGGCGTCAACCTGCGCGGGCTCTTTGAACACCAAACTGATCATCGTGCCGTTGCCTACTGTGGCGGGCTGTTTGTCAAACGGCGTCATCACGGCAAAACTCGGTTTCTCGTAGGACACGCCCCAGCCGATGCCCCGCTCGAATTTCATTAACTGTTTGATGCCGACGACGGCAAAAACCGCGTCAAAAAACGCGGCTGCGCGGGGAAGATTGTTGGTGCCAACGGTGGTGTAGCCGATCATGAAAGCCTCCAGTAGCAGGAAAATAAATTTCAAAAAAACTGTATAAACTTTATAGCCTATTGGGTCTCGTGAATTATAGCTATTTTGCTATCAAAATATTTAATTAGTTGATGTATTTTCAATCAAACTCTATTCTTAAACTTAGTTTTGCCGGGAGTCATTGACTATTTTCAAGTCGCAATTAACATCCATGTTAACAAACTAAACGATACCCCCACGGTGGTTTGTGGCGATTGGCGTCAATCAAACCAAAGAAGAATGATATTCCGAAGAGACCAGCATGTGGGCGCAGCCCGAATCACCGGCTGGCAAACCGATCTGCCACAAACTCGATAAATGCCCGAGCTGCCGCGTTTTGCATGCGCGACGTCGTCACCACAAATACCGGCAGTTTGGCGGCTTCCCAATCAGGCAAAACCGGAACCAAGCGGCCAGCGCTGATCGGCTCTCGGCACAGGCTGGGTTCCAACATCGCGATACCCATGCCGCTTTCGGCCAAAGCGCAGATCAGCCCGACGTTGTTGACCGAAAACCGCCCATTGACGTTGATGGTGTGGTTCGCCGCGCCCCGGCGCAGCCTCCATTCGGCCGCCCGTTTTGCGTCACCGATAAAGATGCAATCGTGCGCCGCTAAGTCGGCAGGGGCCGCCGGTCGGCCCTGCGCCTCCAAGTACACGGGCGCAGCGTACAGCGCCTGCACCAACCACCCGATACGCCGGGTCACGAGGCTTTTGTCTTTACCCTCCGTGAGGCGCAGCGCCACATCGGCCTCGCCCGCCTGTAAATCGCGCAATTCAGACGATAAATCCAAAGACAATTGAATGCCCGGGTACCGTTTGGCAAAGGCCGGCAACATCGGGCCAACGATGGATCTGCCCAAATCCACCGGCATCGACACCCGCAGGTCGCCGGTTGGCAAACGCGCCTCGCTCGCCAGGCTGGCGCGGGCCTGCTTGGCCTCGTCCACAAGATGCCCACAACGTGCCAAAAACCGCTCGCCCAGCGCGGTCAGCACTACACGCCGCGTCGTGCGGTTGAACAGGCGCACCCCTGCCAGGCGCTCTAGCGACTGGACACGCCGCGTCAAGGTCGCTGCCGAGAGGCCAAGGTTCAGCGCGCTTTGGCTGAAGCTGCTCGTGCGGGCGACCTCAACGAACAAGACCAGATCTTGCAGGGCGTTATGGTCGCTGCGGTCATTGCGGTCAATGTGCTCGTTACGCTTGCCACGTGGGCCTTGCGCGCTGCTCATTTGGGAATCGCCATGAACTAATTATTTCGCCTGTGAAATAGATCGTTGACAAATTGTCATTTATCTTACCAAAGGAACAATATATTGTCCTTCTTTGGTGCGATCTGCATCGTCAACAGGAATATGAAATGAATCACCCAACTGCCGCACACGAAGACGGCATCCCCCAATCGGTCAAAATTTTCACCTGGGTACTGATCTGCGCAGGCTTATTTTTTGCCTACGTGTACACCTTCAACCCCGGCTTGGCCTTCCCGGGCGCAAAAATTACCGACTACTCCTCACAATTCGGTTTTGCCAGTGTGGGGGTGCGGGTGCTGGGGAGCGTCGCGGCCCTGCTGATCTCCGTGATTTACAACAAACCCCAGTGGCTTTTGATCACCCTCATCTCGCGCGTGTTCATTGAGGTGGGCGACATTGTGGTGGGTTTTGCAACCGGTGGCACGATGACGAACAACGTCATGATCGCCGTCATTGCAGGCTTGGAGATCTGGGCGATTTTGAAGCTGGCCAAGTTGGGCAAATAGGCGCTACTTGCCCCGGGGTACCACCCGCAGCATCAACACCGCAGAGACGATGAACAACCCAATCACCAGGTACATGCTGTAAACTGGGTGGCCGCTGCGGGTGTTGATCAGCCCGGTGATCGCGGGGCTGGCAAATCCACCCAAAATGCCGAGGCTGGTCAAAAGCGGAATGCCGACTGTGGCGAGTTGGGGTGGCATGTTTTCGGTGGCGGCGGCCAGCAAAATCGGCAAACAAGACGCCAGGCCCAGGGTAGCCAAACACAACGCCGCCAGCGACGGCACCAGTTGCCCCTGCGTGATGGTGGTGAGCCACAGTCCGAACGCGGCCACCAGGCAGGCCCCGCTGAAGTGCCAGCGCCGCTCGCGCCGCAGATCCGAATGGCGGCTCAATCCGATCACCGCGAAAACGCCTGCCAGGCTGGGCAGGGCGGACAACAGGCCAATCGTCAAAACGTCATTCACGCCCCAGCTTTTGATCAAGGTCGGCACCCAAAACACCATGGTGTAACTGGCGCCGACGATCATGAAATTCAGCCACACAAAACCACGGAACTGGCGGCTGCGCAAGGCTTCCAGCACCTGCCCCAGGTTCGCGTGTTTGGCCGGCGCGCCACCTGCCTGCGTTTCAACCGTCACTTTTTCGCTCGCAGAGAGCCAGTGCGCCTGCTTCGGGCCGTCGCTTAAGGACGCGTAGGCGATGAAACCCAGCACGATCGCCGGCACGCCCTGCGTGATGTACAACCACTGCCAGCCCGCCAAACCACCCGCACCATCCAGAAACTTCATCGCCGCTCCGGACAGCGGCCCGGCCAGGATGTTGCCAATCAAAGCGCCCGACATAAACACGCCGATGATCCGGCCCCGGCGGTGCTGCGGAAACCAATAGGTGAAATACAGGATGACGCCAGGGAACAGCCCGGCCTCAAACACCCCCAAAAGGAATCGCGCCGTGTAGAACTGCGCTGTCGTCGTCACAAACATCATCGCAACCGTGGTCAGGCCCCACAGCACCATGATGCGCAAAAACGTCTTGCGCACGCCGATACGCGCCAACAGCAGGTTGCTCGGCACCTCGAACAGGCAATATCCCACAAACATCAGCCCGGCGCCCAGGCCAAAAGCCGCGTCACTAAAGCCCAGAGCGTCTTGCATCTGCAACTTGGCAAAACCGACGTTAACTCGGTCA
>JANOXL010000040.1:0-4682 GCA_031418395.1 Rhodoferax sp. | reverse complement strand
GATCTGCTCATGCAGGGCGGCGGGTAGCGAGGCATTGCCTTTGCCCAAAAACCCCAGATTCATAGGGAAGGCGTCGGCTGCCTGCAACATGCGTTCGATGTTCCACGGCCCCGGTGTACAGGTGGTCGCAAAGGTGCCCGTGGCTGGCCCGGTGCCGCCGCCCAGCATGGTGGTGACACCGCTGGCCAGAGCTTCGTCAATCTGCTGAGGGCAGATGAAGTGGATGTGGCTGTCGATGCCACCGGCCGTGACAATCATGCCCTCGCAACTGATGATCTCGGTGCCGGGGCCGATGATGATGTCTACGCCGGGTTGTACGTCCGGATTGCCGGCTTTGCCAATAGCCGCGATGCGACCGCCCTTCAGGCCGATGTCGGCTTTGACGATGCCCCAGTGATCGATGATCAAAGCATTGGTCATCACGCAATCGACCGCCCCTTCGCTCCTCATGCGTTGCGACTGCGCCATGCCATCACGAATGGTTTTGCCGCCGCCGAATTTGACTTCCTCGCCGTAACTGCCCGCGCGCAGGGTGTAGTCTGCCTCGACTTCTACCAAGAGTCGCGTATCCGCAAGCCGAACGCGGTCGCCCACCGTGGGGCCAAAAATTTCCGCGTAGGCGCGGCGCTCAATGGTGGCCACGACTACAGTACCCCCTGCGTCAAACCGCGAAAGCCGTAAACGGTTCGCGCACCTGAAAAATCGACCAGTTCGACCGTGCGTTGTTGCCCCGGCTCGAATCGCACTGCCAAGCCCGAAGCAATGTTCAGCCGCATGCCGTGCGTCGCAGATCGATCAAAAGACAGCGAGGCATTGGTTTCTGCAAAGTGATAATGCGAGCCGACTTGAATCGGGCGATCCGCCGTGTTTTGCACCACAACCGTCAACGTGCGCCGACCGGTGTTGAGTGCATGCCCCGGCCCGTCAAACGGAATAATTTCTCCTGGCTTCATGGCGTCACTTGCCACTACGCATGAACCAGATTGCCGCCACGATGGCCAGGCCCAACGCGCCAAAGCCCCACACATCCGTGGCATGCCAGTGGCTGCCCATAAGGCCATGACCATCATGTGCAAATAGTGACCCAGCTCTGCCAAAGAAGCCGCAGAACGCTACCAATTTGATAGACATTAGTTTCATGTGAGTATCTCGTCAAGGGAATCTGAAAAGGGTTGATGCCATGCTCAAACAATGGGCTGATGCACAGTCACGAGCTTGGTCCCATCCGGGAAAGTGGCCTCCACCTGGATATCGGGAATCATTTCGGCGATGCCGTCCATCACGTCTTGGCGCGTTAGGATTGTGCGGCCTTCACTCATGAGCTGTGCCACGGTTTTGCCGTCGCGAGCGCCCTCCATTACCGCTGCGCTGATAAAGGCAATGGCCTCCGGGTAATTGAGTTTGAGTCCGCGCGCCTTGCGTCGCTCAGCCAGGAGGCTAGCGGTAAACAGCAGCAGTTTGTCTTTTTCGCGGGGAGTGAGTTCCATGGATCAATGCATGCCTGTTGGGGTGTCTGTCTGTGCGCATTGTCACGCAAGTGCCGTGCCTGTTTGGGCGCACTTGCGCGGCTGCAGACGCTGTGCATTCACGTCTTGCAGCTCGGAATAGTTGTCAATCTGGTGCATGCACCACGAGCGCGCACTGTTTTGGGTCGAAAAGTCGGTTTTCAGGCAAGCGAATGCATCGGCTGGCCTGGCACGGCGCTTGCGATAACCCCTACAGGTCCATCCAGACAGATCCACGGTGGATCACATCACTCATTTTTTTTGGAGAAAACTCATGAATCGTCGAGGTACATTGAAATCGCTCACCGCGTCTATCGCGTTGGGATTTGGGTTGGCTGGGGCCGGTTCGGTGTACGCACAGGCAGGCGGCACCATCAAGGTTGGCATTTTGCACAGTCTCTCGGGCACCATGGCCATTTCAGAAACCGTGCTGAAAGACACGGTGTTGATGGCGATTGACGAGATCAACGCCAAGGGCGGTGTAATGGGCAAGAAGCTCGAGCCGGTGATTGTGGATCCCGCTTCCAACTGGCCATTGTTCGCTGAAAAAACCAAGCAATTGCTGGGTCAAGACAAAGTCGCCGTGATTTTTGGTTGCTGGACTTCGGTGTCGCGCAAGTCGGTGTTGCCAGTGGTCGAAGAGATGAACGGCTTGTTGTTCTACCCGGTTCAATACGAAGGTGAAGAGCTTTCAAAAAACGTGTTTTACACCGGAGCAGCACCCAACCAGCAGGCCATTCCTGCGGTTGATTATTTGATGAGCAAAGACGGCGGTGCCGCCAAGCGCTGGGTGCTGTTGGGCACCGACTACGTTTATCCCCGCACGACCAATAAAATCTTGCGCGCCTACTTGAAGTCCAAAGGCGTGAAAGACACCGACATCGACGAGAAATACACGCCGTTTGGTCACTCGGATTACCAAACCATCGTCGCTGACGTGAAGAAGTTCTCCGCAGGCGGTAAGACGGCGGTGGTCTCCACCATCAACGGTGACTCCAATGTGCCTTTCTACAAGGAGCTGGGCAATGCCGGCCTGAAAGCCAAAGACGTGCCTGTGGTCGCGTTCTCGGTAGGTGAAGAAGAACTGCGCGGCGTAGACACCAAGCCGCTGGTGGGCCACCTGGCCGCCTGGAACTATTTCCAGTCGATCAAAAATCCGACCAATGACGCCTTCATCAAAAAATGGAGCGAATACGCCAAAGCCAAAGGGATCGCCGGTCACAAAGACAAACCACTCACCAACGACCCGATGGAAGCCACCTACATTGGCATCAACATGTGGAAGCAGGCTGTTGAAAAAGCCAAGTCCACCGACACAGACAAGGTCATCGCTGCCATGGCCGGCCAGACCTTCACCGCACCCTCGGGCATTACCAGCAAGATGGATGAGAAAAACCATCATTTGCACAAGTCGGTTTTCATCGGCGAAATCAAGGCCGACGGCCAGTTCAACGTGGTCTGGAAAACACCCGGCCCGGTGAAAGCAAAGCCTTGGAGCCCGTACATCGAAGGCAACGACAAGAAGCCTGACGAGCCCGCCAAAATGCAAATTGTCAAAAAATAAGTTCTTTGCAGCGCGGCGGGCCGTAAGGCGTGCTGCGCCAGAGTGGCAGACAAAGCCTGTGCTGCGTGGCAAGGCATGCAGCGCGGGCATTCTTTTGCCTGCAAATTGTTCCAAATGTTGAATGTGGTGGTCTGCGACATGTTGTTTCGGTGGTTCTTGTTGGGGGTTGGAATGGCATTCGCTGCCCATGGGCACGCCCTGACGCCCTGTGATGCCATCGGCATGGCCATGGGTGAGACCGACGCGCGTATCGAAGCGCTGACGCGCGCTGCTTCAACGCCAGATGACAAGACCGCGGCCTTTTTGAAAGCGCTCTCTGAAGACGCCGTCAAGGTCACCGCCGACAAAGTATTTATAGTGCGCAACGGCAAGGGATTTGATGCGATCACAGGCGCAGAAGCCGCTGTTCCTGACACGGCCGAAGACGTGATCAACAACAACCGTATGCGCGGCGAAATTGACACCGCGCTGGCCGCTTTGAAGTTGGTTTCAAAAGACGACAAAACCCGCGCTGAAGGCATCAAGGCGCTGCAAAACGAAAGCGACGAAGCCAAACTTCCCCTTATTGAAAAGGCCTTTGCCGCCGAGAAGAACCTACAACTTAAAGATCAACTCGGCATGATCCGCGCTGCCGTGCTGCTTAACAGCGTCGACAAGTCCAAGCGCCTGATCGCCGCTACGCTGCTCGCGCAAAGCGGCCAGGCCAGCACCAAAACCGTGCTGCTGGAGCGCCTCAAGGTAGAGACAGAGCCCGACGTCAAAGCGGCATTGACCGCGTCGCTCAAAACGGTAGAAGGCGCACTGGCCTGGGGCGACAAACTGGGTGCCATGTTCAGTGGACTCAGCCTGGGCTCGATCCTGCTGCTGGTCGCGCTGGGTTTGGCCATTACCTACGGGTTGATGGGTGTCATCAATATGGCGCACGGCGAGTTGATGATGATTGGTGCTTACGCCACCTACGTCGTGCAGGGTTTGTTCCAGAAATATCTGCCGGGGTATTTTGACTGGTATCTGCTGGCCTCGGTGCCGGTGGCTTTTATGGCGTCGGCTCTGATGGGCGCCGCGCTGGAGCGCAGCGTGATCCGCTTCCTTTATGGCCGCCCGTTGGAGACTTTGCTGGCGACCTGGGGCATCAGCCTGATGCTGATGCAACTGGTGCGCAGCCTCTTTGGTGCGCAAAACGTGGGTGTTGAAAACCCCTCGTGGATGAGTGGCGGCGTGCAGGTGCTGGGCAATCTCTCGCTGCCCTACAACCGTCTGGTCATCATCGTTTTCGCGCTCGCGGTGCTGGCGGGTGTGGCCTGCCTTATCAGCCGCACCCGACTCGGTCTTTTCGTGCGCGGCGTCACGCAAAACCGGCCGATCGCCTCGTGTATGGGCGTGAACACCGCACGTGTGGACACCTACGCCTTTGCGCTGGGCAGCGGCATCGCCGGGCTGGCCGGTTGTGCGCTCAGCCAGGTGGGCAATGTGGGGCCAGACCTGGGCCAGGGTTACATCGTCGATTCATTCATGGTGGTGGTGCTTGGTGGCGTGGGCCAACTCGCAGGCACGGTGTATGCCGCGCTGGGCTTGGGGGTGCTCAACAAGTTCCTTGAAGGCTGGGCCGGTGC
>JANOXL010000039.1:0-5064 GCA_031418395.1 Rhodoferax sp. | reverse complement strand
GACCCGACATTGGTGACGCAGTTGGCTCGCTACCGCGCGGCCATTCAAGCGCTCTACCCGCAGGCGCAGGTGGTCGCGGCCTTTTTGACGGGTGACGGGGAAATGGTGTTGTTACCCGGAGTTGAGTAGGGTTATCTGGATTTGAAAAGGCCGTCGGTTGGAGAAATTTTGCGTTCTAGCCTGATCAAAATATGATCATAAATAGACCTCTATTTGTAGCTGAAAATACAATAAAAACGAGACCAAATATGGTTTTATCTCATGCATAAAAGTCAACATAAATATAATGATAAATAGTGCCAGTCTGGATCGGAAAGGATGTTAAAAACCGCAGTCGTCATTGGCGCAGGCCCGGCGGGTTTGATGGCCGCCGAAACCTTGTCGCAAGCCGGCGTTCGTGTCGATGTTTACGACGCCATGCCCTCCGCCGGCCGCAAGTTTTTACTGGCGGGCAAAGGTGGCCTCAACCTCACGCATTCGGAGGCGTCAGATGTTTTCGCGGGGCGCTTTGGCGCGCGCCGAGCGCAGTTAGAACCCTGGCTCAACGCGTTCGGCGCCGCTGCCGTGCGCGCCTGGGCACAGGGCCTGGGCGTCGAAACCTTTGTGGGCACTTCGGGGCGCGTGTTCCCCAAAGACATGAAAGCCGCGCCGCTTTTGCGCGCCTGGCTGCATCGGTTGCGGGCGGGCGGTGAGGGTGTTTTATCCGCGCCGCCGGTGCAATTTCATATGCGGCACCGTTGGCTGGGCTGGGCTGAATCAGCTGCAGTCGGTGTGCAGGGCGCTTTGAAAGCTACGTCAAATTCACCCAGTGCGACATCACATCCGGCGCAATGTGTGCGCTTTGAATCCGCAGGCGCTGAGGTGCTGGCCAGCGCTGACGCCGTCGTGCTGGCCCTGGGCGGCGCCAGCTGGCCGCAACTGGGTTCCACCGGCGCATGGGTGGCGCCGTTGGTAGCGCGGAGTGTTGATGTCGCGCCCCTCGTGCCTGCCAACTGCGGCTTTGATGTGGCGTTTGGCGATCAAAGCGGCTGGAGCGTTTTTTTTGCACAAAAATTCGCCGGCCAGCCGTTCAAGTCGGTCGCGATACGGATCGAAGCGCCGCGTGATTTGTCCTTTGGTGCGATGCGTCAAGCCTCGCAAGGTGGGGCAACGCCCGCTCGGCATGCAGCAGACGGCTTCAACAACATCGAAAGCCTTGCATACGCCAACGACAACCGCGCGTTGTTCGAGCGCAAAGGTGAATTCGTCGCCACCGCCACCGGCGTGGAAGGCAGCCTGATCTACGCCGCCTCCGCGCTTTTGCGCGACACGATCACACGCGAAGGCCGCGCCACCTTTTACATCGACCTGCTGCCCGATGTGCCCGCCGCCAAAGTGCTGGCCGAAGTCACCCACCCGCGCGGCTCGCGCTCGCTCTCCAGCCACCTCAAAAGCCGCCTGCATCTGGACGGCATCAAAGCCGCGGTCTTGTACGAGGTGCTCGGCAAGGACGGTATGAACAACCCTGCGCGCCTGGCCGCCACCATCAAACACTTGCCCATCACCGTGGCGCAGCCTCGCCCCGTGGCCGAGGCCATCAGCAGCGCAGGCGGCGTGCGCTTTGATGCGCTCGATTCAAACCTGATGTTGCAGCGCCTGCCCGGCGTGTTCTGCGCCGGTGAAATGCTCGATTGGGAAGCCCCCACGGGCGGTTATCTGCTTACTGCGTGCCTGGGTAGCGGGCGGGTGGCGGGGCAGGGGGTTTTGCGGTATTTGCAGGGTGGGTTGGGTCAATAGCCTGGTGCTTACGGATTGGAATGTTGATTTTCGATGCTATTTTTTATATAGCTATACAGATCCATTTCACGAGACCTGAAGCTTGAATTTCCTTCAATCTCTCTAAAACTTGGGTTATCCTGACTTATTGTTAACACCCATGTTAACTGTTGTTTTCTGCTGGTGCGGTGTATGCGGTGCGGTGCTGTGTTGTGCTGCGCTGTGCCTTGCAATCCGCACGGCGACAGGGCAATGGGCATGCGGTTTTGCTTCGAAAACACGCGCGGATTCGAAAAATGGGTCAAGCTGGCGCTTGGCCATTTTTTGTGTTCGCTGACAGATTGTGACCACGCGCCTTTCGAAGCAAAGCCCGGTCCCATTTCCCTATCACCGCGCTCTGTGATGGTTGGTTTACGACGCTAAAAACCGAAACCCGGCCTGTGGCGTTCTAATGGTTCGTTTCCGTTGGAGTAGCCAAACGGCGCTTTTGAGGTGAGAATCTTTCCGGTCAAAAAGAGAAGTAAGCATCAGAAATTCAACACTGCGCACGCCTCATGAGTCTCCAATACAGACGAGCGATTCCCGACGATGCACTCGAATGCATCCAGCTTCGCGGCAAAACACGCGAAAACGCGGTCTCGCCAGAACGGCTCGAATCGATGGGCATCACGGTTGCGTCTTGGAGTGAGAACATTCGAACGGGTGCATTGCCTGGCCACGTTTGCAGCGCGAACGGAAAAATGATTGGCTACTGCTTCGGTTCAAGCAAGGAAGGCGAAGTCGTCGTCCTGGCGTTGCTTGCGGAATACGAAGGCCAAGGGATTGGCAAGTCTCTATTGAGCAGGGTCAATGCAGACCTCGTCAGAGCTGGGAATTCACGTTTGTTTCTGGGCTGCTCGGCGGACCCGAAGAGCAGGTCCTACGGCTTCTACAGGCATCTCGGCTGGCGCTCAACCGGGCAAATTGACAAACACGGCGACGAAATCCTTGAGTACTATCTGTGACGAATCAAGCATCGCTGCCAACTCGTGCCTGACCCCTGCCGCGCGTGACCCCACCGAAATGCCTAGTTACATGCCCCCGTCGGCAAGCAGGGCTTAGAACCGGAGCGGACTTTTCCAATGCCAACAGGTGAGCGCGCTTTGGAAGTGGCCAGCAACCTGTTAAACCGCTCAAGGCGCAGTTGCCGCGGTTGTAGATTTCCGCGTTAAGGGATTACGTTGTGGGATTCCGTTATGGGATTACAACCAGGGCTTCAACCACCCCAACCCCGCCGAAGTCCCCCCCGGCTGCCCGCCCCGCAACGGCCGGTATTCACAACCGATCCAGCCCTGCCAGCCGCAGCTTTTCGAAACCTCGTCGATCACGGCAAACAGGTAGGGGTAATTGACTTCGCCGATGTCCGGCTCATGGCGCTCAGGCACACCGGCGAGCTGGAAATGGCCGACGCGGCCGGTGGGCAGGTACTGGCGGATTTTGCTGGCCACATCGCCTTCGACGATCTGGCAGTGGTACAGGTCCATCTGCACTTTGAGGTTAGGCAGGCCGATCTCCTGCACGATGTCGTGGGCGTGGTCCTGGCGGTTCAGGAAGAAACGCGGAACGTCGCGTGTGTTGATGGGTTCGATCACCACTTCGAGGCCTTGGGCAGCGGCCAGACGTGCGGCCCAACGCAGGTTGTTGACGTAGGTGGTTTGCAGGGCCGTGCGCTCCAGGCCCTCGGGCACTTGGCCGGCCATGAGGTGAACGCGCGGGCAGTTGATCGCCTCGGCATATTCAAAAGCCAGTTGCACGCCGAACTGAAACTCGGCCTCGCGTCCTGGCACGCAGGCGGTGCCCCGGGCATTGTCTTGCATGGCGCGGCCAACGGCTTCGCGGTCGGCACCGCCAGGCGGCACGTTGAACAAGACCTGCTTCAAGCCGTTGGCCTGGAGCCGTGCGGCGATGTCGGATTTGTCAGAGGCGTAAGGAAACAGGAACTCAACAGCCTTGAAGCCGTCTTTGGCGGCGGCTTCAAAACGGTCCAGAAACCCGAGTTCGGGGTACATCATCGACAGGTTGGCGGCGAATTGGGGCATGGTGGGGTTGAAAGTGGCGTTGAGATTGGCGTGGGGACTGGCGTCGCGTGGGGCACGTTTAGGCGATCATACAAAATGCGCCCGCGTGGCGGCTTGAAGCAGGGCGAAAACACGAGGTACAAAGTCACACAATGGCGGCTTGTTGCTGCAAATATTCTGGTGTGGCATAGAGGTTTTCCTCTAGCAGAATGCGGTCCAGGGCATCTAAAATGTGAGCATTGCGCAAGCCCTAGTTGCAATCATTGCACCCATGGCAAACCAAGCCAACACTACAGGACATCGTATGGAACATAACAGCACCATCCCCTCCATGCTGGGGCCGATGACCGTACCGAGCGGGTTGCATCCCGGGCCCCTGCCAGCGGCTGAGACCTCAATTTTCATGAAGTTGCTGTTGTGGTCCGCGCTGGGTCTTTTGGCTTTTGGCGCTCTCAAATACTGGATGCGCTGACGCCAAAAAATAAAAAAGGTGACGAGCCTTGACCCCGGCACTGGCTCCACAGTTAGGGCTGCTTGGTTCCCCACCTGACCCGGTTGGCCGCTTTACCATGCGGGAAGGCCCGTCCACCCCATTGTAGCTGCTGGGCAGCTTGCATCGACGGTTCTGACGGACCGCTACAGGTCTCCAGCAGGGTTTGAGGTTGCTATAAATATAGTAGCTAACTGCGTATATTTTACGAGACTTGGGGGCCAGTTTCATTGATAAATATCGGATTTTGACGCTGATTTGATCCGATCATACCCAATATGGGAATGATCAATCAACGAGCTTGTCGCCCCATGTCCGCAGGTGCGCGGGAGCAGCCCACTTAGAATCTCCCGCATGTCCTACCTCGTGCTTGCCCGCAAATACCGCCCCCGGAACTTTTCCGAAATGGTGGGGCAGGAGCACGTCGTGCGGGCGCTGGTCAACGCGCTGGAGTCGCGGCGCCTGCACCACGCCTATTTGTTCACCGGCACACGCGGTGTGGGCAAAACGACCGTGTCGCGCATCCTGGCCAAGTCCCTCAACTGCCAGGGCCCGGACGGTCAGGGCGGCATTACCGCCAGCCCCTGTGGGGTTTGCCAGGCCTGCACCGATATTGATAGCGGTCGATTCGTTGATTACACCGAGCTGGACGCCGCCTCGAACCGCGGTGTCGATGAAGTCCAGTCGCTTCTGGAGCAGGCGGTGTACAAGCCGGTGCAGGGTCGCTTCAAAGTCTTCATGATCGACGAGGTTCACATGCTC
>JANOXL010000038.1:0-9699 GCA_031418395.1 Rhodoferax sp. | reverse complement strand
CCCGGCTTCAAACAGGAGGATGCCTGCCCTGATATTGGCGACAGTGCCATCACTGAAACCGCTGGTTTTGGCGGCTGCTCGTTTGCCGCCTCACCCGCGCTCACGCTGCTGGCGGGGGGCACAGTGGGCGACGCTGTACGTTACAGCCGCGAAATGTACGAGATCACCGTCACCAAAAACCCGGCTCTTTCCTTGCCCGCACTGGACTTTGCTGGTGCGCCTTGCGGCATTGATGTGCGCAAGGTGGTTGATACCGGCATCCGCCCCTTGGTCACTACCGGCATTGCGCACAAGGAGGCCGGTATCGGTCAGATCGGTGCGGGTGTGGTGCGTGTGCCGATGGCAGCGTATGTCAAAGCATTAGGCGCCATCGCCAACAAGTTTCTAAAAGCGTAGTTCCGTTCGGGCTGAGCTTGTCGAAACCCTTCGACAAGCTCAAGGCAAACGGGAGAGATCCAAAGGATTATTGATGCGACAAACCCTGACTTCTTCGCGCGGCATGGTCACCGCGCCGCACCACTTGGCGGCCAACAGCGCCAGTGCTGTATTGCGTGAAGGCGGCAACGCCATTGAAGCCATGGTGGCTGCTGCGGCCACGATCGCCGTGGTCTACCCGCACATGAATTCGATTGGCGGTGATGGTTTCTGGATCATTTCCGAGCCAGGCAAAGAACCGGTTGCCATTGACGCCTGTGGCCGCGCGGCGGGGCTGGCGACCATTGACTTTTACAAAAGCAAAGGCTTGCAGGCGATTCCAGGGCGCGGGCCGTTAGCGGCGCTGACGGCGGCGGGTGCGATCTCAGGATGGCAAGAGGCCTTGACGCATTCCACCCGCATGGGCGGCAAATTGCCCGTGTCGCGCCTGCTGCAAGACGCGATTTGGTACGCGCAGCAGGGCGCGCCGGTGACGCAAAGCCAGGTCAACTTCACGACGAAATTTTTGCCAGAGCTGGGGCAGCAACCTGGGTTTGCGACGCAGTTTTTGAACGGGAAAGAACTTCCTGTCGTCAACACCCTGCGCAAATACCCGGCGCTTGGCAACACGCTGCAAACGCTGGCCACCAAAGGTCTGGATGACTATTACCGTGGCGAGTTGGCGGCGGCCATTGGGGCAGAACATGAGCGCCTGGGCGGCCCTGTGCGCCTTGCCGACCTGCAGGCACACCGCGCGTCAACCGCGAAGCCGTTGTCCGTCAAAGTGAACTTGCGTGGTAGCGCCACCAATGGCGCGGCCACGCTGTACAACCTGGCGCCCCCCACGCAGGGCCTTGCATCGCTGATGATCCTGGCCATTTTTGACAAACTCCGCCTGCGCCACAACATCAAGGAAGCCGACGGTTTCGAGTATCTGCACGCCCTTGTCGAGGCGACCAAACAAGCCTTCAAAGTGCGCAACCGCCACATTGCCGACCCAGCCACGATGGCTGAACGCGGTGTGAGCCCCGAGCAGTTTTTGACTGACGCTTTCATCGACCAGTGTGTTGCAGCGGTCGATATGAAAAAGGCCCTTGAATGGCCCGAGAAGCCCATCCACGGCGACACCATCTGGATGGGCACGGCAGACAGCGCTGGCCGCATGGTGAGTTACATCCAAAGTGTGTACTGGGAGTTCGGCTCAGGTGTGGTCCTGCAAGATACTGGCATCGTCTGGCAAAACCGCGGTTCGAGTTTCCTGCTTGATCCTGCTTCCCACATTGCCCTCGCGCCACATAAAAAGCCCTTCCACACGCTCAACCCGGCGCATGCGCGGTTTGACGATGGCCGCCACATGGTCTACGGCAACATGGGCGGCGACGGCCAGCCGCAGAGCCAGTCGGCCGTGTTCAGCCGTTACGCCATGTTCGGGCAAACGCTACAGGCTGCGGTGAGCGCACCTCGTTGGCTGCTCGGCAAAACCTGGGGCATGGACACCACCACGCTGAAGTTCGAAAACCGCTTCGACCCGGCGGTGATGCAAGCCCTCAAAACCGCCGGCCATGAAGTCGAAATTTTCCCCAACTACAGCGACACCATGGGCCACGCAGGCGCCATCGTGCGGCAACCTGATGGTTTGTATTTAGGCGCGGCAGACCCGCGCAGTGATGGGGTGATTGCCGCCTATTAACGCCCTGCAACTGGCGCCGGCAATCAAAGAAACGTCAGGCTGGAATGGCCATCAACCCCGTAGCGCGTTGTACCTCAATCCGGATCTCTTCGGTAAGCCGAGACTTGAGTTCCGAGAACATCGGCGTGGTCTTCACAGAGTAGTGACGCGGGTGGTCGATTGCCACAGGCAAATCGCATTTGATACGACCGGGCCTGGCGCTCATGACCATCACGCGGCTTCCCATAAAGATGGCCTCGTCGATATCGTGCGTGACAAACATCACCGTCTTGCGCTCCGCCTCCCAAATACCCGCCAGCAGCTCTTGCATCAACTCGCGGGTTTGGTGATCCAGTGCGCCGAAGGGCTCGTCCATCAGCAAGATGCGCGGGTTGTTGGCCAAGGCGCGGGCCAACGCCGTGCGCTGCTGCATGCCGCCTGATAGCTGCTTGGGGAAGTGGTTGCCAAAGTCCTTGAGTCCCACTTTGGCCAGGAACTGGTGCGCGATGTCTTGCTGCTCGGGCAGCGTCAGGCCCTTTTCACGCAAGCCAAAACAGACGTTTTGCAGCACCGTCAGCCATGGAAACAGCGTATAACTTTGAAACACCATACCGCGGTCAGCACCTGGGCCGCTCACAGTCTTGCCGTCCAGCGTGATGCGACCCGTGGTTGGCGTATCTAAACCGGCGACCATACGCAGCAGCGTGCTCTTGCCGCAACCTGATGGTCCCAGGATGGTGATGAAATCGTTTTCGGCGACCGTTAGATCCGTGGCCTGCAGGGCCACGGTTCCGCCGTTGGCACCCGCAAAGGTTTTTGAGATCTGGGAGACTTCAAGAATGTTCATAACCTCGCCCAGGGAAAGAGTTTGCGGTTGAAGGCTTTGAAAGCGTAATCGCTCGCCAGACCAATGAGACCAATCACGATGATGCCGAAGATGATCTGGTCGGTGGCCAGCAGAGCCTGGCTATCCGTGATCATGTGGCCAATGCCACTGGATGCACCGATTAGCTCCGCGACGATCACATACGTCCAGGCCCAACCCAGCACCATGCGCAAGATCTCGGCGATCTCGGGTGCGCTGCTGGGCATCAGCACACGCGTGACGATGCCACGGTCGCTCGCACCCAGCGTGTAGGCGGCTTCCACCAAGTCGCGCCGAGTGTTTCCAACGCTCACCGCAATCATCAATACCAGCTGGAAAAAGCTGCCAATGAAGATCACGCTGAGTTTTTGGGCTTCACCAATACCCGCCCAGAGGATCAGCAAAGGGATGAAGGCCGAAGCTGGCAGGTAGCGGGCAAAACTCACAAACGGTTCAAAAAAAGCTTCAATGGGTTTGTAGGCGCCCATCAACACACCCAGCGGCACAGCGAAGGCGGTGGCAATGATGAAGCCACCCAACACCCGCCAAACCGTCATTCCGATATCCTTGATGAAGCCTTGGTTGACCAGCAAGTCATAGCCCGAGCGCACCATCGTCAGTGGGTCCGCCAGAAAAGTCTTGGACACCATTCCACCGAATGTGACGGCAGCCCACAGCGCAAAAAACAGGATGAAGAAACTTACGCCCAGCACCACACGGGTGCCAGGGCTGACGGGTTGCAGCGGGCGCATTTGGGTGTTATTTGAGGAAACGGGTATCGGCGAGTTTGCTCATATCAGGCATCGCCCGGATGATGCCAACTTCCAAAAGCAGATCGGCCGCTTCTTTGCTGAACTGCGCATGTTCACCAGCGAAGAACTTCTGGTTCGCGGCACGATCCTGCCAGCGAAGGTACTTCTGGCTGGCTTCAAACTGCTCGCCGGACTGCTTCACGTCGGCGCCCATGATTTCAAAACTCTTCTTCGGATCCTTCGCGATCATCTCCAGGGCTTCGAAGTAGCTGTCGGCCAATGCTTTGGCGGCCTTGGCGTTGTCAGTCAGGAACTTGGGAGTGCAGCCGAAGGTGTCCATCACCATCGGGTAGTCCAGCGTGGTCGCAATGATCTTGCCCGCCTCGGGTTTGGCCCGTACAGCACCTAGATAAGGTTCGTAGGTCATGGCGGCGTCGATGTCGTTGTTGCCCGCAATCATGGCGTTGGCGGCAGCTTGGGGTGACAAGTTGACCACCTTCACGTCTTTGATCGACAGGCCGTTTTTCTTGAGCATCCAGGCCAGGCCGAAATAGGGCGCGGTGCCGGGTGCGTCAGCCGCCACAGTTTTGCCTTTAAGGTCGCTGATCTTGGTGATGTTGGGTTTGACGACCATGCCGTCTGCGCCGAAGCTTTTGTCAAGCTGGAAGATTTGCGTCGTGGCCACACCGGCGGCATTCCACGCCACCCAGGTTTCCACGGTCGTTGCCGCGCACTGGATGTCACCTGAGGCGATGGCCAGGTGGCGGTCTTTTTGCGGAATCTTCTTGATGGAAACGTCCAGGCCGTTTTTCTTGAAAATGCCGACTTCTTTGGCCAAGGTCAGCGGGGCAAACCCCGTCCAACCCGAAATACCGATGGCAATTTTGGTTTCTTGCGCCTGGGCACCGGCAAGAGATAGGGCGATCACGGTGGCGGTCAACAGTCTTTTCATGGGTTCTCCTAGGGTTTTGATGACAGATGGAACGGGGGACAGAAAGTGGAAATTGTCGCTGTGTCTAATGAAGCTTCAGGGCATCTAGTTCAGGCACCGTGGTTTCGATCGCTTTGCCGACGAAGCCTTGCAGCACCATGGCATGCACAGCCTTCATATCGGGCGCCAAGCTGCGATCCTGCATCATCGAAGGTGACACACTGCGGATCAGACGCAGCAGGGTCTCCAGTGGCGCGCTGCTCGTCAAGGGGCGCAAAAATTCAATGCCCTGTGCTGCTGCCAACAGCTCAATCGCGACGATGTGCGCGGTATTGTCCAGCATGGGCGTCAGCCGCCGCGCGGCAAATGTGGCCATGCTGACATGATCTTCCTGGTTGGCAGAGGTGGGCAAACTGTCCACGCTTGCCGGGTGAGCCAAGGATTTGTTTTCGCTGGCAAGCGACGCTGCCGTGACATGCACGATCATGAAGCCGCTATTCAGGCCGGGGTCTGGCGTGAGGAACGGCGGCAGGCGCGACACGACCGTGTCCACCAACATGGCGATGCGTCGCTCGGCAATAGCGCCGATTTCTGCAATGGCCACGGCCAACGCATCAGCAGCCAGTGCGACCGGCTCGGCATGAAAATTGCCGCCCGAGACCATAAGGCCATCAAATACCAAAGGGTTGTCGGTCACGGCATTGGCCTCGCGCACCAGCACCTGCGTGGCATAACGCATTTGGTCCAGGCAAGCGCCCATGACTTGGGGTTGGCAGCGCAAACAGTAAGGGTCTTGCACGCGATCATCTCCTTCGAGATGCGAGGCACGGATGGCGCTTCCCGCCGTCAACGCTCGATAAGCCGCTGCGCAATCGATTTGCCCCGGCTGGCCTCGCACTGCGTGAATCCGCGCGTCAAACGGCCCATCACTTCCGCGGGCTGCATCCAGCGTCAGCGCGCCGGAGAGCACCGCAGCTTCAAACACACGATCGGTGGCCAGCAACGCCTCGATGGCCAGCCCGGCGGAAACTTGCGTGCCATTAATCAACGCGAGCCCTTCTTTGGCGCTCAGCACGATGGGCTTCAGGCCGGCCTTAACCAACGCCTCACCGCCAGGCATCCGCACACCTTGGTAAAACGCCTCGCCCTCGCCGATCAACGGCAGGCTTAAATGCGCTAAAGGTGCCAAGTCGCCTGAGGCGCCAACCGAGCCTTGGCAAGGTATGACAGGAACGACACCCGCGTTGTGAAGGTTGATCAACGCATCGACGACTTCTTCACGTACGCCCGAAAACCCGCGCGCCAAACTGGTGGCCTTGAGCAGCAATATGAGCCGCACCACGCGTTCACTCATCGGCTCACCCACGCCAACCGCGTGCGAGCGCAACAGTTTGAGCTGCAATACCGCTAAATCCTCCCGTGCGATACGGGTGGAGGCCAACTTGCCGAAGCCGGTGTTGACACCATAAACGGGAGCATCACCCTCGGTGGCACGCTTCACCAGCGCTGCGCTGGCGCGAATGCCGGGCCGACAAGCAGCGTCCAGCACCACAAGTGGCACCGTCTGCGCACACAGGCGGCGCAATTGGGTCAGCGTTAACTCGCCAGGAACCAGAGTTTCAGTCATGCGAGCATGGGCAAGTTCAAGTGGTTCTGTTTGGCGCTGGCCTTGGCGATGTCATAACCCGCATCCGCATGGCGCATGACGCCGGTGGCCGGGTCGTTAAATAGCACGCGCCCCAGTTTGTCTGCCGCTTCTGCAGTGCCATCGGCACAGATCACCACACCGCTGTGTTGTGAATAGCCCATGCCGACGCCACCACCATGGTGCAGGCTGACCCAGGTGGCGCCACTGGCGGTGTTGAGCAAGGCGTTGAGCAAAGGCCAGTCGCTGACTGCATCGCTGCCGTCCATCATGGCCTCTGTCTCGCGGTTGGGTGAGGCCACCGAGCCGCTGTCCAGGTGGTCGCGGCCAATCACGATCGGGCCTTTGAGTTCGCCGGATTTCACCATCTCGTTGAAAGCCAGGCCGGCCAGATGCCGCTCACCCAGGCCGATCCAGCAAATACGCGCGGGCAAGCCCTGAAAGGCGATGCGCTCCTGCGCCATATCCAGCCAGCGGTGCAAGTGTTTGTTGTCGGGGAAGAGTTCTTTCATCTTCGCGTCTGTTTTGCGGATGTCCTCGGGGTCACCGCTCAGTGCCACCCAGCGGAAGGGGCCAATGCCTTTGCAGAACAGCGGGCGCACATACGCAGGCACAAAACCGGGGAAGTCAAACGCATTGGCCACACCAAAGTCTTTGGCCACCTGGCGCAGGTTGTTGCCGTAGTCCACGGTAGGGATGCCCATACCGTGGAAGGCCAGCATGGCGCGGATGTGGGCGGCGCAGGATTCTCCAGCGGCGCGTTTTAGCGCGGCATGTTGCGACGGATCTTTCTGCGCGGCCTGCCAGCGTGCCACGCTCCAGCCGATGGGCAAATAGCCGTTAATGACGTCATGGGCTGATGTCTGATCAGTCACGATGTCGGGGCGGATGCCGCCCGCCTGGGCGCGGCGCACCAGTTCCGGGACGATTTCAGCTGCATTGCCACAAAGGCCGATGGATACCGCCTCTTTGCGGGCAGTGTGGTGCTGGATGAGTGCCAGCGCTTCGTCCAGGTCTTTCGCCTGTTTATCGAGATAACGGGTGCGAATACGAAAGTCGATGCGGCTTTGTTGACACTCGATATTCAGCGAACACGCGCCGGCAAACGTGGCGGCCAATGGCTGCGCGCCACCCATACCGCCGAGTCCCGCGGTCAGAATCCAGCGGCCAGCGAGGTCGCCGTTGAAATGCTGCCGACCCGCTTCCACAAAAGTCTCATACGTGCCTTGCACGATGCCCTGGCTGCCAATATAAATCCAGCTACCCGCCGTCATTTGGCCGTACATCATCAAGCCGGCACGGTCGAGCTGGTTGAAATGCTCCCAGTTGGCCCATTGCGGCACCAAATTGGAGTTGGCCAGTAACACGCGCGGTGCGCCGGTGTGGGTGCGAAACACACCGACAGGTTTGCCCGATTGGATCAGCAGGGTTTCATCAGGCTTCAGCGTGCGCAGGCTGTGCAGGATCGCGTCGAAACACGGCCAATTGCGCGCTGCTTTGCCAATGCCACCGTAGACCACAAGCTCGTCGGGGTTTTCGGCGACCTCTGGGTCGAGGTTGTTTTGCAACATACGGTAGGCCGCTTCAATTTGCCAGTTGGCACAACTGAGGACGCCGCCACGGGGCGAGCGCACCGGGCGGGCTTTGCTTTCAAGATACGGGGCCTGCGACAAATCAGACATGATGAACTCCTTAAAAAACTGGCTTTCACAACAAGCCAAGCCCAGCGACGTTAAACAAAAGTTGTCTATACAACTTTATTTGAAAAGCAGTTTAGTTGTCTATACAACTTCTGTCAACTAGGGTAATCTACGGGGTATGGAAATACCAGCGGTACCGATTTACGAGCAAGTCAAAGCCTTCGTCAAAGGTCACATCAGCAGCGGCCAATGGAGACCTGGCGACCCAGTTCCCAGCGAATCGGCCTTGAGCCAGAAATTCGGCGTCGCCAGGATGACCGCCAACCGGGCGCTGCGGGAATTGATGGCCGAGGGCCTGGTCACTCGCGTGCGGGGCTCTGGCACACGCGTGGCCGAGCTGCACCGGATTTCATCCCGTCTGACGATTCGGGACATCCACGAAGAAATGGCTGAACGGGGTCATCTGCACAGCACCCGAGTGTTGTTGGTCGCGCAAGAGCGGGCCAGCGCAGGGGTTGCGCGGTCGCTGGGTTTGAATACCGGCGCAAAGGTTTTTCACACGGTGTTGACCCATCTGGAAAACGGCGTCCCGCTGCAATATGAAGACCGTTATGTCAATCCTGCGGCAGCACCAGACTACTTGGCCGTGGATTTCACTCAGACTTCGCCCACCCATCATTTGCTGGCCCATGCCCCGTTGACAGAAGCCAGCTACAACATCGAGGCCTGTTTGCCGTCTGTCGAGGAAGCCAAAGCCCTGGGCGTCAAGCGATCCTCGCCCTGTCTGGCCATGACAAGGCGCACCGTGAGTGGTACAAACGTCGCCAGTTTGGCGCGGCTTGTGTATCCCGCGGGCCTGTACAGTTTTGCGGGGCAGTTTCAAGCATGAGCTGGCACATCGTCCGGCTGACCGACAGCCCAGCCCAAGCCTGGAAAAACGGTGGCGGCCTCACCCGAGAGCTGCTCGCCTGGCCGTCTGCCAGCGACTGGCGCATTCGCCTTTCTGTGGCGGATGTCACTGCAAATGGCCCGTTCTCCGCCTTTGAGGGCGTGCAGCGCTGGTTTGCCGTGCTTGAAGGTGATGGCGTGTGTCTTACCGTAGATGGCGCGGCGACCGAGTTGCGCCCTGCCAGCCCGCCGTTTGCCTTTGCGGGCGATGCGAGCACGGACTGCGCTTTACTGGGCGGGCCTACCCAAGACTTCAATTTGATGCTGCGTGGGCCTAATGGTCGTCTCCAACGGGTACGAGGTCAGGCGCAAGGCAGTTTGGCGATTTCTCAACCGCAGTCCGCTATCCATTTGATTGCCGCTTACGCAATTAATACGAAGGCTGTAGCGCAATTCGATCAAGACATCTGCCTGCTGGAGCCCGGCACACTCGCTTGGCGCACAGTTGATTCAAACACCGCATCAACCTGGTCGCTGGAAGCCGACAACGCACTTTGGATGGAGATGACCCTATGAGCCGTCAAGTATGAGCCTTCAACTTTGGTCGAACGCCCGCATCGCGACCTTGCAAACCCAGGCTAGCGCGCCTTATGGTCTGATTGAGTCTGGCGCAGTGGTCGTTGACAACCAGCACATCGCTTGGGTCGGGCCGCAGGCTGAGCTGCCCGATGCGCTGGCGCAGCAGTGCACGCAACGCCACGACGCCGCAGGTGCGCTTATCACCCCGGGGCTGATCGACTGCCACACCCATTTAGTCTATGGCGGTGACCGTGCCCATGAGTTCGAGCTACGGCTCCAAGGGGCAAGTTACGAAGAGATCGCCAAACGTGGCGGT